>CACJBC010000034.1 GCA_902591565.1 uncultured SAR86 cluster bacterium | reverse complement strand
CGTATAATATTGAGGTTCATTATTTCCCCAACCACTAATCCATTGTCCACCGGCAAAAAAACCGTTACCTATTTGATAACTAAATACATCAGAATCTAACCTTGGATTGTTAAATTGTTCAATCCAATACTCATTTGAGTCTTGGCTTGGTGTTTTACAGTATGATTCATAAGCTCCACTTTGTGATACATAGATAGATATACTACTTCGAGCTGTTATTGTTCCCTCTTGACCGTAACAATTTAAAACTAGTTCATACGTTCCATTAGTAGAAAAGGATAAATTTTCATTCCCTGAAATGTCTTTTTCACCTGTCCAATCACCTGATGCAGAACATGAAATAGCATTTGCTGACCAACTAATTTGAAAAGATTCGTTTGGTGCTGGATTATATTGATTAGAGGAAAAATTGTTAATAACAGGATTTATTAAAGAGCCGGTATTATTCGTCGTAACTGTGCTTATTCCATCATTACAAGAACTAATACAAAAAATAACAACTGCTAAAAATTTTTTTGACATAGAATGATAACTACATGAAATCTAATAATTATTGATTGAAAATTCTTTAGTTAAATCCTTCATTTCCTTTCTTAGGACAAATAAAGCAATTAAATTTGGAATTGAAACTAAGGCTACGACAACATATGCGATATTCCAAACAATGGTAGTATCGATAATAGCAGCAAGTACAAAACATAGAACATATAAATTTCTATACCAAATAACACCTCTTTCACCAAATATATATGCAGTTGATCTATCACCGTAATAACACCAAGTAATAGCTGTTGAAAAAGCAAACAAAAGCAATGCTATGGCTACTAATTTTCCACCAAAAGACCCAAATAAACCTTGAGAAAATGCTTTTGCAGTTAATTCGGCTGAGCTAACTAAAGACTTACCTTCAAACTTTAAAGACCCAGAAACTTTTCCGTTGAGGACATTTATTTCTCCATTATATGGATTATTGCTACCATTCATTTTAACCGATATATTTTCAGCTATAGATCTAGAGTGAAGTACTGTAATATTCTCTGTTATCATCTTACCGTCAACTACATTTATAGTACCTGAAAATTCATTAACGTCTGAATCAATTGACTGAACGTAATTAGTTAATTCATCTATATCATAAGGATAAATAAAAGATCCATCGCTGTTTTTTTCATCGCTATAGATTCCCTCAAGAATAATCATATCTGTCTTAGAGAAATTGGTATCAAATTTTTGTGTCCAAACTCCACTTGACAAGATAACTAATGCAGTAACAGTGCAAACTACAATAGTATCAATAAATGGCTCTAAGATTGATATCACTCCCTGATCAATGGATTTATTTTTAGATGAAGCATGAGCGATTGGAGATGAGCCCTGACCTGCTTCATTGGAATACAAACCTCTTGCAACACCATATTTTAAGCTCATTGCAAAACTAGCGCCTAAAAAACCACCAACTGCCGCAGATCCAGTAAAAACTTGTGCAAATATTGCATTGAGTGAAGGGATAATATTATTATAATTTTCAGCAAGTACTATTAAAGCACCTCCAAAATAGATTAAGCCCATTATTGGTATAATTTTGCTTGCAACAGATGCAATTCTTTTAATACCACCAATAATAATTATCCAAAGTAATGTACCTAAAAATAAACCAGTAAATAATTTTGGAACAGAAAATTCAGTATTCATAACTAGTGCTATGTTATTGATTTGCGGCATATTTCCTGAGCCTATAGCAGTAATCATCATTAAGAATGCAAATAAAATAGCAACCCATTTCATATTAAGAGCATGTTCAATATAGTACATTGGTCCTCCAGATACAGATCCATCTTCTAATGTAGTTCTATATTTGTGACCCAATGTAACTTCAACAAATTTAGTAGTCATTCCGAATATTGCTGTAATCCACATCCAAAAAATGGCTGCAGGACCTCCAGTCCATATAGCTAATGCGACTCCACCAATATTGCCGGTACCAACTGCACCTGACATTGCCGTT
>CACJBC010000033.1 GCA_902591565.1 uncultured SAR86 cluster bacterium | reverse complement strand
GAAAAGAAGATGATGCGGTGCAAATATTATCAGGAGTTTTTGAAGGAAAAACACTCGGAACACCAATAAGCTTATTAATTTTTAACAAAGATCAACAATCTAAAGATTACTCAAATATTAAAGATTCTTTTAGGCCAAATCATGCAGATATAACCTATCAAGCAAAATATGGTCATAGAGATTATAGAGGCGGAGGTAGATCAAGTGCCAGAGAAACTGCTATGAGAGTTGCTGCAGGTGCCATAGCAAAGAAATACCTAGCTAGATATGGAGTTAAAACGACAGGATATGTATCACAAATAGGTAATGTTTCAGCTGATTCAATTAACCCAAGCTCTGCAAATGAAAACAAATACTTCTTTGCAGATTTATCTAAAATTGGTGATTTAAATAAGATGTTTGAAGAACTAATTGCTGAAGGTAATTCTGTTGGAGCAAAACTTGGAGTTTGTGTTGAAAATTGTCCAGTTGGATTAGGAGAGCCTGTTTTTGATAAATTGAATGCAGATCTTGCTAAAGCAATTATGAGTATTAATGCTGTTAAATCTGTTTCAATTGGAAATGCAGAAAATATTCTTAATCTAAAAGGCTCTGAGATACGCGATGAAATTAGATCTGACGGATTTGCATCCAATAATGCAGGTGGAATACTTGGAGGTATTTCAAACGGCGACAATATAGATTTAGATTTTTTAATTAAGCCAACTTCAAGTATTAAGAAAAAAGGAAAAACTGTCGATAAAAATGGCAACGAAGTAGATATTGAAGTTACTGGAAGACATGACCCATGCGTTGGCATCAGAGCAGTTCCTATTGCAGAGGCAATGGTGAATCTTGTAATCATGGACCATCTTTTGAGAAACCGTGCTCAATGCGGTGAGGTTGATCAACAATTACCTTTTACCAAGTAAGATGCCAAAGACTTTATACGACAAGCTTTGGAAAGAGCATCATATAACCACTCTAGATTCATCGGAATCTTTATTATATATTGATAGACAGTATCTTCATGAAGTTACATCCCCTCAAGCTTTTGAGGGACTTTCTAAAAAAGGCTTATCGCCATGGAGATTGAATGCGAATATTGCTACTCCAGATCATAATGTTCCCACTGAAAGGGGAGACTCTTTTAAAACAGAAAACATAAAAGATGAGATTTCAAAAATACAGGTAACAGAGCTTGATAAAAATTGTAATAAGTTTGGTATTAAGCAATTTGATATAACATCAATCAATCAAGGAATCGTTCATGTTATTGGTCCTGAGCTTGGTTATACATTACCTGGGATGACAATAGTTTGTGGAGACTCTCACACATCAACACATGGTGCATTTGGATGTTTAGCTATGGGCATAGGTACTTCTGAGGTTGAACATGTTCTTGCAACCCAAACATTAAAAGTTTCAAAACTTAAAAATATGAGAGTTAACTTTAATGGCGAGCCACAAGAAGGGGTGACTTCAAAAGATATTGTTCTATTTTTAATTAGAACAATAGGAACTGCTGGAGGTAACGGTCATGCAATAGAATTTGCCGGATCATATATTGACAGCATATCTATGGAAGCGAGAATGACAATATGTAATATGTCTATCGAAGCCGGAGCAAAGGTTGGATTAATTGCTCCAGATGCAACAACCTTTAACTACGTTAAGGATCATAGTCAATTATCAGAAGAAGAGTTTCAAGATGCTATGTCTCATTGGACGTCCCTTGTTTCCGATAATGATGCTTCTTTTGATAAAGAAATAGAAATAGATGTATCTCTAATTAAGCCTCAGATAACTTGGGGGACGTCACCAGAAATGGTTGTCGATTTTGATCAAGAAATTCCTAATTTAGATTTAGTTGATGATGAAAATAAGAGAAATTTTGAACTAGCAAAAAAATATATGGGCATAGAAGAAAATCAAAAAGTTACTGATTTAAAATTTGACAGAGTTTTTATAGGCTCATGTACAAATTCAAGAATCGAAGATCTTAGAGATGCAGCAAAGGTTGTGGATGGAAAAAAAGTTTCAGAAGATATTATTGAAGCTATTGTTGTCCCAGGATCAGGTCTTGTCAAAGAACAGGCTGAATCTGAGGGATTGAATAAAATTTTTGAAAAAGCAGGGTTTGTGTGGAGAGACCCTGGTTGTTCTATGTGTTTAGGGATGAATCCAGA
>CACJBC010000032.1 GCA_902591565.1 uncultured SAR86 cluster bacterium | reverse complement strand
TACTGGTTTGCTTCCAGTAAGTGTCATCACAAGTGAAGAAATTGATGATATGGGTATTGAATCAGGAGGCGAGCTAATAGAATCTATCGTTTCTCAAGGTGAAAATACTTTAGCTGAAGATGAATCTGATACTGTTTTTAGTGCAAGGGGTGATGTATCTGGTTTTAATTTAAGAAATTTTGGAGTAGGTAATACATTGACTCTTCTTAATGGAAGAAGAATGGTAAATACTGCTGGTTATAATACCGATTTTGTTGGTGGTTCAGTTGTACCTGTTAAGTCTGTAAATGCTAATGAAATTCCTATAGGAAGTGTACAAAGATTAGAAGTTTTAAGAGACGGTGCCTCTGCTGTTTATGGTGCTGATGCAGTAGCAGGTGTTGTAAATACTGTTTTAAAGAATGATTACGATGGCCTTACTGTTAGAACTAAATTTTCAGCATTTGATCACTTTGCTGATGAAAATGCACAGTTAAATGTAACATTTGGAAAAGATTTAGCTGACGGTGTTACAAATATAAATGCTTCATACACTTACTATGACGGTGGAGCTAAATTTGCATATGAAGATCCTAGATGGTTGGCTGCTAAAACAGACCATTTAAAAGACTATGTGCCATCTTATAATTTAATTCCTGGAGGCTATGATTATAGTAGCGACAGCACTTATAACACCATGACAAATGCAGGCTCACAGACTCCTTGGGGCTCATGGATACCATTAGATGGTCATGAAACAGCTTGGACAATGTACCCTATCAACATTGATGCTTATCTTGCAGACATGCTTGATCCAGATGGCACTCCAATTCAATACGATAGAAGATCTAAATGTGATGCCTCCTCTGCAATAAACATTGGTCCTGATGGAGCAGGCGTTTCACCTTTGGATCTCTGTATTGAGGACTCAACCTCTACAAATAGAATGAATTACAATTTTTATAGACAGGCTTATTCTGCTAAAGAAAGACATAATTTTTTCGTCTACATTAATAGTGAGTTTATGGGATATGAAACATTTTCAGAAATTGGTTATTACTCTGCTGAAAATACAAGACAGCTTTATGGTTCTTCTACATTAGGTACAAAAGCAGTAAGTAAGACCCAATCTTTAATAATACCTGAAGAAAATTATTATTTGAGTCGTTTATTTGATTATTATATGGCTTGTCATGAAGATACTTTTTCGTCAAATAATACATATACAGAATCTCCTACCAATTGCGCTAATGGTGATGGAACTACTTCAGGCTCTGGTGACTTATTTAATGACTCATATAATACATATAGTCCAATGGCGGCATATTACTTTCGTTTTCCAAATTTAAGAACTAACACAACTGAGTTAGAAACAATTAGATTACTGCATGGTATGAGAGGAACATTTAATGAATGGGATTGGGAAGGAGCAGTTCTATACTCAAAAGCAACATCTGATGACACTACTGCAGGCAGAGTGGCAATGGATCTTCTTGATTGGGGTTTAGCTAAAACTGATGAGAGTGCAATTAATTTGTTTGCAGGTGGCATGGAAGGCATGAATCTGGAACAAGCTCTTATTGATGTTAAAAGAGCTCAAGAAACAACTCTTAGCATGATTGACTTTAAAATGACTAATAATGATATTGGAGATATTGGTGCTGGTCCAATTGCTATGTTGATTGGCTTTGAAATTAGAGAAGAAACTTTTGATGATGACTTAGATGACAGACTTGACGGAACTATTCAGTTCTATGATCAAACTGTTTGTACAGCTGGTGAAGGAGCTGCTTATGATGCTACAACTAATTCCATAACTTATACTGTTGAACCAGTTTGTAGTGCAGACATAACACCAACTTATACTGACAGAGGTAAGGCTGACGAGCAGTTATATGGTTCAATAGAAGGCACATTTCCATTTAACTCAGCGGTAGCTATGTCTAGCCCTCAGCCTGATTCTAGTGGAGAGAGAACAACCTCATCATTATTTATGGAGCTGCAAGTTCCAGTTAGTGATAACCTTGACGCACAAGTAGCTTTAAGACACGAATCCTTTTCTGATATTGATGCTGCTACTGTAGGCAAACTTGCATTAGGTTATGTTGTAAATGAAAGATTGTCATTAAGAGGCTCTGCATCAACAACATATAGAGCACCCAACTTGATTACTGTTAATTCACCATACATTCCTAGAAATTCTAGCTATACCGATGCAGTCGGATCTTATTTAGGTAACGGTTTAGATATAGACCTAATTGATCCAGAAACTGGCGTTGTTGATCCAGATTCTGATGCACTATTTTGGGATATAACAGCATATAAATTA
>CACJBC010000031.1 GCA_902591565.1 uncultured SAR86 cluster bacterium | reverse complement strand
TGGTAAGATTTTTGCTAAAAAATACCTAGATCAAAATGGCGGTTAATTTAAAAAGAATACCGACAACACCTGGGGTATATAAATTTTTTTGCAAAAAAGAAATAATTTATATAGGTAAAGCAAAAAATCTAAAAAAAAGGGTGTCTAGTTATTTTGGTAGTTCTTATAAAGATAGAAAAACCTCACAAATTAAATTTCTTACAGACCATATTGAAACCTTTACGACGAAAAATGAAGTAGAAGCACTTTTGCTTGAGCAAACCTTAATTAAAGAAAATAAACCAAAATTTAATATTTTATTAAGAGATGATAAAACCTATCCTTACATATATTTTTCTTTAAATCATGAATTTCCCGGAATCTATTTAAAAAGAACAAGAAAGGCTGTAGATGCAAATTATTTTGGACCCTTTGTTAGTTCAGGTGCAGTAAAGAAGTCTATTAAAGAAATTCAGAAAATTTTTAAAATCAGAAATTGCAACGACTCTACTTATGCTAATAGATCAAGACCTTGTATTGAATATCAAATGAAACGATGTTCGGCACCTTGCGTTAATAAAGTCGCTAAGACTGATTATTTTGAAGATATTCAATCTGCAAAGTCATATTTGTCATCCTCAGATACTCAAACAATAAACCGCTTAAATAATGATATTAAGAGGGCTGCTAGTGATTTAGACTATGAAAAGGCAGCTGAAATAAGAGATAAACTTAAAAGATTAAACCTTCTTCGAGAGGAGCAATCAGTGGTTACCAAAGCTATTGATCTAGATATATTTGCTGTTGCTCACAAAGATGCATATATTGGAATTTCTATTATTGTTGTTAGAAATGGCAAAATACGTGGAACTAAAACGCATTTAATTAAACAGGCTCTATTTGCATCAAAAGAGGAGATATATCAAACAGCAATATTGGGTTTTTATGATAATCAATTAAATATTCCAAAAAAAATAATATGTACCGATATCCTTGATTCTAAAGAGCTAATAACAGAAGTAATAAAAAAGAAATTTAATAAAAGTACAAGAATTACACAATCTCCAACCAAGACTATTAGGCCTATTTATAACTTATGCAAACTCAATGCTAAGCAGGTGATAGAAAATCATATTAGCAAATCAGACAAATATAACTTTGCATTTGACCAGCTAAAATCTATGATTGGTGTTAATTCACTAAGTCTAGTAGAAACCTATGATGTGAGTCATATATCTGGAAGCCATGCAGTTACTTCATGTGTGGTGTTTAATAGTAACGGACCTGAAAAAAAATCTTATAGATCGTTTAATATTCCGTCAGATTTGGCAGGAAATGATACAGGATCTCTTAAACATACTCTTAAGCGAAGAATGAAAAGGTATGGAAATGAAAATGCTATTCCAGATTTAATTCTTATCGATGGCGGAACCAACCAGTTAAATGTAATTCAAAATCTTTTATCAAATTCAAACTATAAAAATATTAACGTTTTATCTATTGTCAAAGGCAAGGGAAGAGTTAAAGCTACTGAAACAATATTATCTAATAAAGGAATATTAGAAATTGATAATAAATCAAGTGCTTATTTATTATTACAAGAGATGAGAGATGAAGCTCATCGCTTTGCTATTCAAGCGCAACGTAAGAAAAAGCAAAAAACTATAAAGTATTCTGAACTAGATACCATAAGAGGTGTTGGAGAAAAAACAAAAAAAATATTAATCAATGAATTTAAAAGCCTTAAAAAGATAAAAACTCTAACTCTTGATGAGATCAAATCTGTTCATGGTATCAATCAAACTACCGCACTTTCGATTTATAATGCTTTCAACAAATAACTAATTAGAGTACTCCTTGAAGAAATTTATTAGACAATTATTCATTATTTTATTTCTGCTTTCTCCAAACGTTGTTGATGCTGATCCTTGGTATTCTGTAGAAAGCGAAATTATTCAATTGGAAGTTGAGCAATTAAGATTATGTGGCATAGAGGTTCCACCAATATCAGCCTTTCCATTAAATATTATTTTGCTCAATAAAGTACTAGCAAATATAGATCAATCAACTCTAAATCGAGAGTGCATGGTTACAGTAAATTCTGTAAAAAAAGAGTTAACTAAAAATTTATATACACAAAAAAATATTATTGGTTTTCAATCTAAAAGGCCTGAAATTTATTTTCAAGATTTTGGTAAAAGACTAACAGCTGATTCTCATCTTTATCTTAGCTCTGCAAAAGTTGGTGATAATTTTTCATATAAGATATCACTTCAAGCATTAAGCGATGATTTAAGATTCGATGAAAGTTATCTATCCTATTATTTTAATAATCATGTTTTTACTATAGGTAGAACATCCAGGTGGTGGTCTCCATCATTCAACTCAAGTTTAATTCTTTCAAATAGTGCAAGACCTTCGCCGGGAATAAGTTTTTCAAATTACGAGCCAAAAACTATAAATTCAAAATATTTATCATTTTTAGGACCTATCG
>CACJBC010000030.1 GCA_902591565.1 uncultured SAR86 cluster bacterium | reverse complement strand
AATCTTTTTTTAAGATCAAATTCTCTTAAAACCATCACACGGGATACTATTTTTGAATCCTCCAAGGATGAGACAGTCGGTGAATGAAAAAGGGTTTTTGAATTTTTTACAGCATCTGAAAGAATTTGATCAGCTGTAATCAAAGTTTTTTCGATATTTTCATATGAATCAGGAAGATCGTAATTTGGGGACTTTTCAGGAATCATTGCTTTACACTCCATTCAGTTCCTTCTTGACTATCTTTAATCTCAATATCCATATCTAATAGATCTTGTCTAATTTGGTCAGCTCTTATAAAGTCTTTAATTTTTTTAGCTTCTAATCTTTCTTCGATAAGATTATTAATTTTTTCTATATCTACATTTTCATTTTTTTGTGCAGTCCAATCTTCATAACTTGACTGACAAACTCCAATTAAATTGATTGCTCTTGTCAAATTGGCCTTGAAAATTGGTAATTCCTTTTCAGAGGCAGAATGATAGTCTTTTATTAGCTTATTAAGATTTGCAATTAAACCTGGAGTATTAAGGTCATCAAATAAAGGAGATACAAATTCATTTGATAAATCTTTATCCTCTAATGAATTAATGTCTTTCATTTCATTTAGCACGTTATATAACTTATCTAGAAGTATTTTTGATTGATGAATAACATTATCATTCCAATCAAGAGCTTGTCTGTAATGTGATGATAGCAATGCCAACCTAATAACTTCTCCATGATTAATATCTATTAAATCTTTTACAAGAGAAATATTACCTAATGACTTAGACATTTTTTCACCATTCACAGTAACAAAACCATTGTGCATCCAATAATTTACATAAGATTTTGGATTACTGATATCAGCAGATGAACAACAACTTTGGGCAATCTCATTTTCATGATGAGGAAATGTTAAATCTCGTCCACCACCATGGATATCAAAAGGCAACCCAAGAGTTTTTTCAGACATTGCTGAACACTCTGTATGCCAGCCAGGTCTTCCAAGCCCCCATGGTGAATCCCAACCAGGTTGTTTTTCATTACTTGGCTTCCATAAAACAAAATCAGCAGGATCTTTTTTAAATGGAGCTATTTCAACTCTGCTTCCAGCTATTTGCTCTTCGCGATTTCTTTTTGAAAGACTTCCATAATTTTCGTAAGAAGGCACATGAAATAAAACATGTCCATCTTTTTCATAAGCATGATTTTTATCAATTAAGTCGCAAATAAGAGCTATCATTTCTGGAATATATTCTGTAGCTTTTGGTTGAATATCTGGCGCCATTACTAAAAGCTTAGACATATCATTATTATAGATAGTTGTATATTTATGAGTTATTTCTTCTATAGGGACATTTAGCTCATTTGCAGCATCAATAATTTTGTCATCAATGTCAGTAATATTTGATACATAAGTAACTTTTGGATAAATATCTCTTAAGACCCTAACTAAAGTATCGAAAACCACTGCCATTCTTGCATTTCCAATATGAGCATAGTTATAGACAGTTGGTCCACATGCATAAATTTTAATGTGCTTGGGATCTAAGGGAACGAACTCCTCTTTTTTTCCTGAATGAGTATTAAAGATTTTCATTTAATTGATAGTTTGTTCAAGGTTAATTACGCCCATTTCCCTTAATTTACTTAGTAAAGGTAGAAGCGGCATTCCTCTTATTGTATATGAGGAGCCATTTACAGATGAAAATAAATTGCATCCCATTGATTCAAATTTATATGCACCTGCTGCGTAAATAGGATTTTCTAACTTGACATAATTTTTTATCTCTTCATCAGATAATTTATGCATATTCATTTCTACGATTTCGAAATATTCCCATAATGACTGACCGTTTTTATAAATGCAGACACCGCTATATTGATAGTGGGTAGTTCCGGACAGTATCTGTAGATTTTTAATTGCTTTTTCTTCAGAACCAGGTTTATCAAATATTGTATTATCACAAATACACATTTGATCACCGCCAATAACAATATGTCCTTGATTTTTTAAACTAACTTCTTCAGCTTTTGCTGATGCTAGCTTTACAACTTGCTCTTCAAAAGGCAATCCAGCCATTTCTTGTTTTAAAATATCTTCATCAACATCCGAAGAAAAAACATTGAAATCTAAGCCCGCATCTTCAAGCATAACCCTTCTACTCTCAGAGCCTGATGCAAGAATTATGGGTACTGATGGACTGATACTTGATAGCAGTATCTTGCTCGAGTTCATTTAAAATTTCTTAGGCGAATTAATTAAATTAATGAATTCTTCTCTTGCTTTATTATCTTCTCTAAATATACCTAACATTCTTGAAGTAATAGTGCTTGATTCAGTTTTATGTATACCTCTTGTGCTCATGCATCCATGACTAGCATCAATAACAACTGCTACACCCTTTGGTTGCAGAACATCATTAATTGTATCTGCAATCTGTGCTGTCATTGTCTCTTGTGTTTGTAACCTTTTACCAAATACATCTACAAGTCTTGCCAGTTTGCTTATTCCAACCACTCTATTATTTGGAATATAGCCAACATGTGCGACACCTATAATTGGTACCATATGATGCTCACAATGAGACTCTACCCTGATATCTCTGACAATAACTGCATCATCGTAACCTTCAACTTCTTCAAAAGTTTTATTTAAAATTTCATATGGATCCTCGTGATAACCCGAAAAGAACTCTTTGTAGGCCTTAGCAACTCTTTTAGGCGTCTCAACTAATCCCTCTCTTTCAGGATCATCACCTGCCCATAAAATAAGCTTTCTAACTGCTTCAAGTACTTCTGTTTCACTTGGCTTTTTATCCATATGTTTTCCTATAATTTTGGATTCATTTTATATGATTTTCTATTAATTTA
>CACJBC010000029.1 GCA_902591565.1 uncultured SAR86 cluster bacterium | reverse complement strand
ATTGAGAATTGGAGGAAATTGTTTCTAAAATTTTTTGTGTATGGCCACCGCGGCCATATGTGCAATCTATGTAATTGCCTTCTTTATTGTTAACTAGAAAATCTACTGACTCTTCCAGTAAGACTGGAAAATGCAGCATCTTAATCTACTTGTTTTCTCATAAAAGTTGGCACATCAAGGAAATCAATTTCCGCTGCAGACGATGTGCCACCTTTTTGACTTGTTTTTTCTTTATTCAATCCAACAGGATTTAATTGCATTGATGGCTGATTATCAATAACTAATTTTGGAGCTCTTTGGTCAACACCAGTGGCCACAATAGTTACCAACAAATCATCTTTTACTGAATCATCATATACAAGTCCATAAATTATATTTGCATCCTCATGAACAATCTCTTCAACAATATCAGCAACCTCTGCCTGATCGCCCAAGGTTGGTTTTGCTGCAGTAATATTAACTAAGACACCTCTTGCATTTTTAAGATTAATATCTTCAAGTAATTCACTTCTTACTGCTTGAGTGGCTGAAGCTTCTGCTCTATTTTTGCCACTTGCTCTTCCTGTACCCATCATTGCAATGCCTTTTTCAGACATGACAGTTTTTACATCAGCAAAATCGACATTGATATGTCCTTTTTTTAAGATGATATCTGATATGCCTTGGACAGCTCCTTTTAAAACATCATCTGCTTTAGCAAATGCATCCTGCATAGCTGTATCTTCACCTAAAATCTCATATAGCTTTTGATTGGGTATAGTTACAAGACTGTCAACTTCTTCAACAAGAGCAGCTAATCCTTTTTCAGCTGCAGTCATTCTTTTTTTACCTTCAAATTTAAACGGCTTTGTTACAACAGCAACTGTAAGTGCCCCCAAATCTTTAGCAATGGATGCAACTACTGGGGCTGCTCCAGTTCCGGTTCCACCACCCATACCGGCAGTTATAAAAATCATATCAGCTCCAACTAATAATTCTTCTATTGCAGCTCTATCGCTTTCAGCAGCTTTTCTTCCAACGTCTGGATTTGCTCCGGCCCCAAGCCCTTTTGTCAAACCGTTACCAAGTTTTAATGTTATTGCTCCATCGGCCATTGAGAGAGCCTGGGTATCTGTATTAGCACAAATAAAATCTACTCCCTCAATATTATGATTAATCATATGAATGACAGCATTTCCACCAGCGCCGCCTACCCCGACAACTTTAATCTTTGCGTTTTCTACTGCTTGTCCTATTACTTCAAAATTCATTTTTATCCCCTGTTAAAAAGACATTGATTTAATGCTCTCTGGAAGAACTACATCTAAAATTTCAGTTGCTAATGATCCACCAGTTTGTCTCATTTCCCAATTAGAGACATTCCATATTTCAAACTTATTACCCATACCAATTAATGAGACCTGCTTTTGATTAAGTAATTCTGCATATTTTCTTAATTCAGATGGAATTAAAACAAGCATTCTCCCGCTTGGATCAAATTCCGTAACGCTTGCATTACCCAAAATAGTCCATTGTAGATTTCTAACTATTGGATCAAGTCCTTGAAGAGATTCTAATTTTGAAGAAATTTCTAACCATTGAGATTGTGGATATATTTTTAATGATGGATATTGTGGATCTTTGGTTATAACAATTTGATTTTCATTTTTTTTAATGAAACTGGCTCGATATTTAGCAGGTATTGATAATCTACCCTTTTGATCAAGCGAAACTGTGTTAAAACCATACATGAATTAAAATATAAAGCCTTTTTACACACTTTGCAACACATTTACACACTTTTTCACACAATATGATTGATATAAAAAATGTTGAGTTGGTCTATAAGCCGGATTCTGTTGAAGATGATCATCTATCTTGATACTGTGTTGCCACAATATTCTAGCAACCTACCCAAATCCTAAGCGAGCAACTTAAAAGGATTTCTATTTGGTCTTGCTTCGGGCTGGGGTTTACAATGCCTTAACTGTCTCCACTTAAGCGGTGAGCTCTTACCTCACCATTTCACCCTTACCAAAAAATATTGGCGGTATACTTTCTGTTGCACTTTCCGTAGACTCACGTCTCCCAGGTGTTACCTGGCGCCCTGCTCTATGAAGTCCGGACTTTCCTCTAACTAAGTTAGCGATCATCCAACCAACTCGTGGCTATTATAAATAGTTTTTAGATAGATGCTAATCAAGTTCTAGCAATTGTTTATAAACATCTCTTTTATTTTCTTTAGTAATCATAGATATAAGCTTTGCCGCATCTTTTGGTGGCATACTCTCTAAAAATGCTTTTTGTATTTTTTTATCTAATTTTGTATTTTTAAATTTCTCTAAACTGCCTTCTATCACAATGACAAACTCACCTTTTAAAACTAATTCATCACTATGAATCTTTTCTATTATTGACGCAATTGTTCCTCTCTCTATAGTTTCATGAATCTTAGTCATTTCTCGACACAATGAAATCTTGTTATGTTGAGAGTACTCTTCAAACAAATATTGAATTGTTTCAGGGAGTCTTTTTCCTGATTCAAAAAGAATTATTGTTTCAGAATAATTCTTTAAAGACCTGACAAATTCAACTTTTTGATTCTTCTTTTTGGGCACAAAACCTAAAAAAGTAAAACTTGATGTTGGAAGTCCAGATAAAACAACCGCATTGATTATTGAAGATGGTCCTGGAATGTGACTAAAATTAATTTTGTGATTTATACATTCTTTTATTAGGTGATATCCAGGATCAGATATTGCTGGTGTGCCTGCATCGCTAATAATTGCTATTTCTATATTTTGATCTTCAATAAGTTTTTTAATAATTAGATTAGTAACATTTTTTTCATTGTGCTCATGAAAAGAAGAGCACTTCGATTGACAATCAATAAAATTTAATAATTTTTTTGCATTTCTTGTAT
>CACJBC010000028.1 GCA_902591565.1 uncultured SAR86 cluster bacterium | reverse complement strand
AAAGTTAATATTTCTTCAATTAATGATATAAATTTTGAATACCAAATTAATGCCGTTATGAAAAAAAACATACCTAACGCAGACGTGATTAATTTTTTTAATTATCTTGCTCAATAATTTCTATAAGTTTTTCAATCCTTTCTTGAACATCTGATTTTTTAAATAAAGACAAAGTCAGTCCTAATGAAGGAGATTTTGTTGATCCAGTTAAAGCAATTCTTAAGGGTTGATTTACTTTTGGTATAGTAAGATCATTAGACTCTCGATAAGAGACAAGCATTTTATCTAAAGTCTCTTCTGTCCAATCATCAATATCGCTTATGACAGCATTTAAATCATTTAAAATTACAGTTGAATTTCCTATGAATTTTTCTATTGCTGTTTGATCATAATAATTAGGGTATTGATAATAACAAAGTAAATTTTGAGCAACTTCTTTTAATGTATTGCCAGAAGACCTCATTGCTTCAATTAGAATCTTATATTTATTATGAGACTCTAGTTTGATATTCAAATTTTTTAAAAATGGTTCGATAGATATGATAAATTCATCAATTGATAGATTTGCCATATGTTGAGCATTTAAATAATCTAGTTTAGTTGTATCAAATATTGCTCCTGCTTTTTGTATTTCAGTAATTTCAAAATCTTTAATTAAGTCATTCATATAAAATACTTCTTTATCACCCCTTGACCAGCCTAGTCTTGCCAATGTATTTAATATTGCAGAATCTAAATAACCAGCTTTTTTATATTCTTCAAGGCTAGTTGCTGCATGTCTTTTTGAAAGTCTTTTTTTATCATTTCCAAGAACAAGGGGGAGATGTGCATATTCTAATTGTGGATAACCTAGTGCATTTTGAATATGAATTTGTCTAGGAGTATTACTAATGTGGTCCTCTCCTCTTATAACAGTTGTTATACCCTGTTCAAAATCATCAACAACGTTACATAAATGGTATGTTGGACTTCCATCACTTCTTAAAATGATTAAATCGTCAAGCTCACAGTTATTGAATTCAATCTCTCCTCGAACAAAATCATTAACAACAATAGTTCCCTCTTGTGGAGTTTTTAATCTAAGGACCGTATCTTTAGATTTCTTTAAATTGAGGTCTCTACATTTACCATCATACTGAGGTTTAAGTCCTGCAGCTTGTTGCTCAGATCTCATTTCATCCAGTCTCTCTTTTGAACAATTGCAATAATAAGCCTGGCCAGAATTTATTAATTTTTCTGCAGCTGACTTATAAATATCTCCTCTATTAGATTGATGTATAGGCTCTAAATCTGGGGCTAGGCCAATTGAAGCAAGACTATTTAATATATTTTCTTCAAATTCTTTTGTAGATCTTTCTCGATCAGTATCCTCGATACGAACTAAAAATTTTCCATTATGTTTTTTTGCATAAACATAATTAAATAGTGCTGTCCTAACTCCACCTATATGAAGAGTACCCGTTGGGCTAGGAGCAAATCTAGTAACAATCTTCTTCAATGGACTTTTCTCCATATTGTTTCAACTGAATTTAGTTTTTCAATATCAGCAAGCCTGTCTTCATGCTCTTGAAGATCAGTTTTATCTGCTTTAACTTTTACTAATTGTAATTCGTCTTTTGAAATTAAATTTTCAGAAAAACTGTTTTGCTCTGAGAGTTTGGAGTTATTATTATTGAATTCAAATTTACTTTGACCCCCTGTTAATGCCATATAAACATCAGCAAGTATGTTTGCGTCTAACAAGGCACCATGAAATGTTCTGTCATAACCTGAAATGTTAAATCTCGATGCTAATGCATCTAATGAATTCCTTTGTCCTGGATATTTATCTCTAGCTAAAGCTAAAGAATCTTCAATTATGCATATTTCCTCTAGAGTTGGGTACTTAGATGAAGCAAGTTTAAGTTCATGATTTAAAAAACCAACATCAAATGGTGCGTTATGAATAACTAAAGTTGAGCCATCAATAAATTCTAAAAATTCTTCTGCAATATCTTCAAATAAAGGTTTGTCTATTAAATCTTCATTCATAATTCCATGTACTTTTGAAGCTTCTTCATCAATAAGTCTTGTTGGGTTTATGTATGTATGAAAATGTTCTTCAGATTTATTTCTATCATTTATTAAAACAGCACCAATTTCAATAACTCTGTGACCTTGCTGCACCTCAAGCCCTGTTGTTTCAGTATCTAAAATAATATATTTTTTAGCCATTTTTCTTCAATAATAAATCGATTCCTTTATTAGCAAGCTGATCAGCTATTTCATTTTGCTCATGTCCTGAGTGACCTTTCACCCAACTAAATTTTACATCATGAATAGAGACATAATTATCTAGCTCTAGCCATAACTCTTTATTTTTCACATTTTTTTTTGCTGCATTTTTCCAATTATTTTTTTTCCAATTATCTATCCAAGATGTTATGCCTTGCATGACATATTTTGAATCCGTGATGAGATTTACCTGACATGGTTCCTTTAGGACTTTAAGGCCTTCAATTGCTGCCATTAATTCCATCTGATTGTTGGTTGTATTATGCACGCCGCCAAAATATTCCTTTTTTATATCTGCATACTCTATTAAGACGCCCCATCCACCTATTCCTGGATTGCCTCTACAAGCACCATCAGTATAAATGTTTACTGTTTTCATAAAATTAACTTAGAATTTGCATATGATTAATATTGAGCCTATAAAAGCATTTGATGACAATTATATTTGGTTAATGACAACTAATGAAGGGTCAATAGTTATAGATCCTGGTGAAAGTATAAATTTACTAAAAGCAATAGAACAAAAAAACTTAAAGCTGGATGCGATTCTAATCACTCATCATCACTATGATCATACTGGAGGTATTGAAGAATTATTGATGAAATATCCAAATTTGAAGGTTTATGGACCAAATAATAATATTGATTTAATAAAATCTAGACTTAAAGATGGAGAATTATTAAATATTATTGGTATTGATTTTGAGGTTATTGAAATACCTGGACATACTCTTGACCATATCGCCTATTATGCAAATATTAATAACTCACCAATATTATTTTGCGGAGATACATTATTTGCAGGAGGCTGCGGAAGAGTTTTTGAGGGTACGTTTGATCAAATGTATGAGTCTTTAATGAAATTAAAAAAGTTACCTCAAAATACCAGAATCTATTGTGGGCATGAATATACTATTAATAATTTGAAGTTTGCTAAAGCGGTAGAACCAGATAACGTT
>CACJBC010000027.1 GCA_902591565.1 uncultured SAR86 cluster bacterium | reverse complement strand
CGACCCCGTTTAAGGATATTATTGCAATTTCAGATGTGCCGCCCCCTATGTCTACTACCATATTACCGCTAGCTTCTTCTACCGGAAGTCCAGCCCCTATGGCTGCAGCCATAGGCTCCTCAATTAATTTAACGTCTCTAGCACCAGCACCTAATACAGATTCTCTAATGGCTCTTCTCTCTACTTGAGTTGATCTACATGGAACACATACTAAAACCCTTGGACTTGGTTTAATAAAACGCTGTTCATGAACTTTAGCAATAAAATGTTGAAGCATTTTTTCAGTTACTTGGAAATCAGCTATGACTCCTTCTGACAAAGGTCTAATAGCTTTAATATTACCAGGGGTTCTTCCCAACATTTTTTTTGCTTCTGTTCCAACAGCTACAACCGTTTTTTGTCCCCTTGTATCTCTAATAGCAACCACTGAAGGTTCATCAAGAACAATACCAACATCTTTGGTATATATAAGTGTATTTGCTGTTCCTAAATCAATTGAAAGATCATTTGAAAAATATCCTCTAACAGTCTTAAAAATATTGAATTCCACGTGATTCCCTAAAATATATGTTAATAATTATTAAGTTGGGTTAATATCCCCCATCTAATTTATAATAATATCCTATATATGGACAAGAAAACAGTTTCAACTATAGCTTACTTATCAAGACTTTCTCTTAATGAAGAAAATGAAGATAAAATCACTGAAGATCTTAAAAATATTATTAAATTTGTTGATCAATTAGATGGTGCTGATACTAACAATATAGAACCATTAGCCAATCCACTTGAAAAAACTGCGAAAACTAGAACGGACAATGTAACTGCTAAAAACAGAAAAGAAGTTTTTCTTGAAAGATCCCCAAAGTCTAACGAAGACTATTTCTTAGTTCCAAGAGTTGTAGAATGAGCATTCAATACAAAAGTATCAAAGAGCTTAAAAATATGCTCAATGATAAAGATATTTCTCATACAGAGCTTGTACAAGAAACTTTTTTAAACATTAAAAATAACTCTGCATTAAATGCATTTATAACTCTTAACGAAGAGGAGTCCCTTAAAAAGGCGAATAATTTAGATAATACTCCTAGCTCAGGTTCATTAGCTGGAGTACCAATTGCCCAAAAAGACCTTTTTTGCACAAAAGATCTTAAAACTACATGTGGATCGAATATGTTATCAAATTTTATTCCTCCATATTCAGCAACTGTCATTGAAAACCTAGAAAATGCTGGCTGCATCTCCGTTGGTAAAACAAATATGGATGAATTTGCTATGGGTTCATCAAATGAAACAAGTTTTTATGGTAATGTTCAGAATCCATGGGGTAAAAATTTAGTTCCCGGTGGAAGTTCGGGGGGTTCGGCTGCTGCAGTAGCAGCTGGAATAGTTCCTGCTGCTTCTGGAACTGATACAGGAGGATCTATAAGGCAACCAGCTTCTTTGTGTGGCATATCAGGACTAAAACCAACTTATGGAAGGGTTTCTAGATGGGGAATGATTGCATTCGCATCTAGCCTAGACCAGGCAGGCCCAATGGCTAGAACAGCAGAAGATTGTGCATTGCTCCTAAATGAAATGTGTTCTCATGATGAAAAAGATACCACTTCGATTGATGAGGCAATTCCTGACTTTACTGAAAACTTGAACTCTTCGATTCAAGGCTTAAAAATTGGTCTTGTAAAAGAATTCGATTTATCAAAACTAGATAATGATGTGGTTCAGGTTTTTGAAGAATCAAAAAAACATTATGAATCCTTGGGTGCTGAATTTATTGAGATATCACTTCCAAATATATCTTTATCAGTCCCTACCTATTATGTTGTTGCTCCGGCAGAATGCTCATCAAACTTATCACGATTTGATGGAGTTAAATTTGGAAAAAGATGTGATAGCCCAAAAGACCTTGAGGAACTCTATATAAAAACTAGGTCAGAAGGTTTTGGAGATGAGGTAAAAAGAAGAATACTTATTGGATCTTATGTTCTTTCTGCTGGTTTTTATGATGCTTACTATAAAAAAGCTCAACAAGTAAGAAGGCTCATAAAAAATGATTTTGATTCTGCATTTAAGAGTGTAGACATTATCATGTCTCCTACTACTAGAGGTGCTGCATTTGAAGCTGGATCAAAAGGCGATGATCCAATTCAAATGTACTTAGAAGATTTGTTTACAATTCCAGCAAACCTTGCTGGCCTTCCTGCCATGTCTATTCCAAATGGTATGATTGATAATAAACCAATTGGATTACAGTTAATTGGAAACTTTTTAGATGAGAGTAGACTGCTTCAAGCAGCTCATAATTTCCAAATATCTTCAGACTGGCACCTCAAAACACCATCAGGCAATAAATCATGAGTTGGGAAACAGTAATAGGATTAGAAATTCACGTTCAGCTTTCTACTGATTCAAAACTTTTTTCAGGTGGATCAACAAGTTTTGGAGCAGAACCAAATACTCATGTAGATTTAATTGATTTAGGGTTGCCAGGAGTATTACCTGTTGCAAATAGAGGAGCGTTTCATAAAGCTATTCGTTTCGGCTTGGCAACAAATGCTGAAATAAATCAAACGTCAACTTTTGATAGAAAGAATTATTTTTATCCAGATCTTCCAAAAGGTTATCAAATTACTCAAATGGCCCTGCCAATTGTAGGAAAAGGATCAATTAAAATAGAGGTAGAAGGTCAAGAAAAGATCATTAATATAACCAGAGCTCATCTTGAAGAAGATGCTGGTAAATCGATCCATGATCTATTTGATGGTGAAACAGGTGTTGATTTAAACAGAGCTGGAACGCCTTTGCTTGAGATTGTCTCTGAGCCAGAGATTTCAAATGCCAAAGAGGCAGTAGCTTATTTTAAGGCAATAAGACAAATTGTTACTTTTCTTGATATATGCGATGGGAATATGGCTCAAGGATCAATGAGATGTGATGTAAATGTTTCTGTAAAAAAATCTGATGCGGCAGAACTTGGTACTAGGGCTGAAATTAAAAATATTAATTCATTTAAATTTATTGAAAAAGCTATCAATTTTGAAATTGATAGGCAGATTAGAATATTAGAGGCTGGTGATTCTATTATTCAAGAAACTCGCCTTTATGATAGTGTTAAAAACGAGACTAGATCAATGAGATCAAAAGAAGAAGCGAATGATTATAGATACTTTCCCTGCCCTGATCTCCTTCCAGTTGTAATTTCTGATGAGGAGCTCATCGAAATTAAAAACAATCTTCCTGAACTTCCTGATGAAAAAGAAAAAAGGTATGTTAAGGAATTTGGCTTAGATTCTTCTGAAGCAAAAATTATTGCCTCATCAAAAACAATGGCAAATATGTTTGAAGGAGCTTGTGCTAAAACTGATGATTCAAAACTTGTTGCTAACTGGCTTGTTGGTGATATCAGCGCCCTACTTAATAAAGAAAATATAGATATAGACGAATCAAATTTAACCTCAGAAAACTTTGCAACATTGATAGAAAGAATATCTGATAAAACCATTTCTGGGAAAATAGCTAAATCTGTTCTTGAAGAAATATGGGAAACTGGCAGTGATGTGGATGACATTATTGAAAGCAAGGGCCTGGTTCAAATTCAAGACGAATCACTTCTTGAAACAATTGCGCAAACAGTTATTGATAATAATCCCTCACAAGTTGATGCTTTTAAGGGCGGTAAAGATAAGCTATTTGGTTTTTTTGTTGGTCAAGTTATGAAGGAAACTCAAGGCAAGGCAAACCCTCAAAGCGTAAATGAGATTCTCAAAAGACTTTTAAGTTAATCCTAAAGAATATACATAGCGAGAGCTTCAGCAATATAGGCAGGTTTTTCAACTCCTTTAATTTCCATAGTTACTTTGCTTTTAACTAAAAATTGACCTGGATTTTTTTCAGTAATATCCATACATTCCGTTCTTATTCTTACTTCAGAATTTACTGGAAC
>CACJBC010000026.1 GCA_902591565.1 uncultured SAR86 cluster bacterium | reverse complement strand
TATTTATATCTATCTAGATGGTATTTAAATTTTGAATCAAATAGATTAATCAATTCATTGGTAAGGTGCATATCTTTTTCATCCAGATTATCTTCAAAAATATTTTTTTGTTCCATTACCCAATTAATAATATCCATACTCTCATCAATTACTTTATTTTTTAATATTAAAACTGGAACAGTTCCCTTGGGAGAAACTTTCATCATATGATCAGGTTTATTGTTTAATCTAATCTCACGAATTTCGCACTTAATATCACCAAGAAAAAGAGCCATTCTTGCTCTCATAGCATAAGGACATCTTTTAAATGAATACAAAATAGGCATTTATTTAGTCTTTATTTGGACTTCATCTTTAGGCCCAATATGTTTTTGATTTCTTTTTTTTGCTAAATCTACTTGTTTCTGCCTACTCATATATCTTGATTTTTGCTCATCTGATGTTTGATTGTAACAAGACGGGCATGCAACACCCCTTATATATAGTTCCGAACTTTTATCTTTATCTGTTATTGGCATCCGGCAACCATGGCACATATCGTAACTACCTTCAGATAGATCATGTTTGATTGCGACTCTATCATCAAAGACAAAGCACTCACCTTCCCATAAAGATTCTTTTTCATTAATTTTTTCAAAATAATTAAGAATTCCACCTTTCAAGTGTTTTACTTTTTTAAAGCCATCTTTAATCATCATTGATGATGCTTTTTCACATCTAATTCCACCGGTACAAAACATAGCAATTTTTTTGTTTTGCTTTTCTTCATCGCTAAAATTTTGCTTTTTGACCCATTCAGGAAATTCTCTAAATTTAACAGTATTGGGATTAATTGAGTTTTTAAATGTTCCAATAGAATGTTCGTAGTTATTTCTCGTATCAATAAGAATAGTATCCTTATCTTGTATTAAATTGTTCCAGTCTTTAGGTTCAACGTAGTCTCCAACAAATTCATTTGGATTAATGGATTCATCACCAATAGTAACAATTTCTTTCTTTATTTTGATTTTTAATCTCACAAAGGGATTTACGTGTGATGATGAGTATTTAATGTCTATATTATTAAAATTATTAATTGATTTAATATACTTGATTGCTTTGTTAAGGTTGTGTTCTTTGCCAGAGATTGTGCCATTTAATCCCTCATGGCCTACTAAAATCGTCCCATATATACTGAGCTGTTTAAACCTCTTCCTAATTTTAAGTTGAAGTAGATTTGGATCTTCTATTGATGAAAATTTATATAGTGCAGCTATGGAAAACATTTAATAATTCTACTAAAGAAAATGGCGCGCCTGAAGAGATTCGAACTCCTGACCCACTGCTTAGAAGGCAGTTGCTCTATCCAGCTGAGCTACAGGCGCATGGTCGGGGTAGTAAGATTCGAACTTACGACCACTCGCTCCCAAAGCGAGTGCGCTACCAGACTGCGCTATACCCCGAGGTTGCAAATATTAAAGTTTATCTAAAAAATAAGCAATCATCATATGAATAAATATTGATAAATGTCATAATAATTTCATGTCCGCAAAAATTCTAGATGGAAAAAAATTAGCTTCTCAAAGCGAAGAAGAAATAAAAACAGAAGTTTTAACTCTAAAGAAACATGGTATTACACCCACTCTTGCAACAATCCTGGTTGGCAACGATCCAGCTTCTGAAACATATGTTCGAATGAAAAGAAATACTTGCAAGAAAGTTGGAATGGAATCAATAGCTGTTGAGCTTCCAGAAGCTACAACCACAGAAGAGTTACTAGAAGCTATTGATGATTTAAATAACAATCCAAATGTTCATGGAATCTTATTGCAACACCCAGTTCCATCTCAGATTGATGAAAGAAAATGTTTCGATGCAATTAATATTGAAAAAGATGTAGATGGTGTCACCTGTCTTGGATTTGGAAATATGTCTATGGGTATTGATGCTTATGGCTCATGTACACCAGCAGGAATTATAAGATTAATTAAGCATTATGAGCTTGAAATTCAGGGCTTAAATGCTGTTGTTGTAGGAAGAAGTCCTATTTTAGGTAAACCAATGGCTATGATGCTACTCAATTTAAATGCTACTGTCACAATATGTCATTCAAGAACCCAAAATATTGAAAACATAATTAAAAATGCAGATCTTATTGTAGGAGCAGTAGGAATACCTAAATTTATTAAAACAGATTGGATTAAGCAAGGAGCTATTGTTATTGACGCAGGCTTTCATCCTGAAAAATGTGGTGATATTGACTTAGACCAAATGGATAAAATATCTTCTGCATACACACCTGTTCCTGGTGGAGTTGGTCCAATGACTATAAATACACTAATTTTGCATACTGTGCAGTCCGCAAAAAAAATATTAAATAATTAATTACTCTTTCGCTTCTTCAGCATCTTCCGTTTCTGAAGAATTATCTGTCTCTAATTCTGCTTCTATAACTTCACCCTCAACATCATTATTGACATCATCTTCATTTTCTTTAAAAGGAAATGGTTTTTCTTCAGTTTGAAATAATAAGAAAGCTAAAGAGTCATGAAAAAATTCTAAAAGATGAGAATTAAAGTTTGCTATTGATGCGTTTGGTTTTGAAGTGAATAGATAAAACAAAAATTGAACTATTGCTAATCCAATGCACAGAGTAAGCACAAAATTAATTACGAAACCATAAAGTAGCATGAATAAAAACCTTATCCATTTGCTTGTTTTTAAAATTTCTTCCTTATCTATTTCTATTTGAGTCATAATTTTTATCCTAGTAAGTAAATTCTACATCAACTTCATGTGGATTATTCACAAGATCATCAATAAATGTTTTTGATGATGCATTATTAAAAACAATATTATATAAAGAATCTACTAGTGGCATGCTTATATTTAAGTTAGCAGATTCTGCTTTTATAACCTCAAGTGTTCTTATACCTTCAGCAACTTGCCCAACTTTTAATTTAGCTTCATCTAGGTTTAAACCGTTTCCTAAATTCATACCAAGTTGAAAATTTCTAGATAAATTTGAGGTACAAGTCGCAACTAAATCGCCCATGCCAGCAAGTCCAAGAAAAGTTATAGGATTAGCCCCTTTTGCAACTGCAAATCTACTCATTTCAGCCATGCTTCTAGTAAGAATCAATCCAATAGCATTTTCACCAACTTTCAAGGACTCAGCAATACCACATATAATTGCGTATATATTTTTTAGTGCTCCAGCTAACTCAACGCCTTGAATATCATCTGAAGAGTATATCTTGAATGTATCAGATGAAAGAGTTTCTTTTATGTCATCAATTAGTAATTTATCGCTACTTGCTATAACTGTTCCAGTTACTTTTTCTTCAGCAATTTCTTTAGCCAGGTTTGGACCACTAATAACTCCTACACTGTTCTTGGAGGTATCAATATTCATTTTAATAATGTCAGACATTGATCTAAAAGGATCCAGTTTAATTCCTTTGGTGCAAGAAATAATGTGGGCTCCCTCTTCTACAATGGACGTAATTCTCATTACTATATTTTCAAATATTAAACTTGGTGTCGCTATTAACACAATATTTGCCTCTTTGACTACAGAATCTAAATTTTCTGAAGCTTCAATGTTTGAAGATAGCTTAAGTTCAGGATGATATGTGGTATTTGCTCCTTCTGAGTTAATTCTTAGTGCCTGATCTGAATCTCTAACCCATAATGAAACATCATTACCATTAGATGCTGCTATATTTGCTAGAACAGTTCCAAAGCTTCCTCCACCCAAAACTGCAACTTTTTTTATTATGTTCATAGCTAAGAAAGATATTTATCTAATTGCCTCAGATATTTAGATGGATCTTGAGGTGACCCACCTTCAGCTATTACAGCATAATCATATAGAAAATCTACAAATGAATTAAATTGTTTGCCTTTCATATCTTTAAGCTTTTTAACCAATTTGTGTTTCATATTAATTTCAAAAATTGGGTTAGACGATCCTAATGATTGACCAGAAGCTTCAAGTATTTTTCTTAACTGAGCTCCAGGCTCATGTTTAGGTAAAACGATACAAGAAGCAGAATCTGTTAAACGCTTACTTATTATTACGTCAGAGACTTTACCATCTAATTGTTTTTTGATTTTGGCTAGAATATCCTGATCTGCCTCAGAAACTTTTTTTGTTTCATCTTCATCAACTACATCTTCTTTGGCAACATTCACAAGTTCTTTTCCTTGATATTCAATTAATCCAGCCATAACCCATTCATCAATTCTGTCTGTTAAGAGAAGAACCTCTATTCCTTTTGATTTTAAACCTTCAATATGCGGGGAATTAGCTGCAGCTTCATATGTATCAGCTACACAATAATATATCTTATCTTGGTCATCGCTCATTCGCTCAAGATAGTCATCTAGGCTTTGATCACTATCTTTATTATTTGCAAAAGTGGAAGAAAATAGTAATAAACCTGCTATTAAGTCCTTGTTTTCTCTATCTTCAGCTGGCCCCTCTTTTAAAACCAAACCGTATTCATTCCAAAATTCTTTATATCTATCAAAAGAGTCTTTTTTAAGAGCTTTTAGAGAATCAAGCATTCTTTTGGTAACAGCTTTTTTTATAGTATCAACGAGATGGTGTTCTTGAAGAATTTCTCGAGAAACGTTTAAAGGCAAGTCATTAGTATCAATAATGCCTCTAACAAATCTTAAATATAATGGTAAGAAATTTGAAGCATCATCCATTATGAAAACTCTTTGGATATATAACTTAACGCCTCTAGGTGACTCGCGATTCCAAAGATCAAAAGGAGGTTTTGAGGGTATATATAGTAAATTTGTATATTCGTTCTTTCCCTCAACTTTGTTATGAGTCCAAAGCAATGGATCATCTTGATCATAAGTAATAAATTTATAGAACTCTTTATACTCTTCTTCTTTGATTGATCTTTTAGGCTTTAACCAGAGCGCATCAGCATCGTTTATTCTTTTTGTTTCAGAATCTTCTCCAATTAGATTTAGAGGAAAATTAATGTATTGGGAATACTTCTCAAGCAAAAATCTCACCCTTCCTGCTTCAGCAAATTCTGTATTCTCTTCATTTAAATAAATAACGATATCTGTACCATTTGTTTCTTTGGTCACTTCTGAGAGTTTATATTTTTCTTCGCCAGAGCTTTCCCACATTATTGCTGCATCAGTTTTTTCAAAAACAGATTTTGAAATAACCTGTACTTTGTCAGCAACCATAAAAACTGAATAAAAACCAACACCAAACTGACCTATTAAATTAGAATCTTTTTTCTTATCGCCAGTTATGTTTTCTAAAAAGGATGCAGTTCCTGATCTTGCAATAGTTCCAATATTTGCAACTATCTCTTCCTCATTCATTCCAATACCATTATCAGAAATAATGATTTTGTTTTCATCTTTAAAAACTTTTACATCTATCTTTAGGTCCTTTGTATATTTGGCGATAGACTTATCTTCAACAGATTTAAACCTTAGTTTGTCTATTGCATCCGATGCATTAGATACCAACTCCCTAATAAAAATTTCTTTATTAGAGTAAAGAGAGTGTATCATCAGCTTTAAAAGCTGCTTTGTTTCTGTTTGAAATGATTTAGTTTTTGATCTTGCCATAATAATCCTCTCTAATATCCTCTAGGTAATATTGAATTCAAGAAATTCAAGTAAATATGTTGATTTTATAGATAGGTAACTCTAATGATCTGAACAACAGATACTATAAAAATTACAAGAGTATTAAAAACGCTTAAATTATGGAAAAACTTAAATAATCTATCCCAACCCCTATCTCTTGCAACATTTGTTAGAGGTATAATTATATATCCTATAAAAGCAAATCCTACAGCTGTAAGAGCAAAGTAAACATC
>CACJBC010000025.1 GCA_902591565.1 uncultured SAR86 cluster bacterium | reverse complement strand
TTTCTGGTTAAAAACTTCCTATTTCCATGTTCTTCATAATAATAATCAACAAGTACATTAGATTCTTTTGATGTAATTTTTCCTGATAGATCTCTATACCTTTTAGTGATTTGCTCTTCTTTTGTTTTGTAAAATGTTTTCTTAATTGGCTTATCGTTTACATAAACTTGTTTATTAATAATCCTAATTTTATCTCCAGGCATACCAATTAGCCTTTTTACATAAGGTACTGGATTATGTTGAGGAACAAACACCACAACATCACCATATTGTGGGTCGCTTTGAGATGATAATGGATTGCCTATTCTATTGATTTTATATCCATAAGAGTTTTTATCGACCAGTAAAAAATCTCCCACTTTTAGACCAGGCATCATTGAGCCTGAGGGAATTTGATATGGTTCATAAATAAAAGTTCTCAAGATAAATATGAGAAATATGGGAATAAAATATCCTCTCGAAGAAGAAATAATTTCATTATTTTGAAAAAAAAAGCCCACTAAAAGCACTAAAAGAGAAATAACTGAACCCACTAAAAGAACAATACTTAAATCGCCTGCATTAATGAAGATGCTGTAAAGCATCATTAAGCCAAAAATTGTTGATAACGTAGATGAGTTATTTGCTACAAAATTATATTTATAGCTCTCTTTTGTTTCGCTAATAATCCATGCGACAAGCACAGCAGCCATTCCAACCATTGAAATTATAAAAATTGGGTCTGATATCAAGTTATTCTCCAGATTTAAAATAATTTAAGAAGGCGTCTTGTGGTATTGATACTTTACCGAATTGTTTCATTTTTTTCTTTCCATCTTTTTGTTTTTCAAGCAGTTTCTTTTTCCTAGTAATATCGCCACCATAACATTTAGCTGTAACATTCTTTCTTAAAGCTTTTACAGTCTCTCTAGAGATAATTTTAGATCCAAGAGCTACTTGAATTGGCACATCAAACATTTGTCTTGGTATAAGCTTTTGAAGATTTGCAGCAATTTCTCTAGCTTTTTGACTTGAAAAAGATTTATGAACAATCATAGATAAAGCATCTATTTTTTGATTATTAATTAATATGTCTATTTTGGTTAATTCTGACTTAAAAAATCCAATCAAAGAGTATTCAATTGATGCAAAACCCTTCGTAGATGATTTTATTTGATCAAAGAAGTCCACTATCACTGATGATAAAGGCATTTCAAAAACAATAGAAACTTGATTTCCAAAATAAGTCATATCTTTTTGTACACCTCTTTTACCAGTGCAAAGAGTGATAACATTCCCAACATATTCATTGGGAGTCAAGATAGTGGTATTAACAATTGGCTCTCTGATCTCCTCAATATCATTTGGAACAGGTAGTTGAGATGGATTATCAATTTTTATAACTTCACCATCTGTTTTTAATACTTCATATTCAACAGATGGAGCAGTAGATATAAGATCTAGATCATATTCTCTTTCTAGTCTTTCTCTTATAACTTCCATATGAAGAGTTCCAAGAAAGCCACATCTAAATCCAAATCCAAGAGCATCTGAAACTTCTGGTTCATAAATAAGAGATGAGTCATTTAATATAAGTTTAGAAAGAGCATCTCTGAACCTTTCGTAATCATCAGAATTTACAGTGAACATTGATGCAAAAACCTTTGGATTAACCTTTTTGAAACCAGGTAGAGGTTGAGTAATTTCATCGCCTGCCTCAAGAATAGTATCTCCAACGGGAGCACCTTTAATATTTTTTATACCAGCAACCAAATAACCCACTTCACCAGCTGATAAAAAATCTTTTTTAATCTTTTTAGGTGAAAATATTCCTAATTCATCTACATTATGAGATTGTCCTGTTGAATGAATTTTAAATTTTTGACCAGTCTTAATTGAACCATTTTTTATTCTAATTAGTGACACAACACCTAAATAAGAATCAAACCATGAATCAACTATTAATGCTTGTAATGGCTCAGTTGAGCTTCCATCTGGTGAAGGAATATCTGTAACAAGCATATCTAGTAAATCCTCAATACCTACTCCAGTTTTCGCACTCACAAGAGGTGCTGAGACTGCATTAATACCAATCATATCTTCAATTTCTTTTTTAACTCTCTCAGGCTCTGATTGAGGTAAATCGATTTTGTTAATAACAGGTACCACTTCTAACCCCTGATCAACTGCTGTATAACAATTTGCTAATGTTTGAGCCTCAACTCCTTGAGATCCATCTACAACAAGTAAAGCACCTTCACATGCCGATAATGATCTAGATACTTCGTATGAAAAATCAACATGACCAGGAGTATCAATAAAATTTAATAAATAACTAATGTCGTCTTTTTTATATTCTAAGGTTACAGCTTGAGCTTTAATGGTGATTCCTCTTTCTCTTTCAATATCCATTGAATCAAGAATCTGTTCTGACATCTCTCTAGCTGACAGTCCCCCGCAATATTCAATCAATCTATCAGACAAGGTCGATTTACCATGATCAATATGGGCAATGACTGAGAAATTTCTAATATTTTTCATAAAGTGCTGCTATTTTACAGCCAATATTACAAATATAGGAGTATCAAGGACTTATTATCTTTTAATTAATCGTAATTGATCTAATTATCCGACTTCCATTTCTATTAAGGTGAAGAGCTATTTTATCTCCAGAAGAAAAGTTTTCTATAGATTCTTCATAAGATTCAACATCAAACACCTGATATTTGCTACCTTTGTATTGAATCATTGTTATTAAGTCACCCCTCATAACCTTGCCGGATGCAGGCGAACCTGGGTTCACTCTTGATACGACTACCCCATCTGGTAAATTTGCCATTGAAGGGTTATCTCTATCAATCTCTGCTACCTTTATTCCTATTGGATCGGATGATCCCTGAGATTTTGCTGGTATGAATGAATCTTGATTAACTGGTAATTCACCTAGAGTAAATTTCAGTTCAATTTCTTTGCCATCTCGAATTATTTTACCCTTTGCTTTGGATTCGGGCTGAATCTGGCCTACAACATGAGGCAAGTCAGAACTAAACTTTATTTCTTTATTATCAAACTCAATTATTACATCGCCTGGTAGTAATCCAGCATTATCTGCAGACTCACCTTCTTCAACATCATTTATGAGGGCTCCGTATGGCTTCTTCATACCAAGGGCTTCAGCTAGGTCACTATCAACTTCACTCATTCTTACGCCAAGGTATCCTCTTGAAACCTCACCTTTTTCAATAATTTGTTCAGCAACGTCAATTGCTACATTTATTGGAATTGCAAAAGCTAAACCTTGATACCCTCCACTTCTTGAGTAAATTTGAGAATTAATACCAACAACTTTTCCATCTAAGTCAAACAAAGGCCCGCCTGAATTACCAGGATTAATCGCAACATCTGTTTGTAAAAAAGGAACATAGTTTCCAATATTATTGTTTTGTATACTTCTACCTTTAGCACTAACAATCCCAGCGGTAACTGAAAAATCAAAACTAAAAGGTGACCCAATTGCGACAACCCAATCACCGACTTTTAACTTATCACTGTCTCCTGCAGTAACTTCTGGCAAATTTTTTCCCTCAACAGTTAATAAGGCTAAATCTGAAAGAGGATCAACGCCCACAATTTCAGCAACAAACTCTCTTCTATCTGATAATGAAACAATAACTTCAGTTGCATCTTCAACAACGTGATAATTAGTTAATATATAGTTATCTTTTAATATAAAGCCTGAGCCGTATGATGTAGCTTCCCTTCTTTCTTGAGGCATTTCGCGAAACTGTCTAGGTATGCCAAATCTTTCAAGCATTTCATCTGGAATACCACCATAGCCAAATGACTGCCTTTGAGAAACTTCTTTTTTTGATGTGATATTTACTACGGCTGGGGCTGAATCTTCTACAAGTTCAGAAATATTTTCAGGCAATGCAGCAAATAAATTTGCACATATAAGAATGTTACATGTAAATAGAGTTAATAATTTTTTATAGTTTTTCATGTTCGTTGTCTTCTGATTATTTGATATTTATCGAATTAGCTATTTCTAGGGCAGATTTTTGATCAATATTTCCATACAAGGTTAAAACTCTACCATCCTTCATTGGAACAACATATATCATTTTATCTTTGTGCTGCCAGTTTCTAACTTTTTTAATGCCTAAATTCTTTTTTTCAATATGTAATACAAAGTTTTTATTGCCTTTGTTGTAAGTTCTGCTGTTTGGGCTATTTCTTGTGTAGCCAACATTTCTTAAATCAACATTATATGATGCCATATTGTCATTTTGTTGATTATTAATTACTTGCAAAACGTGGTCTACTAGCTTTTCTTCTGCTCTGCTTGCTGTGTCTTTAGCTTCTTTGCTATTAACGGCAATGTTTATCTGATTTTTAGCAGATAAATCCTCTCCCATACGATTTAAGTCAAATTGGTTGATGGTAAAAAAGGTAATAAGCACTGCAGCTGCTGCGGTAATTGAGTTAGAAACCCAAAAATTGAATTTTTTACTTCTACTACTAGATGTAATTGATTGAACATTATTTTTTTGTTGCCTCATTGCAGATGACATCAATGCATATTTTGATAGTTTATTTTGTAAGTTAATATCATTCCCTATCATCATCAACACTTCATCGGCTTCTGTATCGCTGAGCTCTCCATCATAAAGAGCTGATATTTTTTCTTCTATGTTATCCATCTAATAGATCCTCCGATATGTATGTAAGAATATTTTCTCGCGCTCTAAATATTCTTGATCTAACAGTTCCTATTGGTGTTTCAGTAATTGTAGATATTTCCTCATAACTCTTGCCTTCGGACTCTCTTAGTGTAAAGGCGGTCTTTAGTGATTCCGGTAATTTATCAACATATTTTTTTATTTTATCCAAGGACTCATCATGCATTAAGTCCTGTTCTGGGTTCGTATAAGAAGGAATATCAAAATCAGTATCACTTGTTGAAACATTTATCTTATCTTTTTTATATGAGGAGCTAACAAAATGATTTTTTGCTAGATTAATAGCTATTCTGTAAACCCATGTAAAAAATGCGCTATCTCCTCTAAAAGTAGCAATTTGTTGCCATACTTTTATGAATGTTTGCTGAGCAAGGTCTTCTGAATCCTCTTTTGACTTGGTAAATGAATATAGAGATGCATATACTCTCGGATAATATTTAGTCATTAAAAAATTAAATGCTCCTTCGTTGCCATCTTGGGCCTTTTTAATTAATAAGGAATCTTCAATAGTTGAGTCTTTTTTCATCAATTTAAGTTCCTTTTCACATCAGACAAGCAAATTAGTTAAAAGTTTCCCTGCTTATCAAATTTTTTAAGATATTTATTAATGAAATCTTCATGAGTTTCATTGCCTAGACTTTCATTTTTAAAAATATAATCAAACAGCTTTTGATCATCATAATCAAGAACTTGATCAAAAGTATTTATAGAACATTCATCAAGTGAGCTTAATATAGTATTTGAGAACTCTCTTAGCAGTAAATCTATTTCTCTCATTCCTCTTCTGCATTTCCATGAGATTCTGTTTATTTCTGTATTCATTAGTTAAAATATTGGGTTGTTAAACAATTTTACAAGAAAATAGATATACAAAAAAAATTAATATCATTTGGCTCAATATATTTAGAAGCTATAAAAATAATTTCTGTTCATGGTGATATTGATAAAGTAGAGAATTTGCTTCAAGGACAGATAACTTCTGATGTAACGCTATTGGGCAATGAAAACTACCAGCTCTCATCTATATGCAATCAAAAAGGTGAGGTAATGGCTGGATTTATTATTCATAAGTCGAAAAACTACAAAATATTAATAGATGAAACTCTTGTAAATATATTTATCGATGAGTTAAGTCCATTTGCAAAATTTTTTGGTGCTACCTTCTCTGTTGAAGATGGTTTTGTGCATGGTCATATAACACCAGATAAAAATGAAAAAGCATTTTTTTCAAATGATATATTCTCACTTTCAGTTTCATTAGAAAAAGAAATTCTTGTTAATGATCAATCTCTATTGATAAATGATTGGATTGTTGCCAATAAACTAGCACTAAATATTGATTTGAAACTTAATGATATTGGTAAGTACAGGCCTTTAGAGATAAATTATGATAAAAATAGGGTTGCTTTTGATAAAGGTTGCTTTAGAGGCCAAGAAATTATTGCTAGGATGAA
>CACJBC010000024.1 GCA_902591565.1 uncultured SAR86 cluster bacterium | reverse complement strand
TTAGTCCAATTATCTATTATTTCAGTCCCATCAATTAGTAACTTGCTTTTTCCTATCGCAAAAATTTCAAAGTTATGTTCACCAGTTATGTCTGGAGTATAAGAACAAGAAAATTTAACAAGAATATTGGGTTTTTCATCACTCCCAATAATTTCCTTTGCAAAACCCTCAAATATCCAAAACTTACTTCCGGTTAAAATCTTGCTTGAAATGAAATCATCTCCGTCTTCAGTAACATTAAAGTATTCAACTAAAAACCCATCTTCTTTTGTAAGTGATTTATTTATTTCAGGAAGGTATCTATAGGTATGACATCCTTTAGAAGATCGAATTATAGTATTTTCTTTCAAAGTTCTTTTAAAAGCCTCAATTGGATGTGATTCATAATAAGGCACAAGAGTTGCGCTCCCACCACCTATTATCTGAGCTTTAGTTCCATTTGGCCCAATGATACCAATTGAAGTAATATCTTTTTTCATTGGAAGGATATTTTCATTCTTTAATAGAACCATCCCTTCTTGAGCAGCTCTTTTTAAAAGTTGTCGCTGTGAACTTGAATTAACAGCACTTTCTGATTGGTTCTCTAGATTTTCATATCTTTTTGTGAAATTTAATACATTCAAAATTCTTTTAACTTTGTCATCAACCATCTCAATTGATATTTTTTTTTCTTTAACTGCTTTAAGTAAATTTTTTCCCCATGTTTTTGCAGGACCAGGCATTTCTAAATCAAGTCCTCCTAATGCATTTTCAAGGGTTTCAGTTGCAGCGCCCCAATCACTGACAACATAACCATCAAAACCCCATTCATTTTTTAAAATATTTATAAGGAGATTTTCATCCGAGCTACAATAAATATTATTAAGCTTGTTGTAAGCACTCATGACAACTTTAGCGTTTGCTTCTTTTATAGCCATTTCAAATGGAAGAAGATATATTTCTCTTAATGTCTTTTCATCAATATTTGAGCTGACTGTGTACCTTTCAAACTCTGTATCATTTCCAACAAAATGCTTTAAACATGCAGCTACTTCTTTTGATTGAACACCATTTACATAATCAATAGCTATTTTCCCTGTTAAAAAAGGATCTTCAGAAAAACATTCAAAATGTCTTCCCCCTAGAGGATGTCTGTGGATATTAATAGTAGGACCTAAAAGAACGTCTACACCTTTTGCTTTTGCTTCATTCCCTAATTCTTTCCCAAGTTTATTAACAAGTTCCATATTCCATGTTGAGCCAACTGATATAGCGCATGGAAAACATGCAGATGACTTACCTGATTTTCCATCACCTCTGACACCATTAGGTCCATCAGACATTTTAAGTCTTGGGATTTGTAATCTTTCAATTTTATGGGTATACCAAGCATCATAACCACTCAAAATTTGAATTTTTTCTTCAAGTGTTAGTTCTTTTATGAGCTTTTCAGAGTTGAACATCTTGCAATATTAAATGGTTATTTAACTATCTTCAATTATGTTTTTTTTGTTATAGTTGAAATATTATGATTGAACAAATTAAAAAATCAGTAATGATCTTTAATGCACCAATTCAAAGAGTCTATCAATCTAATCGTGGCACAATATTACGAACAGTTGTTTATACAATTGGTCATTTTATTATTGCAGCTTCCTGTGTAATGTATTTTACTGGAGCAAGTTTTTCTGCAGCTATTACAGATGCAATTGTTGAACCATTGCTTAATAGTGTTTGGTATTTTGTTTTGGATAAATACTGGGCAAGCAAATATTCAAATTAAAAAAATAATGAGATATCTATACTTAATTTTATTTTCTTTTTCTTTATATGGAGAGACTAGTAAAATTTTATGTGAGCTAGATGGAACTTATTCTGTAACTTACAAAGATATTAAGAAATCATATATATCTGAAGGTATAGAACTCTTTAAAAATTTAGCAAAACAAACACAACAATCTTTATTTTTGCTCCAAAGAGCAAAAACTAACTTTGCTGAAGAAGATTGGCAAAAAGATAAAATATATATCGTTCAGTACTGGGAGGTTGATTCTGAGAAAGAAACTTTTAAATCACTCACCCATACGCTTGATCCCTCTCCAGTATGGATTAATCCAGATGCAGAGTGGAGAGCTACAAAATCTAAAACTGGCATTACTGTAGAACATTCTATGAAATCAGGTGAAACCCATAGTATTTTCCCAGATTACGAAGTTGGTGCTTATAGAGTTTCGAACACTTTTAACTGGTATACAGGTAAAGGTAAGATGTCTGGAGATATTTGGCTTAATAAGAAAGATGGCTCAAAAAATAAGAATCCAAAAATTGAAATTATTGCCTCAGGAAAATGTGAGTCTCAAAAAAAGAAATTTTAAGCTTACACTACGCTAGCTATAAATAGACAAAGTAAAACTATAATTAAAACGATATATTTATCTAATTTTTCTAAAATTTTATCTAAGATTTTCAAATTATATAAACCCCTGTTACTTTTATATTAAAAGTACGATCCGAATACTATGTTCAAAGACTTACTTTATTTTTTTCGAGCTTTTCGTAATTCTCTATAAAGCTTACTGAGTCTTTTTTTCTTTATCTCTCGTATAGCTTTTCTCTTTGAACTAGCAATTGCTGATTTTCTTGCTCTTTCGCCTTTATCTATAAATAATCTCCTAAAAGAATTTTTAATGATATTAATTTTATAGTAACAAATTTTTATAAAATCTCTACAATATTTATAAATATATGATTGTTGAACAAACCAAAATTTCAAAAACACTAATAATCTTTCTTGAAGTTGATTCTCTGAAAACCGGTCATGAGCTTGAGAATGATTTTGAAGAATTTCAAGATCTTGTTAATTCTGCTGGAGCAGAAATAGTTGGCAGAAGTTTTAGCAGGCAAAATAAACCATCTATAAGTCATTTTATAAGTAAAGGTAAGCTTGAAGAAATTAAAAATAAGATACATCAAACAAAAGCAGATCTAGCAATTGTTAACCATCAGTTATCTGCTTCACAAGGAAGAAATCTTGAACTTTATTTAAAAATTAGAGTTATTGATAAGACTGAACTTATTTTAGATATTTTTGCATCAAGAGCTACAACCCATATAGGAAAACTTCAGGTAGAGCTAGCTCAACTAAATCATTTGTCAACAAGACTTATAAGAGGATGGACTCACCTTGAAAGACAGAAGGGAGGTATTGGATTAAGAGGGCCTGGTGAAACTCAGCTTGAAACAGACAGGCGATTAATTGGACGCAGAATTAAAAGATTAAAATCTAGATTAGAGAAGGCTCATAAACAAAAACAACTTAATAGTTATTCTAGAAAAAAAAGTAGAAATAAATTAGTTGCTCTTGTTGGTTATACAAATGCTGGAAAAACAACACTTTTTAATTGCCTTACAAATAGCAAACAAGAAGCAGAAGATAAGCTATTTGCAACCTTAGATTCTGTCACTAGGAAAAACATAGATCCTGAGCTTGGGCCAATATTGTTTTCTGATACTGTTGGTTTCATATCTCAACTACCCACTCAGCTAATAGAATCATTCAAGGCAACATTGGATGAGCTTAAATCAGCTGATTTATTGCTTCATGTAGTTGATGCCTCGGATTTAGATAAAAAACAAAAAGAGATGGAGGTAAATAAGATATTATCTGAACTTGATTTGGAGCAAATCCCTCAAATTAGAATTAATAATAAGTGCGATCTTGTTGAAAGTTTTTGTAATAAAGGATTTATAAGCCATACAAAAAAAGAGGTTTGGATATCTGCTGAGAAAAATGATGGCATAACTGAGCTTAGAGATTTAATAAATGAAGAGTTGTTTAACGGCATATATAAAGGATGGGTTTCTCTTGAGGCTTCACTAGGAAAGATTAGATCAAAGCTATTTAGAATGGGTTGTATAAACGAAGAAAAAATATCATCTAGCGGCCAAATATATGCTCATATAGATATAGGTAGAGATGAGCTTGATCATTTCATTGGTGTTAACGGATTTGCTCTTTGTGAAGACAAGGATATACTTTTAGAAAATTAGGAGTAAATATGAAAAAAATTAATGCACGTTTAGATTCTATTACAAGTCCATTTAATAATATTGCTCCATGGTTTTTTAGAGTTGCACTCGGTACAGCTATGTTTTTACATGGTTATAAAAAATTACCAGTACCTTTTATGATGGATGAGCAACATAGAATGGTAACTTGGTTTGAAAATATCTTTATGCCAATGCCAGAAGTATTTGTCACCATAGTAATTCTAGTTGAAATACTTGGTGGAATAGGGATCATATTAGGTGGATTGATTGGTTTATTTGCATCGCAATTAGGACACCTTTTGACAAGAATATCAGCCTTTTTTCTGGTAATTTTAATGTTTAATGTTTTTTATATTGGACATCCAGACTGGTTTGTATGGCCTCCAATGAAACTTTTGACAAGTGAACAGATGTTTTTATTTGTTCTCAGCATTTATTTCTTAATTCGTGGAAATAAATAAGTCCTAGATATATAAAATAAATACTTTTTAAAAAAAAGTATATTTTCTTTGATTTATACTTGCAAATGAGAATCATTCTCATTATCATTTACAATTTTTAAAGGTCGCCAACTTTATAGTCCCCTTAAGAGTGTGCTTTTTTAAAAATTGTAGTTAATTATCAAAAATATCTGGAGAGATTGATGGCTTTTAAGAACTAACAACTGAAGAATAGGGAAAAATATTATGATGACAAAGATTTACACAAAGATAATCGAGGACGTATCATCTTTAATATTTATTAGTATATTATTCATTGCATCCTTTGCAATCAATGCTGATGACTATGAAAATGTTGAAGAAATAATAGTAAAAGGGAATGTGTTATATGCAGATCAAGTTAATGCATTGAAGACACCAGTTCCTGTACTAGATGTCCCACAGACAGTTTCGATTATTACCGATGATGATATTCGCAAGCAAGGCTTTAGACAAATTGGAGATATTGTTAGGTATTCACCTGGTGTAAATACTTCTCAAGGGGAGGGTCATCGTGATGCTGTTGTTTTTAGAGGAGTTAGATCTACTGCAGATTTTTTCCAAGATGGTAATAGAGATGATGTTCAATATTATAGATCTTTATATAACGTCGAACAGGTTGAAGTCCTTAGAGGACCAAATGCTTTACTTTTTGGTAGAGGGGGTACTGGTGGTGTTATAAACAGAGTTTCAAAAAAAGCAGTACTGGGTGAAAGATTTGGTTCAGTAGATTTTGGCCTAGATTCTTTTGGTGCAAATGATTTAGTTCTAGACTATAACGTTCAAAATGGTAAAAATTCTGCATTACGTTTTATGATGCATAGTGATTCACTTGATAACCATAGAGATTATTATGATGGCGACAGGTTAGGCATTAATCCAACTTTAAAAGTTAAAATTAATAACCGAATAACTTTAGATATTTCATATGAGCATGCAGATCATGAGAGATATATTGATAGAGGAATACCCACTGAGAATGGAGAGCCTGTAAAAAGATTTAAAGACATAACATTTGGTGGATCTAATGGCGAAAATCTTACTACTCTTGAAGCAGATATTTTAAGAGCTACTGTGAGTACAGAATTTTCTGACACAAGCAAGGCTAATCTTTCTGTTGTATCAAGTGAATTTAAGAAAATGTACAAAAACTACTATGCATCTGCTTATGACACAGGAGCTGCAGTTGTAACTATGGATGGTTATTTAGATCCAACAGAAAGAGAGAACACCATTATTTCTGGAAATTTAGTTAATGAAATTGTAATAGGGTCTGCCACTCATACTTTATTATTTGGTGCAGAGATTATAGATACTACAAATAATAATCACAGATACAACACTTATTGGTCAACAACCCAGGATGATAATGAAGTATTTAATATATCAAGACCAATGGACTTTAGTGTAAATTCTGCTGGAGTTTCAACTAGCAATGATTTTACTGCTGATTTAAAAAGTAAGACTCGTTCTGACATTGAAGTTACTTCTTTTTATTTTCAAGATCAAATAGATTTATCAGATAATTTAAAATTAATGCTCGGCGGTCGATATGACACATTTGATATTACAGTAACAGATATAAAAAATATTTCTGAACAATCAAGAGAAGATAAAGAATTCTCACCAAGAGCTGGAATTGTATACAAACCAAATCCAAATACTTCTTGGTACTATAGTTACAGTCAAAGTTTTTTACCAAGATCAGGAGAACAATTTAAAGCTTTATCAGCAAGCAATGCTGCTCTTGATCCAGATGTATATGAAAGTAGTGAATTTGGTGTAAAAGTTGCAATTTCAGATGCCTTAAGTTTTACAGCTGCATATTTCGATAGCGAGCAAACTATTGCTACAAGAGATAGTGTTTCTGGTGAAACAAATGAAATTATTGGATTACAGGTTGACGGT
>CACJBC010000023.1 GCA_902591565.1 uncultured SAR86 cluster bacterium | reverse complement strand
TATCACCTACGTCTTTTTCAGCTAACCTTATCGAATCGATAAGTGCATATGAAATCAAATGAGGCAAGTGACTTGTCATAGCAAATAAAAGATCATGTTCTTTAACAGACATTTCGCTTACTCTCATTGAGAGTGCGTGCTGCCAGAAATTTTTTATCTTGGTCAAATGTGCTTCATTTACATTATATGGATTACAAATGATTGTCTTTTTATTGAGAAATAGCTTCTCATCTATACCACCAATACCAGACTTATCTGAACCCGCTATGGGATGAGAGAAGATTATATTATTGGGTGAATCAAAATTAAGTTGATTTTTAACACTTGATGTTTCAGTTATTGTTATTTCTGTGTTCCATAAATTCTTTAACTCAGAAATCACAACCTGGGTTGCTCTGGGAGAAACAGCAACAATTAATATATCTATCTTTCCCACTAAACTTTTATCATTTATATCATTTAAAGATTCAAATGAGTTATCTATAATGTTTTTGTTCAATGCCTCCTCAAGGCTATTTTTATCTTCATCAAAACCGTGAACGACTAATCCTTTATTCTTTGCAGCCTTTGCAAGAGAAGAACCTATTAAGCCTAGACCAATTACTAATATTTCCTTAGCTGGGTTGCTCATCAAGTAAGCTCCCTTAATTTTTTTAAAAAATATAAGTTTTCATCTTCTGTTCCAACTGTTACACGGATGTATTCAGGCATATCATATAATGCTACAGGTCTTACAATTACTCCCTGCTTCATCAACTCAGTAAATAACTCTTGAGCATTAAAATTACCTTTAAAAGAGATAAAATTTCCTTGTGATGGAATGCACTCCATTCCTAAATTGGTAAGTTCTTTAAATAAAAATTCTCGCTGAGAATAATTTAACTCAATACTTTTTGTAATATGTTCTTTATCCAAAATAGCATTGCATGCTGCCTCCTGAGCAATAGCATTAGAATTAAAAGGTTGTCTAATTTTGTTTAAGACACTAATCAATTCCTTACTTGCAAGACCATAACCAATTCTTAGGCTTGCGAGGCCTTGTATTTTTGAGAATGTTTTTGTAATTAATAAATTTTGATATTTATTTAGTAGTTCATTAATTTTTATGTAGTCATCAGCCTTAACATATTCAAAATATGCTAAATCAAGAATTACTAAGATTGAAGGTGATATCTTTTCCATCAATGATTCAAATTCTGAATGAGAATTATATGTACCTGTTGGATTATTTGGGTTGGCAACAAAACATACTCTAGTATTTTTTTTGGCAGCTGGAGAAAATCCATCTAGATCATGCTTCCAATCTTTTGCTGGGACTTCAATTATTTCTGATCCGCATGCTTTGGTTACTATTTTATATACTGCAAATGCATGCTTAGACATGACTGCACTTGAGTCTTTATTAAGGAATGCTCTTGCGGCAAGTTCTAATATTTCATTAGATCCGTTACCAACAATAATATTTTCAGGTTCAACTGATTCATGATCTGCAATAAAAGATTTAAGTTTTTTAGAATCACCATCAGGATATAAATGTAAATCATAACTTGAAGTAAGTGTTTCAATAGCTTTTGGAGATGGGCCTAGTGGATTTTCATTACTGGCTAGTTTTACAACTTTATCAGGTTTATATTCTGCAACAACTTCGTCTATGGATCTCCCAGGCTCATAAGGATGTAAATCTGATATTCCTTTATTAAGATAATTTAAAAGTTTACTCATACATGTTGTGGATACGATCCTAATATTCGAACCAAAGAACCAGTTGTTTTAACTTCTTTTATTGCCAGTCGTAGCTTTTGGTCATCTTGATGGCCTTCACAATCAATAAAAAAGTCATGAGAATTGATATTTCCACGGGATGGTCGTGTTTCAATCTTACTTAAATTAATTTTTCTTTTTTCAAAAGGCCTTAAAATATTTATTAAAGCACCTGGTGTATTAGTTGTCTGAATTAAGAATGAAGTTTTATCTTTTCCAGTTGATGCTAATTCATTTTGACCAATTACTAAAAATCTAGTCTTATTATCTGAATAATCTTGAATATCTTTTTTCTGCAATCTTAACTTATATTTTTCAATAGCGAGAGAATTGACTATACATAATATATTTTTGTTTTCTTTTGCATATTTAGCTGCAACTGCAGAGCTAGGCATTTCCAATCTTTTAATTGAGCCAATATTTTTTTCTATCCATTTATTGCATTGGCCAAGAGCTTGAGGATGAGATGCAATTGCAAAAGCATCTTTAATATCAAATTTATTACCAGATGCTAGCTGATGATTAATATCTAGATATATTTCTCCGATTATAGAAAGAGAATCATTGTCTGCTAAACAATTTAATGTGGTATTGATTACTCCTTCAGAAGAATTCTCTACAGGCACAACACCTATGTCAGCTTCTCCTTTTAAAACTTGATGGAAAACATCATCAATAGTTGATGATGGAATTCTGGAAACTAAAGATCCAAAGTGACCATGAACTGCAGCTTCTGAATGAGTTCCCTCAGGACCCAAATAGGAAATTCTTAAAGCCTCTTCTAACGAAAGACATCCTGAAATAAGCTCTTTATAAATAGTTCTTACTTTCTCGTTAGAAAGTGCCCCTTTTTCATTTGCTTTAAGTATGTTCCTAATAATAGTAGCTTCTCTATCTGGTTTGTAAAAAGAAGCGTTGGGACTAATTTTTGATTTAATTTTTCCAATGCTAACTGCAAGAGCTGCTCTTTTTTGTATAAGTTTTAAAAGGTCTTTATCGATTTTATCAATTTTTGACCTTAAAGATTTTAAATTTTCCTTAGACATTTTTTGTTAGCCATATTTAGCTTCAAAGACTTTCATAAAGTCTACAAGCTCGTTAATTCCCTCCAAAGGCATTGCATTATATATACTTGCTCTCATTCCGCCAACAGATCTATGGCCTTTGAGGTTTAATAATCCATTTTCTTCAGATTCTTTCAAGAATACGCTATCTAGATCATTATCAGCAAGTATAAAAGGAACGTTCATAATAGACCTATTTTCAATCTTAACTGGATTTGAATAAAAATCTGAGTTGTCTATGAAGTCATAAAGAGTTGATGCTTTTAAATGATTTTGTTCTTTAAAAAATTCTAAGCCGCCTGACTGCTTTATCCATTTGAAAACTTTTCCTGCCATATACCATGCAAAGGTTGGTGGCGTATTTAACATAGAATCAGATTCTGAGTGTTTGGAGTATCTTAATATATTCGGCAAATTTTCATTTTCAAGCTTCATTAAGTCTTTTTTAATAATGACCATAGTCAAGCCTGCTGGTCCAATATTTTTTTGAGCTCCTGCATAAATTAATGAAAATTTAGATACATCTAATGGCTCGCTCAATATGACTGAAGACATATCAGCAATTAAGTGATTGTTAATATCTGGAGCTTCATGTATTGCAACTCCTTGGATGGTTTCATTAGGGCAATAATGCACATATGCAGAGTCCTTAGAATGTTTCCAATCCTCTTGAGTTGGTGCATATGAAAAGCCAAGATTTTCTGAAGAAGCAATAGTATTTACCTTAGTTAATTTTGATGCTTCTGCAATTGCTTTTTTAGACCACGAGCCTGATAAAACATAATCAGCATTATTGTTATGAGCAAAATTTAATGGAACCATGGAAAATTGATGTGTTGCTCCACCCTGAAGAAAAAGAACTTCATGTGATGATGGAACATTTAAAATATCTATGAAATCTTGTTTTGCGTCTACAGCAACACCGTCATAGATTTTTGATCTATGACTCATTTCCATAATAGACATGCCTGAGTCACCCCATTCAAGTAACTCATCTTTTACTTCAGACAGCACCTGTTCAGATATGACAGCCGGCCCAGCGCAGAAATTCCACTTACGCATTATTCGCCCTCTTCGTTATCTTCTTTTGGAATTGTCACACATTCGATGAGTTTTTCTCCTTCCTTTGGAGTAATAACTTTAACACCTTGTGTATTTCTCCTTAATGTAGGTACTTGTGAAACGCTTGTTCTAATCATGGTTCCTTTGTCACTAATTAACATTATTCCATCTTCATCTTCTACCAATGCTGCTGAAACCATTGAGCCATTTCTTTCACTGGTTTTCATTGAAATAACTCCTTGTCCGCCTCTATTGTGAGAAGGAAAATCATCCAAAGCAGTTTTTTTACCATATCCATTTTCGGAAACACACAATATAGTTTTTTCCGGATCAGCTATCATCAGAGAAATTAATTTTTCATCTTTTTTAAGTCTAATACCTCTGACGCCTCTTGCAGTTCTTCCCATTGGTCTAACATGTGACTCATTAAATCTAATTAATTTTCCAGATGATGATGCTAATAGAATTTCATTATCTCCTGAGGTAATTGCTGTACCAACAAGCTTGTCACCCTCGTCTAAATTTATTGCTTTAATGCCTGATTTATATTTTTTAGAAAACAAACTTAGGTTTGTTTTTTTGGTAGTACCATTTCTAGTAGCCATAAAAATAAACTGATCATCTGAAAACTCACTTACCGGAAGAATATCACTTACCGATTCATCATCGTCAAGATTTAACATATTTACTAAAGGTCTTCCTTTCGAGGTTCTAGAGGCCACAGGAATTTCATAAACTTTTAACCAAAAAACTTTACCTTTAGTTGTAAAACATAAAATTTGCATATGACTGCTAAGCACATAAAGATTCTGAATTAAATCCTCTTCTTTTACAGCAGCTGCAGCTTTACCTTGTCCTCCTCTTCTCTGCTCTCTATATTCATCGAGAGGCTGAGTTTTTGCATATCCACTTCTTGATACAGTTAAAACTCTAATCTCCTCAGGAATAAGATCCTCATTAGTTATCCCTCTTCTTGTATCATTAATTAAAGTTCTTCTTTCGTCTCCAAAATTAGTTTTTACCTCTTCAAGCTCTTCTATCATCAAATTCTTTAGAGTCTCTTTGTCATCTAATATCTTCTGAAGATCTATAATTTTTGAGACTATGTCAGAAAACTCATTACTTAAATTATCTTGCTCTAAACCAGTTAGTCTTCCCAATCTTAGTTCTAAAATTGCTTTTGCTTGATCAGGAGAAAGTTTATATTTTTTGCCATTGATACCAAGATCTTTACTTAAACCTTTTGGTTTGCATGCATCTTTACCAACTTTTTTAAGGATTGCCTCAACCGGTCCCGCTTTCCAAACTTTTTTGCACAGAGCATCAGCAGCTAATTTTGGATCTTTTGACTTCTTAATGATTGTTATAACTTCATCAATATTAGCTATAGCGACCATAAGCCCTTCAACAATGTGGCCTCTATCTTTAGCCTTTTTTAAATCGTATTTCGTACGTTTAGTTATGATGTCCTTACGATGCTTGATGAAAGCTTCGAGCATTTCTTTTAAATTTACTTCCTTCGGCTGTCCATCAATTAAAACGGTAAAATTGATACCAAATGATTGTTCTAATTGAGTTTGTGCAAAAAGGTTATTTTCTAAAACCTCTACAGAATCTCCTTTTCTTACTTCAATGACGACTCGCAACCCATCCTTATCAGACTCATCTCTTATTTCTGTAATTCCTTCTATCTTTTTCTCTTTGACTAATTCAGCAATTTTTTCAAGCATCTTAGCTTTATTTACCATAAAGGGAATTTCATTAATTATGAGAGATTGTTTGCCTGATTTCTCATCTTCTTCAATGGAAGTATTAGATCTAATGTGAATAATACCTCTTCCAGTCTTGTAGGCTTCATATATGCCAGCTTTTCCGTCAATTGTTCCACCCGTTGGAAAATCCGGACCGGAGATGTCTTTAATAAGATCATCAATGGAAAGCTTAGGGTTATTTATTAAATTAACGCTTGCATTAAGAACTTCAGTAAGATTATGCGGAGGAATATTTGTAGCCATACCAACAGCTATACCCGATGAACCATTTACTAAGAGATTTGGAATTTTTGTAGGTAAAACATCTGGAATAAATTCACTTCCATCATAGTTTGGTGAATACGAGACTGTTTCTTTTTCAATATCTCCATACATCTGATCAGTAATCTTCGCCATCCTTACTTCTGTATATCTCATTGCAGCAGGTGGATCACCGTCTATTGAACCAAAATTTCCCTGACCCTCAACAATTGGATATCTCATTGAAAAATCTTGTGCCATTCTGACCATTGCGTCATATACAGCACTATCACCATGAGGATGATATTTACCAATAACATCGCCAACTACTCTCGCCGATTTTTTATAAGGTTTATTGTAAGAATTTTTAAGATCATACATCGCATATAAAATACGTCTGTGAACTGGTTTTAAGCCATCTCTTATATCTGGGAGAGCTCTTCCATGAATAACACTAAGAGCATAACTTAGATAAGATTGCTTAAGCTCATCCTCAATATTTACTGATATTATTTCTTTTGCGAAGTCACTCATATGCTATGTATTTTTGATGTAAAAAAAGGTCCCTAATTTAGGGTATATTTTAGCATATTTTATGTAGTAATTAGTCTTTAAATTCGGAAACTAAGCCACCAATTGACTCTTTTGCATCACCGAATAACATTCTAGTATTTTGTTTAAAAAATAATGGATTTTGCACACCCGCAAAGCCCGAAGACATTGATCTTTTTAGAACAAAAACTGTCTTTGCGTTATGCACTTCAACGATTGGCATTCCATATATCGGGCTACCTGGCTCCTCAGTGGCAGAGGGGTTAACAACATCATTGGCGCCAATAACTACAGCTACATCGACTGAGTCCATAATTGGATTAACATCATCAGGTTCAGCTAAAACATCATAAGGAACATTTGCTTCTGCTAATAAGACATTCATATGGCCTGGCATTCTACCTGCGACAGGATGTATGCCATATTTTACTTCTGTGCCATTTTCTTCAAGTAGCTCACCCAACTCTCTAACAACATGCTGAGCTTGAGCAACAGCCATGCCGTAACCAGGAATAATTAATACTGAGCTTGCACTTTCTAAAATTAAAAATGCATCAGCAACATTAATTGGGCTTACTTCACCCTGCTCCTCAGAAGATGAAGCTTTAGATGCGCTAGCATAACCAACGAATAAAATATTATTGATAGATCTATTCATTGCTTTTGCCATTATGACTGTAAGAATAAGTCCACTTGCACCGACAAGTGACCCAGCAACAATTAAAACATTATTTAACAAAAGAAGACCGGCAAATGCAGCAGCAATTCCTGAAAATGAATTTAACAGAGATATAACTACTGGCATATCCCCGCCTCCAATAGGCAAAACGAAACCTATACCACCAAGAAGAGTAATCGCTAGCAGCACTGTGAAGAAATTAAACCCTAGTGCAGGCAAAAGTGGCTGCAAGATACTAAAAATTAAAAATAATATTGATCCATAAAAAATAGTAGTAAAAATTTTTGTGACAATAGAAGTTTTAGCTACTTTTAATTTTTCAGACAACTTTCCGTAAGCTATCAAGCTCCCTGTAAAGGTAACGCCTCCAATATATATTGTGACCATGACCAATAAATACTGAAAATAATTATCTGGAATTGAGTTATATTCAGACCATGCAATTAAGAATGTTGCCAATCCACCAAAACCATTAAATAAAGCTACCATTTCAGGTATAGAAGTCATCTTCACTTTTAATGCTATTGTTGAACCAATAATAGCGCCAAGTAAAATACCACCAAGCAATATAACCGGATCAACTATAAAGACTATAGTTACCAAAACAGCAATAAACATTGCAAAAGCTGACAAGAAGTTACCTTTTACAGCTGTATCTTCTTTACCAAGCATTTTAATACCTGATATAAAAAGAATAGAAGCGACAATATAAATGATATTTTGTATTGCAGTTATGTCTTCAAAAATACTCATAACTATTTCTTCTTAAACATTTTCAGCATTCTATTGGTAACAAGATATCCACCAAATACATTAATTGAAGCAAAAAGGACAGCCAAAAAAGCTATTGCGCTTTGAAGATTTGAATCTGTTGACAAGACTAAAGCTCCGACCAATGCAATACCTGAAATAGCGTTTGCTCCAGACATTAAAGGAGTGTGAAGAGTACTTGGCACTTTTGATATTAGCTCTAGGCCTAAATAAATAGAAAGGATAAGAACGAAACCTAATAAAGCATATATTTCCATGTTACTGGAACCTCTCATTTAAAATTTTACTATTAAATACAATGACGCTGCTTTTTATGATCTCATCATCGAAATCAAAGTTGATTGAGCTGTCTTCTTTGTTAAAAAAATCTTTAATCCAATGATTAAAATTATTTGATAGTGCTAAAGATGCGTGATTTGAAACCGAAGACGCTAAGTTAGAAATACCAATAATTTTCACACCATTTTTAATTACTACTTCATCGGCCACAGATCCTTCAACATTACCACCTGATTCAACAGCCATATCAAAAATTACACTACCAGGTTTCATTTTTTCTATCGTAGCAGTATCAATCAATTTTGGTGCCGGTCTTCCAAATAATTGTGCGGTTGTAATAACAATGTCAGACCTCGCACAAACATCAGCTTGTAGGTCTTTTTGTTTTTGAACCTGTTCTGGTGTTAACTCTTTTGCATAGCCTTGATCAGTCTGACCTGTTTCTCCAAGATCAATTTTTACAAATTTAGCCCCTAAAGATTGGACCTGTTCTTCTACAACATCTCTTGTATCAAAAGCGTCTACTCTGGCACCAAGCCTTTTTGCTGTTGCAATAGCTTGAAGGCCAGCAACTCCAACACCAATTACAAAAACCCTTGCAGGCTTCAAAGTACCAGCAGCCGTCATCATCATTGGAAGAGCAGTAGATAAATGTTTAGCTGATTCAATCACTGCAGCATAACCTGCAAGATTAGCTTGAGAGCTGAGTACATCCATTTTCTGAGCTCTGGTTATTCTTGGAATAAACTCCATGCTAACTAAATTTATATTATTTGATGCACAAGCATTTATTAACTCTTGATTTGAAAATGGACTGACCATTCCTATTAATGTTGAGCCTTTTTTCATAGATGATATTTCTTCTACTGAAATTGGTTGATTGGTAATCAGTAAATCTGATTTTTCAATACACTCGGACCTTGAAAAACTTTTGAGTCCAAGGTTCTCAAAAACGCTATCGTCTGAATTTA
>CACJBC010000022.1 GCA_902591565.1 uncultured SAR86 cluster bacterium | reverse complement strand
CACTAAAATTGCTAGAGGTATAAAAGCTAATAATAGAAAAATCTGTAAAACAGTCCTATTCATATAGCTATAAAGCTATCATTTATTTGATTATTGTCAATTTAAAAGCTCTTGATTTTTTTGCTGTTGTAATAATGTTAGCTGTGTTTGAATTTCTAAAATTGATTGATTTAATTGTTTTTTATAGTTATTCAAAGCTTGGACAGAATCATCAACTAACATAAGTTGTGTTTCGATTGTTTTGAGGGTTATTTGCATGTCATTGATTTTGCTTATCGAGGGCTGAAGTTCATTTATCTTTTTTGTGCTGATTGATAAGTCAATCTTATATGTTTCAAGTGATTTATTTATTTTTGCTATTGATGCTTCGAGCTCAGCTGTGGTAGCTAACAATTTAGTTATATTTACTTTGTTTCTTTTATTGCTTAAATCCCATAGTTTACGTACTTCTTTATCAAGAAACTGAATTGAGGATGATATATCTGTTAATGAATCATTGTTTACTTCATCAGCTATATTCATTTGCTCTTCAATAAGTGCTAACCTATCCTCATTGGTTTTTATTTTTGATTTTGTATAGTTCGATTCAAAACTTTGCCATATTCCAAGACTTAGAATACTCATAAACAAAAGAACATATAGAAAACCAACAAATAAACCTCCAGATTTTGTTTTTTTTAGGTATGCTGGTGATTGCTTATCTGGTCTTATGTCTATATTCATTTGAATGTATAAAATTATCTCTATATGCTATATTTTTGAACAATAGCGTCGTTAACATATCGTCCTATAATATATTTTACAATAACTATAAGGGTTTATATGAATTTAGATTTTTCAGATGATCAAAAATTCCTTCAAAGTGAAGCAAAAAAATTTCTTGAGAAAGAAGAAAGTGTAAAAAAATCAAGGAAAGTATTAGAAAGCGAGGAATCATTTGATAATGACTTATGGAAAAAAATAATTAAATTAGGTTGGACAGGCATAAGAATCCCTGAAGAATATGAAGGATTAGGCCTTGGCCATCTTGAGCTATGTGTAATTGCTGAAGAATTAGGCAGACATCTTGCACCAGTGCCTTTCTCGTCATCAGTTTATTTGTTTACTGAGGCCATAATTAAATATGCAAGTGAGGAACTAAAAAAGGAAATACTACCTAAGCTAGTAACTGGAGAAGTGGTTGGTACGATAGCAGTTACTGAAGATTTTTTAGCTCCAACAAATAATAATATTAAAACTGAAGTTTCAAATGAATTAATTTCAGGTACAAAAATTGCAGTTCCTGATTGCGAAGCCGCAACACATTCAATTATTGTGTGCAAATCTTCAAAAGGACTAGACTTAAGGCTAGTTGATTTATCTTCTAAAGAAGTCTCAATTAATCAAGTTGAAAATATTGATGGGAGTAGAGGCCACTATTCCATAGAAATGAAACAAGCACAAAGTTCACTTATTGGAGATGAAGGTAATGGTTGGATTTTATATGAATCAATTATTAATCAAGCAGCTGTATTGTTTAGCTTTGAGCAGATTGGAGGCTCGCAAGCTGCATTAGATATGGCAGTTAATTATGCTAATGAGAGATATGCTTTTGGAAAACCGATTGGTTCGTATCAAGGTATAAAACATAAGTTAGCAGATATGTATGTTGCTTTGACTTTGGCTAAATCTAATTCTTACTATGCTGCTTGGGCATTGTCATCAGAATCTTCAGATTTACCCGTAGCTGCTGCAACTGCCAGAGTAAGTGCAACAAAAGCTTATGAGTTATGTTCAAAAGAAAATATCCAAACTCATGGTGGTAATGGTTTCACATGGGAATACGACTGTCATCTTTTTTATAAAAGATCAAAACTACTTTCATTAAATATTGGCTCACTTGCTAATTGGAAAGAAAAACTTATCTCTAACTTAGAACGATCAAATTTAAACTAGGAAAAATTATGGATTTTAAAGATACGCCTGAACAAGCAAAATTTAGAAAGACCTGTAGAGAATGGCTAGAAAAAAATGCCAAACTTAAAACTGGTGTCGAAAAAAATGAATTTGCAAATATTGATTTTTTACAAGTTGCTAAGGACTGGCAGAAAAAAAAATATGATGCTGGTTGGGCCATGTTACATTGGCCAAAGGAATTTGGTGGTATTGGTGCCTCTGCTATTGAAAGAATTATTTGGGCAGAAGAAGAATCAAAGTTTAATGTCCCGAAAGGTATTTTTGAAATTGGTTTAGGTATGGCTGGGCCAGTAATGATGGAATATGCAACTGATGAGCAAAAAGCTCGATACCTTCCAGCAATGGCTGAAGGTAAAGAGATATGGTGCCAGCTTTTTTCAGAGCCATCAGCAGGCTCAGATGTTGCAGGTTTGAGAAGTAAAGCTGTCAAAGATGGGGATAATTGGATTATTAATGGTCAAAAAGTATGGACCTCTGGTGCACATTTTTCAGATTATGGGATTTTAGTTGTAAGACATGATCCTAATCTTGAAAAACATAAAGGGATGACATTTTTCTTCTTAGATATGAAATCTCCTGGTATTGAAGTAAAACCAATTAAACAAATTACAGGCGGTTCGAGTTTTAATGAAGTTTATTTTACTGACGTAGTTATACCAGATTCTCAAAGGCTTGGTGAGGTTGGAGATGGTTGGAAAGTTGCCATAACAACTCTTATGAACGAAAGGCTAGCGGTTGGTGATGCTAATGGAGCTGATGTTGAGGATGCTTTTAGATGGGCGAAAAAACAAGATGATTCTGGTGAACCACTTATAAATAACAAATCAGTAAGATCATCTATCGCAGATTGGTACTGTGAAGCTAATGGATTAAAAAATACTAAACTAAGAACTATGTCTGCCTTATCCAGGGGTGAAACACCTGGACCAGAGGCTTCAATAACTAAAATAGTAAGTGCAAATAAATTACAAAATATTGGTGCCTTTGGGATGGACTCGCTTGATATGGCCGGTATGTTAAAAACAGATGATCCTGAAATACAAAGTTTTCAGAATGCTTGGCTTGGTGCCCCTGGACTAAGAATTGCTGGTGGTACTGATGAAATACTTAAAAATATAATAGCAGAAAGAGTGCTTGGACTTCCTCAAGATGCAAGAGCAGATAAGGGAATGCCATACAAAGACATACCTTCAGGTAATTCTTAAGATTTTAATTGAGGGAATAAAATAACATCTCTTATTGATGTTTGGTTGGTAATCATCATTACCAATCTATCAATTCCAATACCCACTCCAACTGCAGGCGGCATTCCATGCTCTAGTGCAGTTATATAATCTTCATCAAATGACATAGCCTCTTTATCACCGGTGTCTTTGGCTTTGACTTGTTCTCTAAATCTGTCAGCTTGATCATCCGGGTCATTTAATTCACAAAAGCCATTAGCTATTTCTTTACCACCAATAAATAGTTCGAATCTATCAGCTATTTCTGGGTTTTCATTATTTCTTCTTGAAAGAGGTGATACTTCAACTGGATAACCAATGACAAAAGTTGGTTCAATTAAATTTTCTTCTACACTTGATTCAAATAATTCAAGCAATTCTTTACCATCCATTTTTGCTATTTGATCTTCACTAATTGGATTATTATGTTCTAAAACTAGATCGACAAGTTTTGCTTTTCTAAATTTTGATAGATTAATTTGATCCTCTCCCCAAGATATATTTAATGAATTATTAATAAGCTCACATGCTTTTTTGATCATGTTTTCAGTAAATTCAATGGTATTTTCTAGAGTTGTAAAAGCCTCATAATATTCAAGCATAGTGAATTCTGGGTTATGTTTTGTTGATAGGCCCTCGTTTCTAAAACTTCTATTAATTTCAAAAACTCTCTCGAAGCCTCCTACTAAGAGTCTTTTTAAATATAGCTCAGGAGCTATCCTTAAAAATAACTCTCTATCTAGAGCATTATGTTTAGTAACAAATGGTCTTGCCACAGCACCGCCTGGTATTGGGTGCATCATAGGTGTTTCTACTTCGACAAAATTTCTATCTTTTAGAGACTCTCTTAATGATTCAATAATAGCTGACCTATTTAAAAAAACTTGCTTCTGGTTTTCGTTACTCATTAAATCAAGATATCTTTGTCTATATTTTGTCTCAATATCTGCAAGACCTTTAAATTTGTCAGGCATAGGTCTTATTGATTTTGTAATCAAACAAACAGCACTAGCTTCAATTGTTAGCTCATTTGTTTTTGTTTTAAATAATTTTCCTTTAATACCAACGATATCTCCTAAATCCCAAGTTTTAAAATCTTCATATATATCAATATCAACTGTATTTTTACTTACATAAACCTGAATATCGCCACTAGAATCTCTTATGGTGGCAAAACTCGCGTTACCCATTACCCTCATAAGCACAATCCTTCCAGCAACAGAAATATTCTCAACATTATTTGATTCTAGATCTTCTTTTGAAAGGTCGTCATATTTATCATGAAGATTATGAGCATAATGCTCTTTTGAAAAGTTGTTTATATATGCTGTATTATTATCTCTAAGGAGTTGAAGTTTTTTTCTTCTTTCTTCAATAATACCCTCTTCTCCACCAATTTTTTCTTCAGCCATTTACACTCCTGCCTTAAGACTTGCTTTCATAAATTCATCGAGATCACCATTTAAAACTGCCGATGTATTTCCTGTTTCATAACCAGTTCTAAGATCCTTTATTCTAGATTGATCTAAAACATATGACCTTATTTGACTTCCCCAACCTATATCTGATTTACTTTCTTCCAATTCTTGTCTTTCTTGGTTTTGTTTTTGTAATTCTAACTCGTATAACTTAGATTTTAATTGTTTAAGGGCATTTTCTTTATTTTTATGTTGAGATCTATCACTTTGGCATTGAGCAACAACGCCAGTTGGCATATGAGTCAGTCTCACTGCTGAATCAGTTTTATTAACATGTTGACCTCCAGCACCTGATGCTCTGTATGTATCAACTCTTATGTCAGCATTGTTGATATTTATTTCAATAGAGTCATCAACTTCAGGAGAAATAAAAACAGATGCAAAAGATGTATGTCTTCTGCTGCCAGAGTCAAAAGGTGACTTTCTAACCAATCTATGTATTCCGGTTTCAGTTCTCAACCAACCATAAGAATACTCACCGCTTACATGCAATGTTGCAGATTTAATACCAGCAACATCACCATGAGAGATTTCAATTAAGTCAGAATTAAAACCTCGTCCTTCTGACCACTTTGTATACATTCTGAGTAACATTTCAGCCCAATCTTGAGCTTCAGTGCCTCCTGATCCAGATTGAATTTCTACATAAGCCGATGCAGAATCCATTTTATTTGTAAACATCTTACTAAACTCAAGTTCAGCAACGGACTGCTCTAAACTTTGGAAGCTTTCCAATATTTCAGATATAGATTTATCATCTCCCTCCTCTTCAGCAATATCAATGAACATAAGCCCGTCATTCACTTTTTCCTCAACAGATTTGAATGAATTTAATGTTTTTTCAAGAGCTGTTTTTTCTTTACTAATTTTTTGAGATAAATCTAAATCTGACCAAATTTCTTCTTTAGAAAGCTCACTCTCAATTTCTTTAAGTCGTTTTTCCTTCGAGTTAATGTCAAAAACACCATCCTTAATATCATCTAGGCGTATTTTAAGATCATTGAGGCTATTCTTAAGTTCTGAGGAATCCATTTTATAAATTATTCTTAATTATAAAATCAAAAATTAATTCTTTGGATGCAGGCATATGTGTAGCTCTTTCTTTTAAATTATATACATCTAGAAGAGTCTTGGGTATTTCTGATAATTCTAAATCTGCATCCTTAATAATTTCAGGAAATTTAGCTGGATGAGCTGTAGATAGAATTAAAGTGTTTCCATTAAGTTTTTCATTAATTTGATCAACTGCTTCAATTGCTACAGCTGTGTGGGGATCAATTAAATAGTTATAAGATGCATAAGTATCCTTCATTGCTTTAACTGTAGAAAAATCATCGACTGAGTAACTCATAAAGAGATCCTTAGATTTTTCCCACATATGTTTTTCTAAATTAATTGGGGATTTAGGAAAATTTCTATAAAACTGATCACAAATAGACGAGTCTCTTTCTGAATAAAAATCATAAAGCAATCTTTCAAAATTACTTGCAATACTTATATCCATACTAGGTGAAAGAGTTTCTGATACTTTTGATCTTGAATAATCATTATCTGAAAAGAATCTATGTAGAATATTATTATCATTTACAGCTACTAATATTTTATTTAAAGGCATGCCCATTTTGTATGCGGAATAACAAGCAAATACATTTCCAAAATTTCCAGTTGGAACGGAAAAATTGAGAGGATCTTTCAATTCATTGGTTTTTAATGAAGCGTAAAAATAGTAACAAATTTGGCCAATAATTCTTACCCAATTAATAGAATTAACAGCTAATAAAAATTGATCGTCTTTGAGAAAAGACCTTTCATTAAAAGCTTGTTTGACAATATCCTGGCAATCATCAAATGTTCCATTAACTCGTAATGTAAAAACATTAGGACTATCAACTGTAGTCATTTGTCTTCTTTGAACTTCTGACATATTTCCATCCGGAAGAAGAATAAAACTTTTAATAGAATCAAATCTTTTACATGCATCAATAGCAGCAGAACCAGTGTCTCCTGAAGTTGCACCTAATACTATTGCCGTTTTATTTTGTTTTAATAATGATTTATTAAAAAATGCTGCAGCTAATTGGAGTCCAAAATCTTTAAAGGCTGCTGTAGGTCCATGGAATAACTCTAAAATAGATTTTGTATCATCAAGCTTATGAATAGCAGCAAAATTTTCTTTAGAAAAGTCATGCCAAGTATCATCCAGAAGCTCCAAGACCTCATCATCTGAAAAAGAGGACTTTGTAAATAAAGGAACTATACATTTGGCTACGTCAATAAAACTATCAAGAGTTTTTATTTTCTCAATATCGACTTGTGGCCAAACATCAGGCATAAATAAACCCCCATCTGCAGCTAAACCCTGCATAAGAACTTCCTCAAATGTTCTGTTGTGGTCCTTACCCCTTGTGCTGTGGAATAACATTATTAGTTAGATTCTATTCTAATAGATCTTATATTTTTAACTGATTCTATAGTTAGTAACTCTTTCTGAAGTTCTGAGTGATCGCTTTCTTTAAATGGGTCAGTTATTAATATTATAGGAACACAATTTTCATCTAATTCTTCTTTTTGAACAATTGATTCAATTCCTACTTGTTTTGATGCCATTAAAGATGTTATTGATGCCATAACACCTGGTTTATCTTCTGCTTCTATATAAAAATAATATTGAAAGACAAGTTCAGAAAATTCTGAAACTTTATATGAAATAATATTATTGTTTTCTGGTTGATCATTTATAGCTTTTGAATTTGCTAAATTTATAAGGTCTGAAATTAATCCAGAAGCAGTTGATTCCTGTCCGGCTCCTGATCCTGCTATATGTATTTTTCCAATTAAGTCCGTATCTATCTCGATACCATTTCTTACACCCTTTAAGTTGGCAAGGTGTGAATCAAGCTTTATTAATGCAGGATGCGCCCTAAGCTCTAGTAGATTTTCGTCAACTTTAGCTACTGCAAGATGTTTAACGGTGTAACCCATATCCATTGCATAAGTAAAATCACTTTTTTCTATTTTTGTGATGCCTTCAACATAAAAATCTTTCGGAGGCAAAGATGTTCCAAAGGCTAGAGCTGATAAAATACCGATTTTATGTGCAGCGTCCATACCTTCAATATCAAAGGTTGGGTCAGGCTCTGCATATCCCTCTTTCTGAGCCAATTCAAGAGTTGAATCAAATTCAGCACCCTCTTCCATATTTGATAAGATGAAATTAGATGTTCCGTTTAGCATTCCTGAAATCTTTGACACTCTATTTGCTGCCAACTCCTCTTTTAACAATTTTATGATTGGAGTTCCTGCACAAACTGCTGACTCAAAAAGCACTCTTACATTGTTTTCCTTTGCTAATTTAAAGATTTCATCCCCATGATGATAGATAACGGCCTTGTTTGCAGTCACAACATGTTTTTTATTCTTAATTGCTTCAATGATTAGCTCTCTTGCTACCTCTACTCCTCCAATGAGCTCTACAAGAACATCAATATCATGTTTAATAACATCAAATATATCTCTCTCAATAGGCGTATTACTAGGATCACATTGTGGATTGTCTTTTCTTGCTCCTATGACACTAACTGTAAATTTAGTACCTGCATTTAACGCAATAATATCTGAATTTTTTTCTAGTGCTTTAAATAATCCAGTTGCAACGTTCCCCCACCCGCAAATTCCTACTTTTAATTTTTTCATTATATTTCCATTGAAAAAAAGTTTTTAATTCCTCTCACTGCTTGTTTTATTCTTTGTTCATTCTCAATAAGTGAAAATCTAACATACTCATCACCATCCTCACCAAAGCCTGCTCCAGGTGAAACAGCAACTTGAGCATACTTTATTAGCATTTTACTAAATTCTAAAGATCCTAATTTAATATACTTTTCAGGTATTTTTGCCCAAACAAACATTGTAGCAAGTGGCTTTGCAACATCCCAGCCTATGCGATTAAGTCCATCACATAATTCATTCCTTCTACTTTCATACATATCACGAATTGCACTTACTTCACTGTCACATTCATTAATTGCTTTAATAGCAGCAACCTGTATTGGAGTAAAAGTTCCATAGTCCATATATGATTTAATTTTTGTTAAGGCTTGAACTAAGTTTTTATTTCCACAACAAAATCCAACTCTCCAACCAGGCATATTATATGATTTTGATAATGTAAAAAATTCCACTGCTATATCTTTTGCACCATCAACCTCAAGAATAGAAGGTGCTTTATATTCATCAAATACAATATCAGCATATGCGAGATCATGAATTATCCAAATATCATATTTTTTTCCTATATTTATGATCTTTTCAAAAAAATTAACCGAAACTGATTGTGTTGTTGGGTTTGATGGAAAATTAATAATTATCATTTTTGGTTTAGTTTTGGAAGTATTTATTGCCTCCTCCACATCTTTTAAAAACTCATCTGTATCATCTTTTAGTGAAACCGAATGCAAATTTGCTCCAGCAATTACAACACCATAAGAATGAATAGGGTAAGTTGGTGATTGAACTATTACTGTGTCATCTTGAGATAAAGTAGCTAAAGAAAGGTGGGCTATACCCTCTTTTGAACCCATGCATGTAACAATCTCAGAATCTTGATCTAATTGAATATTATATTTTCTTAAATACCAATCTTTTATAGCTAATCGAAGTTTTGGCAATCCGGCTGATTGAGAATATCTGTGTGTTACAGGGTTTTTAACTGTTTCAACTAATTTTTCAACTACAATATTTGGAGTTGGTTGATCAGGGTTACCCATGCCAAAATCTATAATATCTTCACCGCGTGATCTAGCTTCATTCTTTAATGAATTAATCTGCCCAAAAATATATGGAGGGAGTTTCTTAGCGTTTTTAAAGTCTTGATTAGGCATTTTAGGATTTTAGTTCTTTTAATAAATCCTCAGGCGATAAATATCCTGGAAAAAATGATCCGTCAGATAAAAAGATTGACGGGGTGCCATTAACTCCAAGCTTTTGTCCGATTGCAAATTGTTTAGCTACAGGCTGATTATCACAAAAAAACATATCAATATTTTCATTATTTTTTAGTTTGGTGATACTTTCTTTTGGATTTCTAGAACACCAAGCTCCTACCATTTTTGTAAAAGAAGATGTCCCAATTCCTGATCTTGGGAAGGCGGCATAATTTATAGTAATTCCTAGCTTGTTATATTCCTTTATATTGTTATGAAGCTTTCTACAGTAACCACAATCAACATCAGTGAAAACAGTTACCCGGTATTTTTCATTTTCTGCTTTAAATGATATGAAATCTTTAGTTGATATTTCTTCAATTATTGCCTTACGTTTTTTGGCAAGATTTATATTGCTTATATTAGAAATGCCATTATTAGTAATTTGGAACAAATCTCCATATATAAAAAATTGGCCATCTTTCGAAACATATATTGGTTCTAGGTCCCCATAATAAACAGCATAAAGACCCTTTATATCTGATTCTTTAATTAATTCTATTTTCGCTCCGGCTGGAAGTATCTTTTGTATATTTTCTTGAATCTTGTCCTCAGATGACAAAGTAAAAAATGAAATTATTATCAATAAAAATGAAAAACCTAACTTATTCACTTTAACCTCTTGGATGATGTTTTTTAAGGATTTCACCTAATCGTTGTTTTGCAATATGAGTATATATTTGGGTTGTTGATAAGTCACTATGCCCAAGTAAAATTTGTACTGATCTCAGATCTGCACCTCTATTTAACAAATGTGTTGCAAAAGCATGTCTTAAAGTATGGGGTGAAATTGAAGATTTTAGATTCTCACGCTTGATGTATATCTTTATTCTTTGCCAGAAAGCTCCACGAGTAATTTGTGACCCTCTGTTGCTTAAAAAAACATTTTTTGAGTCTGATTTTTTTCTATCTCTTAAATAAATATCCAACGCCTCTGCAGCTTTTTCACCATACGGCACTAAACGCTCTTTAGAGCCTTTACCAAAAACTTTTAACACTGATCTATTAAAATCAATATCTGTTAGCTTTAAATTAACTAATTCGGAAATTCTCATTCCAGTTGCATATAAAATTTCTATCATTGCCTTATCTCTTCTTTCTATAATTTGATTGGGATTTGGACTACCAAGCAATCTTTCAACCTCATCTTCTGACATAGATACAGGTAAATATTTTTCTTGTTTCGGTGTTTCAATTTCATCTGCTGGCGAGTATTTAATAATTTTTTTCTTTGATAAAAATAAATAAAAATGTTTAATAGATGAAATCTTTCTATTAATAGAAGAGCTTTTTAAACCAGAATTAAATAATTTTGAAATAAATTCATTAATATTGTTACCAGAAACCTGTTGATAATTTATTTGTTTATTATTTAACCAAGATAAAAATGATGATATATCATTTTCATAAGAGGATACTGTATTTTTTGAAAGTCCTTTTTCAATATAGAGAGAATCTAAAAAGGATCTAATTATATGATCCTTTTTATAGTCTTTGATCATTAAACTAGTCTAATCTTTCTTTAATTCTGGCTGACTTGCCTGATCTTTCTCTTAAGTAGAAAATCTTCGATTGTCGAACATCACCTTTTCTTTTAACCTTAATTGATTCTATAAGTGGGCTATGTGTTTGAAAAGTCCTTTCTACACCAATTCCACTTGAAATTTTTCTAACAATAAATGAAGAATTTAGGCCTCTTTTTTTAATGCCCATTACAACACCCTCAAAGGCCTGAAGTCTTGTTCTATCGCCTTCTTTTACTTTTACTGAAACCACAATAGTATCACCTGGTCTAAATGATGGAATGTCATCTTTTAATTGAGTTGATTCAAAGCTATTAATTATTTGAGCAGGCG
>CACJBC010000021.1 GCA_902591565.1 uncultured SAR86 cluster bacterium | reverse complement strand
GTTTAAAAATATTATGTACAAATATGAGGTTTGGACAATAGGATCAAAAGCTGTTTTCTTCCCGATGAGCTAATTTTATAAGCCTATAAAATCATATGAAAGAGCAATTTTTTCAATTGCTACTTTATAGGCTGCAGTTCGAAAATCAGATATTTTTTCGTTATCAGTAAATTCTTTTTTTACACTTTGAAATCCATCAATCATCATGTCGTCAAGCCCAGATCTAATTAAGTCTATTTCTTCTATACCATTTACAAAGTTAGCTTTGTATTTTTCAGGCATCGATTTGCCAGTCATAGCTTCAATAGCTTCAATTAAATTTTGAAGTTGAAGCTGATTCCTTCTTTTTTCTAATCTACCAAATCTAATGTGCCTTATATTCTTTACCCACTCAAAATAGCTAACTGCTACACCACCAGCATTGGCTAAAATATCTGGAATTATAAAAATTTTTTTTCTGTTTAAAATTTGATTAGCTTTATATGTAACAGGGCCATTAGCTGCCTCGACAATTAATTTTGCTGAAATATCATTAGCGTTTTTTTCCGTGATCACATTTTCTCTTGCAGCCGGAATTAGAATATCGCATTCTCTTTTTAAAAGAAGCGATGAATCTTTTATAAAATTTGCCTTTGGATAATTTTCAAAAGATTTATTTTTTATAAAATATTTTCTTGCATGATCTACATCAATGCCATCTTCATTGAAAATACCTCCATTGTGCTCAGCTATAGCAATGAGTTTCACATCATCATCTATTGTTAAAAATTTAGATAGATTAAAGCCAACATTTCCAAGACCTTGCACTATCATTTTTTTTGTTGCTAGATTTGAGTCCATTTTTACTAAATTTAATAAATCTTGATTCCTAAAGAACTCTCTTACAATATATTGAACGCCTCTACCTGTCGCCTCTTCTCTGCCAACTAAACCATTTTTGTTTGGCGGCTTACCTGTAACACATGCTGCACTATTAATATCGTCTGGATGTATTTTTCGATATTCGTCTGCAATCCAAGCCATTTCTTTGGAAGAAGTGCCAATATCAGGGGCTGGAACATTCATTGACGGACTAATTAAATCTCGTTTTATTAACTCTTGAGCAAATCTTCTAGTAATTTTCTCAATTTCATTTTCCTTCCAATGTGTTGGATTAATTTTTAGACCTCCTTTTGATCCCCCAAAAGGCACATTAATAATTGCACATTTATATGACATTAAAGCTGCTAAAGCTTCAACTTCTTCAGCATGAGTATGGATGTCAAATCTTATTCCACCTTTTGTTGGTTCCATATGCTCAGAGTGAACAGATCTCCAGCCTTCAAAGGTATATATTTCACCTCTTAAACGAACACCAAATCGAACAGTATAGGTTGAGTTACAAATTACTATTTTATTTGCTAGACCTGGGGAGAGGTCTGAATATTTGAGAGCTTTATTGACATATTTGATAGTGTCATCCAAAAAGCTACTCATATAATATTCCCCCTAATCAAAATAATAATAGATTAATATCAATTATCCTAATAAAAAAATTAAATAATAGTTGTGATTTTGACCTATAATACTTCGTTTCGTGGCGGGCGTAGCTCAGTTGGTTAGAGCGCTGGATTGTGGCTCCGGAGGCCGTGGGTTCGAACCCCATCGCTCGCCCCATTATTTGGAAAAACAATGATTAGTAAATTAAAAAAATTAAAAGAATTGGAAAGAAAACTTACGATATCAATTCCTGTAGAGGATTATCAATCTAAATTCCAATCAAAATTAAATAATATTAAAGGCAAGGCAAAACTTGATGGTTTTAGGAAAGGAAAAGTTCCTAATGATGTATTGCAACAGAGATATGGACAATCAATACATGCAGATGTTGTTAATGAGTTAATTCAAGCCTCATATCCAGAGGCACTATCTGAGAACAAATTGCGACCTGCATCATCTCCAACAGTGAATATTGAAAGCGAAGTTCCCGATAAACCTATTTCTTATTCGGCTACATTTGAAGTATTTCCTGATATAAAACCAAAATTGAGCAGATGGACTAGTTATGAAAATGTTTCAATCTCTTTTGATGATAATGATATAGACCTAGCTATAAAAGATATTTTAAAAAGATATGGCGAATGGAAAGATGTTGATAGAAAATCAAAAAAAGATGATCAGGTTATTATTGATTTTGTTGGTTCAATTAACGGTGAGGAATTCGAAGGCAATTCAGCCAAAGATTTTAAACTAGTTTTAGGTAGTAATTCTATGATACCTGGTTTTGAAGATGAAATTATAGGTAAGAAGCCTTCCGAGTTTTCTATTAAAGCTACCTTTCCAGAAGATTACTTCAAAAAAGATCTTGCAAATGTTGAAGCAGAATTCAAGATCTCTTTAAAACAAGTTCAAGAGTTGTCTAATGCTAGCTTAGACAAAGATTTATTTGAAAAATTACAAATGGACGTAAAGGACGAGGCTGGATTCAGAGACGAAATCTCAAAAAGAATGGAAAAAGAAGTAGATGCCCAAGAAAAAGATTTAACAAAAGAATCTATCTATGAAACACTTCTAAAAACTAATTCTTTTTTTGTGCCAAAAACAACTGTGAAAGAGCAGGCTGATCTTATGCGAAAAGATGCCTTAATGAGAATTGGCCAAACTGAAGATAAAGCTGGTGATGATTTATTTCCAGTTGATACGTTCATGGAAAATGCAGAAAAAAGAGTTAAGCTTGATCTATTATTTGCAGAGCTTGTAAAACACTTCGAGATATCTGTTGATGCTAAAATTTTGGATAATTTTATAAATGAGGAATCAGAAAAATATAAAGACGCTGAACAATTTAAGCAATGGGTTAAAAATCAACCGCAACAATTAGAGCAGTATCGAATGATAGCACTAGAAAAACAACTTATTGAAAAATTAGAAAATGCACTTAAATCTAAGAATAAGGTGATAAAATTTTCAGAATTAGCAAATAAATAAAGAAACATGACAGAAATTGAATCAGCATTAATACCAATGGTAATCGAACAGACACCAAGAGGTGAAAGATCTTTCGATATCTATTCAAGGCTACTTAAAGAAAGAGTTATATTTTTATCTGGTCCTGTCGATGATTACATGTCAAATTTGGTAGTAGCGCAATTGTTATTCTTAGAATCTGAGAATCCTGACAAAGATATATCAATATATATAAATTCACCAGGTGGCAGTATTTCTGCAGGACTTGCTATATATGACACAATGCAGTTCATATCACCATCCATATCAACTATGTGCATAGGACAAGCAGCAAGCATGGGAGCGATATTACTAGCTGGTGGCGATAAAGGGAAAAGGTTTGCATTAGCAAATTCAAGAATAATGATTCATCAACCTCTAGGTGGATTTCAGGGACAAGCTTCTGATTTTGAAATTCATGCAAAAGAAATTCTTCACATGAAAAAAGTTGTAAATAATATTCTTGCTAAACATACAGGCCAGACAATAAAGAAAATTGAAAAAGACACTGATAGAGATAACTTTCTTGATGCTGAGGCAGCAGTTCAGTATGGTATTGTAGACAGTATTCTTAATACAAGAGACAAGCTTAATGACAAATAAGACTACATCAGATAAGTTGCATTGCTCTTTTTGTGGAAAAGTTCAAGACGATGTAAAAAAATTAATAGCAGGACCGAGCGTTTATATCTGCAATGAATGCGTTGATCTTTGCAATGACATTATTGAAGAAGAGATAAAAAGCGAGGAAGATAATTCTCTTGAAGAACTCCCTTCGCCTTTAGAAATTTTTAATAAACTTGATGAGTATGTTATTGGCCAAGAGAAAGCAAAAAAAGTTTTATCCGTAGCTGTATATAATCACTATAAAAGACTTAAAAAAAATAACACTAAAGATTCTGTAGAATTACAAAAAAGTAATGTACTTTTATTAGGTCCAACAGGTAGTGGAAAAACACTATTAGCACAAACCTTGGCTAAAATTTTAAATGTTCCTTTTACAATTGCTGATGCGACAACTTTAACTGAGGCTGGTTATGTTGGTGAAGATGTTGAAAACATAATACAAAAACTATTACAAAAGTCTGATTATGATCCTGAGAGAGCTCAACTTGGTATTGTTTACATAGATGAGATAGATAAAATTGCTAGAAAGTCAGATAACCCATCGATTACTAGAGATGTTTCTGGTGAAGGAGTTCAACAAGCCTTATTGAAACTTATTGAGGGAACTGTTGCATCTATTCCACCGCAGGGTGGCAGGAAGCACCCTCAACAAGAATTTATTCAAATTGATACCTCAAATATTCTTTTCATTTGCGGTGGTGCTTTTTCTGGAATTGATAAGGTTATTGATCAAAGAAACAATAATATTGGCATAGGATTTGGTGCTGAAGTTAACAAGCAATCAAATATTGATTCATTATCCTCGAATATTGAAAATTTAGAACCTGAAGATTTGGTAAAATATGGGCTTATTCCTGAATTTGTTGGCAGGCTTCCAGTAATATCAAATTTACACGAGCTTGATGAGTCTGCTCTAGTTAGAATCTTAAAAGAACCTAAAAATGCTTTAGTTAATCAGTATAAACATCTTTTTGATATTGATAATGTTGAATTAAGTTTTAGAGATGAGGCTTTAAAAGAAATTGCTAAACAGGCTATCAAAAGAAAAACAGGTGCAAGAGGACTTCGTTCAATAATGGAAGATATATTAATGGAAACAATGTTTGAACTTCCTAATAATGATCTTGAAAAAGTAATTATTGATGAAAAGACTGTCAGTTCAAAATCTGAACCAATTAAATTACTAAAAACACCATCTAAAAAAACATCTGTTAATTGATATTTTAATTTCTATCCCTATATTAGGGATATGAAAGAAATTAAATCAGATTTACCTGTAATACCATTAAGAGACGTTGTAGTTTTTCCTGGCATAGTCACAACTCTTTTTGTTGGAAGACCAAAATCAATTGAGGCATTAAACATCGCTATGTCCTCAAATAAAAAACTTGTTCTAGTTTGCCAGACTGATCCTGCAACTGATAATCCAGAATTTAAAGATTTATATAAAAACGGATGTATAAGTAACTTACTACAGTTAATTAAATTGCCCGACGGAACAATGAAGGTCTTAATAGAGGGTCATAAGAGGTGTGAAATTGATGACATTATTGAAAAAAAGAATCATGATTTAGCAAGAGTTTCATCGCTTGAAGACATTCAATTAAAAGAAGCTGATGCTTCAAACCTAGTAAGATTTATTAAAGCTAAGTTTGAAGATTACATTGGCATAACTAAAAGAATACCACCCGAGATTGTCTCGACGGTAGACTCACTTGATGATCTATCGAAACTTATAGATACAATTACAGGACACTTGCCAATAGATACCTCAAAAAAACAAGAGATTCTCTCCATTGCTGATTTAAAATCCAGAGCTGAAAAAGTTTTAATGTTTATTGAATCACAACTTGATGTTGTTGATGTTGAAAAGAAAATCAGAGAACGTGTAAAAAAACAAATGGAAAAATCTCAGAGAGAATATTATCTTAATGAGCAAATAAAAGCCGCACAAAAGGAACTTGGTGAGATTGGCGATGAGGTTGATGAGCTTGAAGCTTTAGAAGAAAAGATTGATAAGGTCGGCATGCCCAAGGATGCTCTAAAAAAAGCTAAAAGTGAGCTTGCAAAATTTAAACATATGTCACCATCGTCTGCTGAGGCATCAGTAGTTCGATCATATTTAGATTGTCTTGTCGATGTACCATGGAAAAAACGATCTAAGGTTAAGACTGATATTCATGCTTCGCTAGATATTCTAGAAAAAGATCATTATGGTCTTGAAGAAGTGAAAGAAAGAATAATTGAGTATCTTGCTGTTCAAAAAAGAGTTAAGTCAATGAAAGCTCCAGTATTATGCCTGGTTGGCCCTCCAGGAGTAGGTAAGACATCTCTAGGAGAGTCAATTGCAAGAGCTACTAATAGAAAATTTGTAAGAATGTCTTTGGGTGGTGTAAGAGACGAGTCAGAAATTAGAGGTCACAGAAGGACTTATATAGGCTCGATGCCAGGAAAAATTATTCAAAAATTATCAAAAGTTGGTGTAAAAAATCCATTATTTCTGCTAGATGAAATTGATAAAATTGGTATGGATCATCGTGGAGATCCTGCTTCTGCTCTTTTAGAAGTCTTAGACCCCGAGCAAAACAATACATTTAGCGATCATTACCTTGAAGTTGACTATGATCTTTCAGAAGTTATGTTTGTATGTACCGCAAACAGTTTAAATATTCCAACACCATTACTAGATAGAATGGAGATAATAAGAATACCGGGGTACATTGAAGATGAAAAATTAAATATTGCTTCAAAATATCTCCTTCCTAAACAAATGGAAAGGAATGGACTAAAAGAAAATGAGATCAATCTAAATAAAGAAGTAATATTGTCGTTGATAAGATACTACACTAGAGAAGCTGGGGTAAGAGGATTAGAAAGACAAATTGCAAAAATTTTAAGAAAAGTGGTGAAGGAAAGATTATTATCAAAAAAATCACTTAACAAAGCCACATCAATAACACCTAAAAATTTAGATAAATACTCAGGCGTAAAAAAATTCAAATATGGTATAGCTGAAAAAGAAAATGCAGTAGGACAAGTTACCGGATTAGCTTGGACAGAGGTTGGCGGAGAATTATTAACAATCGAAGCTTCATATATTGATGGAAAAGGCCGCATTATTAAAACTGGTTCTTTAGGTGATGTGATGCAGGAATCTATTCAGGCAGCATTAACTGTGGTCAGATCTAGAGCTAAATCTTTAGGAATAAAATCAGATTTTTATGAAAAATTTGATGTTCATATTCATGTGCCTGAAGGTGCAACTCCAAAGGATGGACCTAGTGCAGGTGGTGCGATGGCAATTTCATTAATATCCATATTTACCGGAATACCTGTTAAGTGTGATACTGCCATGACTGGAGAAATAACATTAAGAGGTCAAATTCTAAAAATTGGTGGATTAAAAGAAAAGTTACTTGCTGCTAAAAGAGGTGGTATTAAGAATGTAATAATACCAAAAGAAAATGAACCCGACTTGCAAGAGATACCTGATCAAATATTAAAATCACTTAACATCATTCCAGTAGAATGGATAGATGAAGTTATTTCACATGCCTTAATCAAGGAACCGATTCCTGTTTTAAAGAGTTCTTCAGCTAACAAAAATAAATCACAAAAAGGTAAGCAGTCAAAAACTGAGAATAATCAAGCACATTAAAAACCCTTTATTTGCTTGACTTTTAGGGCTAAAAAGCTTTTCATAGAAGAGTATTTATATAAATAAATTTACACAGAGGAGTATTTAATATGAATAAATCAGATTTGATTGATGCTGTCGCAAGTGACGCGGATATTTCTAAAGCATCTGCTGGAAGAGCTGTCGATGCAGTTTTAGGTGGGATTGGAGATGCTTTAGGTAAGGGTGATTCTGTATCACTAGTAGGTTTTGGAACATTTTCAGTAAGGCACAGAGCTGCAAGAGAGGGTAGAAATCCTCAAACTGGCGCATCAATGCATATTGCTGCTTCTAAAGTTCCAGGTTTTAAAGCTGGTAAAGGCCTAAAAGATAAGGTCAAAAACGGTTAAATCTTAATTACTTTAAAAAAGGGTGCTTCCGCACCCTTTTTTTATTTATAATGTCACCACTATGATGGAATCACTCAGAAATTTTTTAACAGGGCCTAGATTATTCATTGTTGTAGCTGCATGTGCACTACCATTTGTTTTTTTAGGCACGTCTTCATTATCAGATACAACAGGTAATTCTCTTGGATCAATAAATGGTGAAAATGTTACACAGGCTGATTTTCAAGTTGCCACTAATCTGGCTATTCAAAAATATAAAGATATTTACGGTGAAAGCTTTGAGCTCTCAGAGCTCTCAGATGAAATACAACTAGAAATAATTAAGCAAGAATTAATAATTCAAAAGACTTTATTAGCTAATGCAAGGTCAATGGGTTTTGTTAATGACCATACAAGAACATTAGCAAAAAAAAATATTATTGCTAATAATTCATTCTGGGTTGATGGTAGGTTTAACGAAGATATTTTCGAAGCTCAAGCTAATGCTAATGGTTTTACTAAAGAAGAATACATTGAACAAATATCACTATTACTAGCAACAGACCAATTCAGAAGTGCTATAGGTGCTAGCAGCTTTGCATTAGAGAAAGAATCAAGAGATTTAGCTTCAATCCTAGAACAAACTATTAATTTAAATTTTATCAAAGTTGATTCATCAGAATTATCACAAAGCATTACAAATACCGAAGATGAATTATTAGAATATTATAAAAATAATGAGCTTAAATTCTTTTCAGATGAATCAAGATCATTTAGTTACTTTACTCTCAACAGTAAAGATTACGAGGATTTGGTCAAAGTTCCTGATAACTATATTCAATCTTCATATGAAAATTATCTTGCAAACAATAGTGATAATTCTGAAATAAGGATTGCTCATTTAATGATAGATAAATCTAATCATGACTCTGAAGCTTCAGCTTTGTCACTCATAAATAATATTAAAGATAAGTTATCAGTTGGTGAAAGTTTTGAAACTCTAGTTGAACAATATAGTGATGACATAGTTACTAAAGATATCGGAGGTGATTTAGAATACTTTGATGCAGATATTTTCCCTGAACAATTTTCAACGGCTATTAATAATCTTGAGTTAAATGATATTAGCGATGTTGTTGAATTAGATGATTCATATCATCTTATAAAAGTTACAGAATACAATAAATTTATTCCAGCCCCATTAGAAGAAATGCAAAAAGTTTTTGTTCAAGAACTAGTAGAAACAGAATCAATAGCTTTGATGAATGATGATTTTAACTCATTAGATTCTCTTGTAATTTCTGAAGCGCCTATAGACGAAATCGCAAATTCTATAAAAACGGAATTAAAAATAAGTAAAAACAATACTTTTGGAAACTTTGATTCTGAAATTAATAACTCTGAAATTAGGGAATACATTTTCTCGCCTGATACTGAGATTGGTATCGTTACTAGTTTTGAAATAGATAATTCAATTATTATTTTATCTTTATCTGAAATAATTCAACCTGCTCTTCAACCATACGAAGAAGTGCAAGATGAAGTTTCACAATCACTCACTTCTATGAAAACTGTTTCTAAGCAAAATTTATTACTTGATGAGATTGCAGAAACAAAAATATCTGGCACAGTTGATTCATTTATATCTGCTTATAGTTTCATAAAGTCAGACTCATTTATTAATGTAGCAAGGGGCTCATCCTTGTTACCTCAAGAAGTATTATCAGAGGCATTTAAGCTTTCACCTGGAGAGTCAACTTCTGCAAAGTCAATTTCTGGCGATGACTATATTATTGACTTAATAAGTATTAATAAGCCTTCAGAAGAGCAAATTGATAATGTAATTGCTCAATATGAACAATTCTCAGAAGATAGGTTTACACAACAAATGAACGATTTGATTAGTTCAGATCTTTTTAACTCGTCAAATGTTAATTTAAATAATATAGTATTCTAACTATGCGATATTCTTTTTTATTTATTATTCTTTTATTAATAGGTTGTTCATCAGGGACAACGCCTGTTGATGATGCTGTAGAAGCAAAAATTCTTCATTATGGTAATGGAACAGAGCCTCAAGGACTAGACCCACACATTGTTACTGGTGTACCTGAACATCATTTACTTTTAGCATTATGTGAGGGTTTAACTAGTTCTAATCCTCGTGGTGGTGAAAGTCTTCCTGGGTCAGCTGCATCATGGGATATAAGTGATGATGGTAAGGTATATACCTTTTATCTTCAGGAGAATGGTAGATGGTCAAATGGAGATGAGGTAACAGCAGAAGATTATGTATGGTCATGGCAAAGAATTTTAACTCCTAGCTTAGGCTCTCAATATCCTGATATGCTTTATTATGTTCAGAATGCTGAAGAGTTTCATAATGGAACCATTGATGATTTTTCGAATGTTGGAGTGAAGGCTTTAAATAATAAAACATTAGAAGTTACACTCAAAGAACCAACACCATTTTTCCTTGGTTTATTAAGTCATTATAGTACTTGGCCTGTTCATAAGCCTACAGTTCTAAAACATGGAACCATGGACGACAGAAATGGCCAATGGACAAGACCTGGTAATTTTGTTTGTAATGGACCATTTAACCTAAAGACTTGGGAATTAAATAAAAAAATAGTAGTTGATAAAAATCCATTATATTGGGATAAGGATTTAGTTGAGCTTAATGAAATTCATTTTTATCCTATTTCTAATGAAATGACTGAAGAAAGAATGTTTAGAGCTGGTCAACTTCATGTTACAAGTACTTTTCCCTCAAATAAATGCGAACCTAATATCCAAGAAATAAATCCTAATGTAAAAATACATCCCTATATGGGGACGTATTTTTATAGATTTAATACAGCCAATGAAGCATTAGATGATGTTAGAGTTAGGAAGGCACTAGCATATTCTATTGATAGGAAAAAAATAGTTGAATCAGTAACAAGATGTGGACAAATTCCTGCATACTCATTTACCCCACCAGGATCAAATGGGTTTTATCCGGATACAAAGATTCCATATGACGTTGATTTAGCAAGAAAACTCTTAAAAGAAGCTGGGTATGATTCAGGAGACGAGTTTCCAGTGCTAGAAATATTATTTAATACAAGTGAAGGACATAGAAAAGTTGCTCTTGCAATTCAACAAATGTGGCAACAAAACTTAGGTATTAATGTAGAACTTGTTAACCAAGATTGGAAAGTCTATCTAAGTAGAGAAATGATTGGAGACTTTCAAGTATCTAGAGCAGGCTGGATAGGAGACTATGAAGATCCTAATACTTTCTTAGATACGATGAGACCGAATAGAGGAAATAATAAAACTAGATGGGATAATTATAAGTTTGATGATCTTCTAGCCAAGGCTAACGCAACTCTTGATCAAGAAGAAAGATATAAGATTTTAATGGAGGCTGAAAGATTGCTGATTGATGAAATGCCAATAGCACCTATTTATACATATGTTCGAGTTTACCAACTTCATGAGGATGTAAAGGGTTGGTACCCAAATATCTTGAGTCATCATCATCCAAAATATATAAGGATTGAGAGAGACTAATATAAATGCTTGGCATTTTTCTTAGACGAATATTACTGGCTATTCCTGTATTAATTGCTGTTGCTAGTATTACTTTTTTTCTTGTGAGACTTGCCCCAGGTGGACCCTTTGATGCTGATAAGGCTGTTTCTGAACAAGTCTTAAAAAATCTTAATGAGGCATATAATTTAAATGCACCTTTATCTGAGCAGTATTTTGACTATATGACAGGAATTTTAGTTGGTGATTTTGGACCATCATTCAGATTTCCTGGACGCTCGGTAACAGAATTAATCATGACTGGTTTACCAGTTACCTTTGAATTAGCAATATATTCAATGTTAATTGCATTGTTTATTGGTATTTTGTCTGGAGTTACTGCAGCTCTAAAAAGAAATACATTTTTAGACTATATACCTATGTCTATTGCTATGATTGGTATTTGCGTGCCTACTTTTTTATTAGGTCCGCTTTTAGTATTGATCTTTGGAATTAATCTTGAATTACTTCCAGTTTCCGGATGGGGACAACTTCCTGGAGATAAAATTTTACCTTCATTAACTTTAGGCTTTGCTTATGCTGCATATATAGCAAGACTTAGTAGGGGTGGAATGCTTGAAATTCTTAATCAAGACTTTATAAGAACTGCTAGAGCAAAAGGTCTTTCAGAAAAAATGGTTGTAATTAAGCACGCTATGCAGGGTGGTCTTATCCCAGTTGTATCATTTTTAGGCCCGGCAGTTGCGGGATTACTTGCAGGTTCTTTTGTTGTTGAAACTATCTTTCAGATACCTGGTTTAGGGAGATTTTATGTTGAAGCTGCATTTAATAGAGATTACACAATGATATTAGGTACAACAATTTTTTTCTCCTTTATGATTGTTTTTTTCAATCTATTGTCTGATATTGTCGCTTTATGGCTTAACCCAAGATCGAGGGATACGTAATGTCACAGTCTTCCTCACTATGGTCAGACGCGCTCAGAAGATTATTCAAAAATAAAGCTGCAGTTGCTGGTGCTATTGTTCTACTAGTTTTAATTGTATTGGCTGCATTTGCTCCTTGGATTGCTCCTTATCCATACGCATATCAAAACTTAGATTTAGGTGCATCACCGCCATCTTCAGTTCATTTGCTTGGCACTGATGTGCTTGGTAGAGATTTACTTTCAAGGATTTTATATGGTGCACGGATTTCATTATTAGTTGGTTTTATTGCAACAACGGTTGCTCTTATTATTGGCGTTTCATGGGGAATTATTGCCGGCTATGCTGGGGGAAAAATAGATTCAGTAATGATGAGAATAGTGGATATATTGTATGGACTTCCATTTATAATTTTTATCATTCTTTTAATGGTAATTTTTGGAAGAAATCTTTGGTTACTTTTCTTGGCAATAGGTGCAGTTGAATGGTTAACAATGGCAAGAATTGTTCGTGCTCAAGTACTAAGTTTAAAAAATCAGGAATTTGTTTTAGCGGCTCAAGCAATGGGCGTGAGTAATTTTGCAATGTTTAAAAGGCATTTATTACCAAATATTCTTGGACCGGTTGCTGTTTATGCCACTTTAACAATTCCACAGGTTATGTTGCTTGAAAGTTTTTTAAGTTTTCTAGGTTTAGGCATTCAACCTCCAATGAGTAGCTGGGGCACTTTAATTAAAGATGGTGTAGAGTCAATGGAAGAATATAGCTGGTTATTAATATATCCGGGCTTAACATTCACAATCACATTATTTGCATTAAACTTTTTTGGTGATGGGCTCAGGGATGCATTAGATCCAAAAACTTCTGAATGATTTCTAAAAAGCTCTTATAGCTATTTTAATAATTTGACCTGGCATTAATTGGTTTGATTGAAATTCGTTAATTTCTTTAATGCTTTCTATAGAAATATCAAAAAGTTCTGAAATTTTATATAGATTATCACCTTGTTTGACAGAATAAAGAATTGTTCGTTTTTTAGATTCTATGTTTCTATGAATATTTTTGTTACCTATTGTTAGTTGTTGTCCTAATTGAAGATAGGCATTCTTATCCAATGAATTAATTTTAATTAAATAAGCTAACTCCATGTTATATTTTTCAGCTATATCCCAAAGAGTATCTCCTTCAGAAACTATATGCATTTCGTATGGAATAAAGTTATTTGATTGTGTGCTACTTAAAGGTATCAACAATGTATCACCAATAGAAAGAAGATCTTTTTCTAGGTAATTAATTTTTTTTATTATTTGAATTTCAGTGTCATATTTTTCTGCAAGATTCCATAAATTATCGCCGCTAGCAACTTTGTGTGAAATCCAATTAATTTGGTTAACATTTTCAAAAGGGCTATCAGGACTATCAAGTAAGAATGTTTTTTCTATAGGAACGTAAAAAACACTTTTATCTTTTGGCGCTGATGCCCATTTTGTGTATCCTGCATTAAGTTTATAGATAAGCTCTGGTTTAATACCCAGGTATTCACTTAGATTTAATATTTCTACTTGACCTGGTATTTCTATCTTCTTCACAACTGATTCAACTGGGATTTCAGGAAGTTCTACTCCATATTTTTTTGGATTAAAAATAATCTCTCTAATAGCAATATATTTAGGAATGTAATTAGTAACTTGATCATTAAGATTAAGAGACCAAAAGTCTGTACTAAGGTTCTTTCTTTTATTTTTGTTGATTTGTTTGTCTAGATAAGTTGGCCCCGCATTGTATGCTGCAAGGGCTAAATAAATATCATTATCAAATCTATCAAATAAATATTTAAAATATCCTATAGCAGCATGCGTTGATCTAAAGGGGTCATGTCTATCTTCATTCCACCAAGACTTTTCTAAATTATAAAATCTTCCAGTCTTCGGCATGAACTGCCACAAACCAACAGCTCCAGATGAGGAAATGGAAAAAGGATCATAATTACTTTCAATAAAGGGAATAAGTGCAAGCTCTACAGGTAAATTTGCGGCCTCCAATTCTTGAACAACATAATATATAAAAAAATATGAGTTGCTAAGATATTCATCGAAATTATCTTTATTTTTTAAATGTTTATTAATAAATTCAAGTGTGACATCATCTATATATGACTCTTTTTCAGTTTTAGAATTTTTTACTATGTAATCCCATATATTAGTGTATTGAATTTCTGTCTCTATTGATTTTTTATTTATCTCAATCTTTTGCTCAATTGTTGATGTTGGTGGGGTTATAGTCTGACAACCACTTAAAGCAAATATAAAAATTAAGCTGATTAAAAGTTGTCTTTCCATTGTCTTAGTGCAGTAAATATTTCTTTTTCACTAAAGCCTGTTTTAA
>CACJBC010000020.1 GCA_902591565.1 uncultured SAR86 cluster bacterium | reverse complement strand
TGTTAATGCAGTTGCAGATATTATTGAGGCTCACATGAGAAATAATATTAAAGGTCTTAAGAATATTACTTCATCAAAATCATATCCATCAGTCGAATGGAGTGTTGAAGTAGATAAGCAAAAAGCAGCTCAATTAGGTGTGAGTGTTGCCGATGTAGGTGCATTAGTTCAAATGCTAACTAATGGATTTAAAGTTGGTGAATATAGGCCAGATGACTCAAGAGATGAGGTGGAAATCAGAGCTAGATTTCCTCAGTCTGATAGAACAATTACTGGAATACAAAATTTAAATGTAATAACTCTTGAAGGTCTGGTTCCTGTGAGTTCTTTTATATCAGTAGTGCCAAAAGAAAATAGACAATCTGTTAATAGAAGGGATAGTAAATTTACGCAACAAATTGGTGCAGCAACAATAGATGAATCTAAAGTTGCAGAAAAAGTCGAAGAAATTGATTTATGGTTAAAGTCTGCTGATTTTACAAAAGGAGTAACTTACAAATTTACTGGTATGGCAGAAGAAACTGAAGATGTAAATAATTTCATGATAGCAGCAGGTATTATGGCTGTATTTATAATGCTGCTTATGCTTTTAACCCAGTTTAATAGCTTTTATCAGTCATTTATAATTCTTACATCGGTAACAATATCTTTTGTTGGCGTCTTACTAGGTTTATTAATAACAGGAAAGCCATTTAGTACAACAATGACTGGGTTATCAATTGTTACCCTAGCTGGGATTGTAGTTAATAACAATATTGTTCTAATCGATACCTTTAATAAACTTAGAGAAGAATCTCCACATATAGAAAATTCAATTCACATAATAAATGCATGTAAACAAAGATTAAGGCCCATCTTACTTACATCCCTCACAACTATTTTTGGTCTGTTGCCTTTGGCGATGGGAGTTAGTTTGGACATTATTGCAAGAGATATTGCTATTGGAAGTCCAATTGTAGATTGGTGGTCCAATCTAGCAGTTTCTATTGTTTTTGGTTTAGCATTTAGTACATTTATAACTTTGATACTAACGCCAGCTGTTTTATCTCTGCCTTATGCTTTAAGAAATGATTTTAAAAAGTTTTTTAAAACCGCTAATTAATAAATTACAATAAGATATGTCTAGTTCAAATAAAAAAATTGATTTTGAGTCCTCATTAAAAGAACTTGAATCAATAGTAAAAAAACTTGAGGATGAAAATATTAATTTAGAAGATTCTGTTAAATCATTTGAAGCAGGAATTAATTTAGTAAAAGAATGCCAGAAGCAACTTGAAGATGCTGAGTTAAAAGTTAAAGAATTATTAGATGATGGAACTTCACAAGAATTAGATAATTCATAAAATTTTAATGCTTCCTAGATACTTATCTCAAGTAAAAGAACTTGTAAAAGATAAGATGCTTAAATCAATAAGCAACAAAAATAAAATAGAAGAAGCTATGGCCTATTCTGCACTTGCTGATAGCAAAATGATAAGAGCCGGATTAGTGTTTGCTTCATCAGAGACTAATATAAATATAGCCAAAGAAAGTATCATCACATTATCTTCAGCTGTTGAATTAATGCATACCTACTCACTTATTCATGATGATCTACCATGCATGGATGATGATGATTTAAGAAGAAATCAACCATCAAGCCATATAAAATATGGAGAAGCTAGTGCTGTTTTGGTTGGAGATGCCCTTCAAGCATTAGCATATGAAATTATAGTAAATGATAATTTTTTAAGCTCAGATGATAAGGTAAATGCTATCAATCTTCTATCAAAAGCATGTGGCAAAAATGGAATGGTCCTTGGTCAGTATCTAGATATTGAAAATGAAAATAATCAAAACATAGATATAAAGAAACTTGACGATATTCATAACTTAAAAACAGGAAAATTAATTGAATGTGCTGTAATGCTTGGTCAAATTGGATCAAGTATAGAATCAGAATCCTTAAATGTATTAAGAGATTTTAGTTCCAAAATAGGTTTAGCATTTCAAATTACAGACGATATCTTAGACGTTACTCAAATAGAAAGCATATTAGGTAAAAATAAAAACTCTGATTCAAAAAATAATAAACTTACTTACATAGATATTATTGGTTTGGATAAAGCAAAAGGGAAAGCAAATAAATTAACTGATTCCGCTTTAAATTCTCTAAGTCAATCAAATATATCTAATATTGATAAATTAATTGAAATGGCTAAATATTTAATTGACAGAGAGTGTTAATGAAAATTTTTAAGAAAATTCCTGAAACTAAACCAAAAACTCCATTGTTGGATAAAGTTTCAGCGCCATCTGACATCAGATCATTCTCTATTGGTGAGCTTGAAATTTTATCAGATGAATTAAGAGAATTTTTGTTATTTTCTGTTGGGCAAACCGGCGGTCATCTTGGAGGTGGGCTTGGTGTTATTGAATTAACTATAGTTCTTCATCATTTATACAACACTCCATATGATAATTTAGTATGGGATGTTGGACATCAAGCGTATCCTCATAAAATCTTAACTGGAAGAAAAGACAAAATTCATACAGTGCGTAAAAAAGACGGATTAGCACCCTTTCCAACAATAAGTGAAAGTGAATATGATGCTTTTGGTGTTGGCCACTCTAGTACTTCGATAAGTGCAATATTAGGTATGGCTGTGGGTGCTCTGAAAAATGATTCAAATAAAAAACATGTTGCGATAATTGGAGATGGAGCAATGACTGCAGGTATGGCATTTGAAGCCTTAAGCCATAGTGGACATCTAAAACCTAATATTCTTGTAATTTTAAATGATAATGATATGTCCATTTCAGAAAATATTGGTGGTCTTTCTAATTATTTTTCAAGAATTTGGGCATCAAAAATATATAAAGGTATTAAGAAAAGTGGTGCAAGTGTATTAAAGCCATTGCCTCAAGCCTATCATTTAGCAAGAAAAGTTGAGACACAAATGAAGGCGATGGTAGCTCCTGGAACAATATTCGAAGAACTAGGGTTTAACTATGTTGGTCCTATTGATGGTCATAATATAAAAGAGATGGTGGATGTAATTAGTAATCTCAAAGATTTTGAGGGTCCTCAATTCCTTCATGTAATTACAAAAAAAGGTGCTGGCCTCGATCCTGCTGAATCAGACAGAATAGGGTTTCACGCTATAGGTAAAATTAACAGCATAAAATCAGATTCCAGTCCAAAACCAAAGTATCAAGATATTTTTAGTGATTGGATAGTTGATATGGCAGAAAAGGATGAGAGCTTGGTTGCAATCACTCCAGCTATGCGCGAAGGTTCTGGACTTGTTGATTTTAGCCAAAAATATCCTGATAGATACTTTGATGTTGCCATAGCAGAACAACACTCAGTCACATTTGCAGCCGGTCTATCTTTAGAAAACAAAAAACCTGTTGTTGCCATTTACTCAACATTTCTTCAAAGAGCATATGATCAATTTATTCATGATGTAGCAGTTCAAAATTTAGATGTTACCTTTGCCCTTGATAGAGCTGGATTGGTTGGAGAAGATGGACCAACACATTCTGGTAATTATGATATTGCTTATTTGAGGTGTATACCAAATATAATCCTAATGACTCCCTCAGATGAAAATGAAACAAGATTACTTTTAACAACAGCCTTTAAACATGAAGGCCCAGCAGCTGTTCGATATCCAAGAGGCACTGGTCCAAACACATCAGTTAATTCCAATCTTAAGTGTTTAGAAATTGGCAAAGCTAGGGTAGTAAGAGAAAGCGCATCTAAAGTTGTTTTCTTAAACTTTGGAGCCTTATTGGATAAAGCGATAGAAGTTTCAGAAAAAATGGATTTTACTTTAATTGATATGAGATTTGTTAAACCTCTTGATCATGAAATACTAAAAAAATACTTATCTAAATCAGAATGTTTTGTTTCTTTGGAAGACGGATCAATTGCTGGAGGTGCTGGGAGTGCAGTTCAGGAGTTTTGTTCAATTGAGTCCATAAATGTTAAATCAATTCTCTTAGGAATACCTGATAGGTTTATTGAGCATGCATCAAGAGAGGAAATGCTTGAATCTGCTGGTCTTTCAGTTACTAAAATATTAGATAGATTAAAGCCATTGCTGGAAAAATAGCCATAATCCCAGCTATTAAGTCATCAAGAACTATTCCAAGCCCATTTTTAAAATTTTTGTCAAAATAAGATATTGGAAAGGGTTTTAAGATATCAAATAGTCTAAAAAAGATAAGAGCTAAAACTGCATACGATGTTCTTGAAGTTTGTGTTGATAGATATAAAGCAGGAACTAAAGCTATCCAAATACCAACTAATTCATCTATTACAATTGATTTATGATCTTTTTCTATAAGATTGACTGATGCTTTTTCACATACCCATGTTGAAAATGGTATTGATAAGATAACAACTACACGCATATCTACATAATGAGAAATGTAGATAAAAATAAAAAATGCAAATATAGACCCCCATGTACCTGGAGCAATAGGAATTTTTCCAATACCTCCCAGTGTAGCTATGAAATGAATAGGATTTTTTAGATCTGGAAACTTGCTCATTTAATAATGCTCATATCCTTTAATTTCAATATCATAACCTTTATTAGAACAAAGGTTTATTTTCTTGTCCTCTTTTACAACTCCAATTTTTATAAAATTACCGGCAATCATTTCTTCCGGTAGAGTAAAACATAAATCATAATCATCTCCAGCATTTAAATCATTTATGTCTGAAGTTATGGGTATATCATCTAAATAAATATCTGCTCCACATTTAGATGCGTCTAGTATCTTTTTTAAATCTGCAAGCAACCCATCAGAGGTATCAATACATGCATTTGCACTCAAAGAAATTTCTTTACCAAGTTCAATTTTAGCTTTTGGTCTTAAATAATAATTAATAAATGAAGAATCTATATTGTTGTTCCAATCTTTTAGCCCTTTTGATGCTTTACCAACTTGAGAACTAATACATATTATATCTCCAGGCTTTGCACCACTTCTTGTAAGAATTTTTTCTGAATAAGGTGAACCGTATACAACAACATTTACATTAAGAGGTCCTGAAGTTAAATCTCCGCCAATTAATGAAATTTTATACTCATCGGATATATCTTTAGTTCCTTCTTGAAAACTCTCAAACCAATCATATTCATTATGCGGCACTGTAACTGACAAACTAAATGCAAGAGGTTTACATGCCATAGCAGCAATATCACTTAAAGCTACAGCAATCGATCTGTAAGCAATATCAGAGGGTTTAGCGTTTTTTGGAAAATGAACACCCTCAATAGAAGCATCTATGGATGTAACAATAGGTTTGTTTGATTTAAATGCAGCACAATCATCACCAGGAGAGATGATTATGCCATTATCTTCGTAGTATTCTGAGCCAATATTTTTAAATAAGTCTATGAGATCAAATTCAGAATTCAAGGAAGTCCTTAGCTGGGATATCTTTCAAACAAACCTGATGCGCCCATTCCACCACCGACACACATTGTTACTACGCCAAATTGTTTGTCACTTCTAACTAGTTCTCTTGTTAGGTGACCTACGCATCTTGAGCCTGTCATTCCAAAAGGATGACCGATTGATATAGAACCACCATTAACATTTAATTTATCCATTGGGATACCTAACGTATCTCTGCAATGAGCAACTTGAACAGCAAAAGCTTCATTAAGCTCCCATAAATCAATATCTTCAACAGCCATGTTGTAGTTCCTTAATAACTTAGGTACTGAATAAATTGGTCCAATGCCCATTTCATCTGGTTCACATCCCATAGTTGTAAAACCTCTAAAGTAAGCAATAGGTTTTAATCCAAGCTCTAGAGCTTTTTTTTCTGACATTACTAAATTAATTGATGCTCCATCTGATAATTGAGAAGAATTTCCAGCAGTTACAGTACCATTCTCAGGATCAAAAACAGGCTTTAAACCACTTAAACCTTCCATAGTTGTTTCAGGTCTATTACATTCATCTTTTTCTACTGTAACCTCGATTTCTTTGGAATCACCTGTCTCTTTATTAACTAGCAACATTTTTGTATTCATCGGAACAATTTCATCCAAAAATAAACCTGCTTCTTGTGCAGAAGCTGTTCTTTTTTGACTTTCAAGTGCAAGTTCATCTTGAGTTTCTCTTGAAATATTATATCTTTTTGCAACTACCTCAGCTGTCATACCCATTGGATAATATATACCTGGAGACTGTTCTGCTAATCTTTCATTTACAAAATTATCCATATTCATTTTCATCATGGATATAGTTTCTGCGCCTCCAGCAATAACGGTATCGTAACAGCCAGCCATAATTTGGCCTGCTGCCATAGAAACAGATTGGAGACCTGAAGAACAATATCTGTTAATTGTTGTTCCACCTACAGTAATTGGAAGATTTGATAATACTGCTGCATTTCTGGCAACATTGTGGCCTTGAGCACCCTCAGGATTTCCACATCCCATAATAATATCTTCTACGACTTCTGGAGAAAGATTTGGATTTCTTTCAAGTAAAGCATTAATGAGATGAGCAAGCATTTCATCAGGCCTTGTCATATTGAAACCACCTCTATGTGATTTTGCTAAGCCTGTTCTAACACTATCAACAATAACTACATTTTTCATAATTTCTCCAGTTGGGTAAAAATTTTACAAACTAATTCTAATCTATAGATAGACTTACTTAAAGCTTCTTATACCATTTTGGTATGACGTCAATGCCCAACTCTTGTGCTTTCTTAATCACATAAGGAATAGTAATAGGACTAAAAGGCAAAATTGTTAATACGCCCAGTCCTAAACTTTTGAATATTTCGTTTAATTGATTATTTGCGTAGTCAATTTCATCCTCAGATGCGGTACCTTCAATTTGTTTGACAAAAATGTCGAGCATTTTTTTATTTTCTTCAGACTCTTCTAAGAAACTATCTTTTATCTTAAGAATAAATTTTTGTATTTTTTTGGTATTCATTTTTAAGACAATATTATGCTACATTTATGAGCATGACAAAATCTGAAAGAGCGCAGATAGTTTTAAAAATTCTTAATAAAACTTACCCAAAGACTCCAATACCTCTTGATCATAAAGATAACTTCACATTGCTTGTTGCTGTCCTTCTTTCTGCTCAATGCACTGATGAGAGAGTGAATCAAGTCACCCCCAAATTATTTAAAATTGCTTCGAATCCTCAAAAAATGTCAAAATTATCGCAAAATCAAATATATAAAATTATTAAGCCATGTGGCTTAGGACCAAAAAAATCTAAGGCTATTAAAGATCTTTCGTCAATTTTATTAAAAAAATTTAATGGGGAGGTACCAAATAATTTTAATGATCTTGAAGCATTACCAGGAGTTGGTCATAAGACAGCATCTGTTGTAATGAGCCAAGGTTTTGGTGTACCCGCTTTTGCAGTTGATACGCATATACATAGATTAGCTCAAAGATGGGGTTTAACTAACGGCAAGGATGTAAAAAAAACTGAAGCAGACCTTAAAAAGCTTTTTGATAAATCGTTATGGAATAAGCTGCATCTTCAAATTATTTTCTGGGGTCGTGAATTTTGTCAAGCCAAAGCTTGTTATGGTCTTGAATGTGATGTCTGCAAAGCATGTTACCCAAAAAGAATTAAACCATTTACACACAAAAAGCCCTAGATGAATTAAAATAACGTCTCTTTTTACTTTTACAACACTTAGGATTAATTAATGGGCTCAAACAATAAAGATATAAATCTTTCTCAAAGCGATGCAATTTTTAGCAATTCAGAATCTATAAAAGAATACGATAAAGAATTGTGGACCTCTTTTGAAAAAGAAGCCATTAGACAAGAAGATCATATAGAGTTAATAGCTTCAGAAAATTATGCAAGTCAAAGAATACTTGAAGCTCAAGGTTCATTGCTAACCAATAAATATGCTGAAGGCTATCCGTCAAAAAGATATTATGGTGGTTGCGAGTATGTAGATATTGCTGAAGAAATTGCTATATCCAGAGCTAAAAAACTCTTTAAAGCTGATTATGCAAACGTTCAACCACATTCGGGCTCTTCAGCAAATGCTGCTGCATTTTTAGCTCTACTAGAACCAAATGATACTATTCTTGGAATGAGCTTAGACCATGGTGGACACCTTACGCACGGTGCAAAAGTCAATTTTTCAGGAAAAAACTATAAAAGTGTTCAATATGGGCTTCATCCAACTACTAACGAAATTGATTATGATCAAGTTAGAACTTTAGCAATCGAACATAAACCAAAATTAATAATCGCTGGTTTCTCTGCATATTCAGGTATTATTGATTGGAAAAAATTTAGAGACATAGCCGATGAAACAGGCGCATATTTTTTAGTAGATATGGCTCATATATCTGGATTAGTTGCATCTGGTCACTACCCATCTCCGGTGCCTTTTGCAGACGTGGTTACATCAACTACTCACAAAACTCTCAGAGGACCAAGATCTGGAATTATTTTAGCTAAAAGCAATGAATTATTAGAAAAAAAACTTAACTCTGCTGTATTTCCTGGATCACAAGGTGGTCCATTAATGCATGTTATAGCAGCTAAAGCTGTTTGCTTTAAAGAGGCTTTAGAGCCAGCTTTTAAAGATTACATTCAAGATGTAGTTGATAATGCAAAAACAATGTGTGAAGCTATCATGTCACGTGGTGTTGATGTTGTCACTGGTGGTACTGAAAATCATATCGTACTAGTTGATTTAATAAATAAAGATATAACAGGTAAAGATTTAGAAAAAGCATTAGGTGATGTAAATATAACTGTTAATAAAAATGCGGTTCCAAATGACCCAAGATCACCATTCGTTACCTCCGGTATAAGACTTGGAACTCCAGCTGTAACAACTAGGGGTTTTAAAACTGAAGAAATTAAATTATTAAGCAATTGGATATGTGATGTTATCGAAAATATGAATGATGATAATGTTATGGCAGAAATAAAAAATAAAGTAATTAAGCTAACAAGAGAATATCCAGTCTATAATTTATAGATGCATTGTCCGTTTTGTCAGGCTGAAGACACAAAAGTTATTGATTCAAGACTAGTTGCAGATGGTTCGCAAACTAGAAGGAGAAGGTCTTGTGAAGTATGTCATGCTAGATTTACTACATTTGAAACAGTAGATTTAGCTTTGCCTAGAGTGGTCAAAAGTGATGGTCAAAGACAGCCATTTGATGGTTCAAAATTAAAAAAAGGCATGCTTAGAGCGCTTGAGAAAAGACCCCTATCATCAGAAAATATTGATACAGTTTTTGGGAAAATCTTAAATGAGATAAGAACTAGTGGTTTAAGAGAAATACCATCTATAAAAATTGGTGAAATAATGATGAATGCTTTAAAAGAAGTAGATACTGTTGCATATGTAAGATTTGCTTCTGTTTATAGAGATTTTCAAGACATAAAAGATTTTTCAGAAGAGATTAATTCACTCCGCAAAGAAAAACCAAAAAGAAATACAAAAAATAAATCAAAAAAATGAATTATGAGGAATTGATGAAGAGAGCAATTTCTCTTGCAAATCAATATAAATATACTGCTAAGCCTAATCCAGTTGTTGGATGTATTCTTATAAAAGATAACAAAATAATATCAGAAGGAGCGCATGAAAAATTTGGTTGCAATCATGCAGAAATAAATGCTATAAATTCTGCAAAATTATCTCTTGGTAAAAGTTTCAAATCCTTTAAAGAGCTTACTTTAATATGTACTTTAGAACCATGTAATCATACTGGTAAGACAGGCCCATGCACTGAAGCAATAATTAATTCAGGTATTAAAAATGTTGTTATTGGATCCTTGGACCCTAATCCACTTGTATCTGGAAAAGGTATAGAAAGCCTAAAAAAAAATGGTATAAACGTAACAAGCGGTGTATGTGCTGAATTGGTTGAGGAACAAAATAAATTTTTCTTTTTTAAAAATATACATAAAAAACCATTTATAACAGCAAAAATTGCATCATCTGCAGATGGGAAATCTCATTTTAATGATAATCAACAGACTTGGATTACTTCCAAGGAGTCTCGAGAAGACGTTCAAAAATTGAGAGCATCTATGGATGTTATTTTAACCGGAGGTAATACTGTTACTAATGATAATCCGTTAATGAATGCGAGAGTTAATTTTCCAACAAATCAACCTAAAAAAATTTTATTAAGTAGTAAAACTAATTTCAACTTTAATGCACCATTTTTTAAAGATGCAGATTATGAAATTATCAATGAAAATAACCTTAATAAAGTAATTAGTGGGTTTAAAAATACAGACATCACATCAATTCTTGTTGAAGCTGGGCCAAAATTGGTTAACTCTTTTTTAAATGAAAGCTTAATAGATAAGCTTATTATTTATGAATCATCTATGGAGCTTGGTCCAAATGGGGTAAGTTGGTTCAAAGAAGATAATGCTGTTGAAAAATTGGGTTTTAACTTAGAATCGTCGTATAAAATTGAATCAGACACAAAAAAAATCTATATAAAATGTTAAAAGATAATATTAAAGACATCATTCAAGACATTCAAAAAGGAAAGATGGTAATTATTCTTGATGATGAATCTCGAGAAAATGAGGGAGATCTGGTTTGTGCGGCTGACATGATAACACCAGAAATTATTAATTTTATGGCATCTAAAGGTAAAGGTTTAATCTGTCTTCCTCTGAGTAAAAATTTAATAAATAAATTTGATCTTAAAATGATGACTAGTAAAAATAAGGCTGCAAATAAAACTGCTTTCACTGTTTCCATTGAAGCTGCCGAGGGAATTACAACTGGTATTTCTGCAGCAGATAGAGCCCATACTATAAAAACTGTTGTTGATAAAAACTCCAAAGCCACAGATATTGTTCAGCCTGGTCATATATTCCCCTTAAAGGCTATGGAAGGAGGAGTTCTTAGCAGAGCCGGTCATACTGAGGCAGCCTGTGATCTTGCCAAACTTGCTGGCTTTCAATCTGCGGGAGTTATATGTGAAATTATGAATGATGATGGCACTATGGCTAGAAGAGATGATCTAATAAAATTTGGTGAAACACATAACATAAAGGTCGGAACTATAGCCGACCTTATTGATTATAGGCTTTCATCTGATTCAACTATTGAAGCTATCAGTGAAAAAACTATCCAAAATGAATTTGGCGAATTTAATCTTATTGTTTGGAGAGATAATATTAAGGATGAATATCATTTCTCATTGACTAAAGGCGATCTATCAAAAGTAGAATCTCCTCTAGTACGTGTTCAAACTCAAAGCATTCTTCAAGATACTTTGGGTATTGAGGAGATGGGTAAAAACTGGTCTATAAGAAAATCTATTGAGAGAATTTCTAAAGAAGAAGCAGGATTATTTGTGTTAATTAATCACAGAGATGCAAGAAGTTATTGGCTTAACAAGCTTAAAGATAAAGAAGTTGAACCTAAAAAAAATAGAAAAGTTATTGGTGTTGGCTCTCAAATATGCAGAGCATTAAATCTAAAAAAAATCACAGTCCTTGGAACACCAACTAAATATAATGCTTTATCAGGTTTTAATATTGAGATAACAGGTTTCGTCAATGAATAAGATTTTAATTGTACATACCTCATGGTACAGCGAGCAAATAGCTGAAATGATGAATATTGCAACTACTGTCATTTCAGAGAATGAATATGAATATATAGTCGCCTGTGCTCCAGGTGCAATTGAGCTGGCTGCATTAGCTAAATATCAAATAAATAAAAATGAATCTTTATTCTTTTCCGGCATCCTATTCATGGGAATTGTTCTTAGAGGAGAAACAACTCATTATGACTTAGTTACTAATGAGACTTTCAGATCAATTGGAGACTTGGCTCTAACCTATCCAAATATATCTATAATTAATAATGTATTGTGTGTTGAGAACTCTGATCAATTAATTAAAAGATTAAAAATTAATACAAAAAATAATACTCAAGCCTTGATTGAGCTTATCAATGAAAAATCTAGCTAATTTTAAGACTCAAATTCGAACTAGAGAGTACCTTATACAAGCAATATATCAATATTTCTTTAACAACCAAGAAATATCCGATATTGTTAATCAGTTTAAAGATGAGCATAAAAATAAAAAAGTTGATTTTGATACATTTTCTTTATCTTTAGAATCTATCAAAAACAATGAAAGTGAATTCAAGGAAATTTTAGACTCTATGAATGTTAAAGATTCAAATATGGATTTGATAGATAAATCAATTTTATACTTTGCTTTAAATGAAATGATATATGGTGATTTGGATAAACCGGTAATTATTGACGAATCATTAAGACTTTCAAAAAAATTCTCTAGCCCAGAGTCTTATAAATTTATAAATGCTAATTTAGATAAATATCTAAAATTAAATTAATTTATCTATGGATTGTCTGGTCTCTTGATGGTCCTGTAGAAACAATTGAGATATTACAACCAACAAAATCTTCAATAAAATTAATATATTCTTGAGCTTTTATTGGTAAATTTTCGAATTTGGTAACTCCCTCAGTTGAAGACTTCCAACCCTCAAAAGTTTTATAGACTGGTTTATCATCCTCATAATCAATACAAACCTCTATTAACTCGAAGTCATCCATAACATCTAGTTTTGTGAGGCAGATATCTGTAACAGAATTTGTAAAAACAGCTTTCTTTAGAGCAAATAAATCTAACCACCCGCACCTTCTTGGCCTTCCTGTTGTAGCACCAAATTCATTTCCTTTTTCTGCAAGCATTTTTCCATTATCATCAAAAAGCTCAGTTGGAAATGGGCCTTCCCCAACACGCGTACAATATGCTTTCGATATGCCAATAATCTTATTTATATGTTTAGGTCCTAACCCAAGACCAGTTGACACGCCACCAGCTGTAGTGCTTGATGATGTAACATAGGGATAAGTTCCGTGATCTATATCAAGCAATGTTCCTTGAGCGCCTTCAAATAACAAAGATTGATTATCTTTTATTATCCAATCATAAATAAGGCCCTGAGTATCTGTACAGTATTTATCATGTAAATGTTTAAAGGACATTATTTCATCTATAACCTGATTTATATCATGAGGCTCCTCGCCATATAATTCGACAAGTAATCTGTTGTGATATGAAACAAGTAACTCAACTTTATCTCTTAGAATTTTCTCATCTCCTAAATTACCAAATCTCACTGCTCTTCTAGCAATTTTGTCTTCATAGGATGGTCCTATACCTCTTCCAGTAGTCCCTATTGATTCCTTCTTATCTCTAACCTTATCAATACTGATATGACTTGGAAGAATTAATGCACAACCTGAGCTGACAAAAAATCTATTATTAAAATTTATTCCTGCATCAACAAGACTATTTATTTCTTTATCAAGGGCCTCTAAAGACAAAACAACACCATTACCAATGACACAATTTACATTTGCATGAAGTATGCCAGATGGGGTTAAATGAAGAACTGTTTGTTGGCCATTTACTTTTATAGTATGTCCTGCATTATGGCCGCCTTGAAAACGACATACAGCAAAGACCTGTTCGCTTAGAGCATCAACTATTTTTCCCTTGCCTTCATCTCCCCACTGAAGACCAAGAACTAGTGTGTTTGAGGCCACATTATTCCTTATTTATTGACTTCTTTTTGATTAAGATACTTTAAAAACTCTGAATTTGAATCTATTAACATCATGTCAGACTTATTCTCAAAAGTCTCTACATAAGCTTTAATACTTCTTGTGAATTCATAAAACTCTGGATCTTGAGAGAAACCTTCTGCATATATTCTAGCAGCTTCAGCATCACCCTCGCCTCTTAAAAGCTCAGCTTTTTTATATGCTTCAGCTAATATTACAACCTTGTCTTTATCTGCTATAGCTCTAATTTCTCTTGCAATTTCTTTACCTTCAGATCTTAATTCCTCAGCCAACCTATTCCTTTCAGTTCTCATTCTTTCATAAACGGAATTACTCAAATTAGATGGTAGATCAATTCTCTTAACTCTGAAGTCTATAATTTCTACACCTAAATCAGATACAGATTCGTTTAATGAATTTAGCATAATACTCATCAGCTCATCCCTTTCACCTGAAACAACTTCTTTAACAGTTCTTTTACCAAAGTTATTTTTTAGAACAAATTCAGAACGCTGACCTAATAAACTATTAAGACTATTAAAGCTTCCGTTATTAGCTTTATAAAATGTCAGAACATCTGAAATTCTATATTTAATAAAAGAATCTACTAATAGATACTTACTTTCAACCGTTAAGATTCTATCTGGCTCCTCATCAAGTGTTTGGATTCTTGCATCATATTTTTTTACTTCTTGAATGATTGGAAGTTTAAAATGAAATCCCACAGGTATATCAGATCTAACAGCTTCACCAAATTGAAAAACAATAGCATTTTGTTTTTCATTAACGATGAAAAAACTATTAAAACCAATGCCAATTATTAGTGCAGAAAAAACTAGCAAAAAAGTATTCTTATTCATTTGAATCTCCTCTTAACCTTAGTTCACGAATATCTATTTTATTCCCTTGGTCCATCATTTTGTCCAAAGGGAGTAACATTAAATTATTACCACTATCGACATCGATCATAACTTTTGTGGTACTAGATAAAACGTTTTGTATTGCATCAATATACATTCTGTCTCTAGTAACTTCTGGTGCTTTTTGGTATTCCTCTAAAAGCTGAATAAATCTTCCAACCTCACCCTCTGCATTAGCAACCACTTCTAATTTATAACCCTCAGCTTCTCTTATTCGAGCTTGTGCCTGCCCTCTTGCCTCAGGAACAATACTTAGTGCATACCTCTCAGCTTCATTTTGAAGTCTTTCTTTATCCTCTCTTGCTGCAACTACATCATCAAAGGCGTCTTTAACAGCAGCAGGAGGGTCGGTTTTTTCAATGTTAACTTGCTGGACAATTAAGCCTGTAGCATAACTATCTAATATCTGTTGGAGCCTTCCTTGAACCTCAGATGCAATATTTTCTCTTCCAACTGTAAGAGTTTGCTCAAGCGTATTGTCACCAACAACATGCCTTAGAGCGCTTTCAATGCCTTGCC
>CACJBC010000019.1 GCA_902591565.1 uncultured SAR86 cluster bacterium | reverse complement strand
GTTCAACTCAGGGATTTCAAAAGTCTCAAAAGGACAATGTATTAATAGAAACCTTCCTTTATGGAAAGTATCTTCAGATACTACTAATCCTCTTTAAGATCTCTTTCAAGGGAAGATAAACTATCTAAAAATCCAGGTCTTTTAAATACTTCTTTTTGATAGTCTAAAAGAGGTTTTAGGTGTCTGTTAACAGGAAGCTTAATGCCGATAGAAGGAAGTCTCCATAGAATAGGTGCAAAGCAACAATCTACAAGAGTAAATTCATTACTCATAAAAAACTTAAATTCTTTAAAAGTTGGAGCAATTGAAGATATTTCATGCAAGAGTTCTTCTCTTAGCTTTAACAACTCTTTTTCAGGAAGCTCACCTGCTATTAATGTGTCTACAATTGGGCACCATTCTCTGTCTATGCGCAACATTAAAGTTCTGCTATTTGCCCTTTCGACAGGATATACAGGAAGTAGTGGCGGGTGTGGAAACCTTTCGTCTAAATATTCCATCATTACTGAAGGATCATGTATTGCAAGATCTCTGTCAACGAGAATTGGTAACTTATGATAAGGGCTGATTGAAAGAATATCTTCAGGAGTTTCTTCAGGATTAGCTTCATGAATTTCAGCAGTAATATCTTTTTCAGCTAATACAATCCTCACTCTTTGGCTGTAATGGTCATCTCTGTCTGAATATAAAATCATATCATTCCCCTAATTATTTATGATAATCCTTGTGGTACTCTCTATAGAGCAAGGCTGAAAGTGCAGTAAAAATTAAAAAATAAAAAATTACGTACCAACCCATTCTTTCTCTTTGGGCTTTAGCTGGTTCACCAACATATACAAGAAAATTAGTTAGGTCATAGATTAAGCTGTCAAACTCTTCTTTATTTAGTTCGCCTGAACCCTCATCTACTTTTAAATATCCACACTTTTCTTTAGTTATGGTATTACCAAAATCGTCTCTTTTTTCACCACCATTTTTTGCAATAACTGGAATATCTTTACAAACCAACTTTTGATTTCCTTGCAAAGCCATTAAAACATTAGGCATTGCAGTTCCAGGATAGACTAAGTTATTAACTCCATATTGTTTAGACGAGTCCTCATAATATGCTCTTAAGTATGAGTATATCCAATCGTCTCCCCTTACTCTGCTTACCAAAGTAAGATCTGGAGGAGCAACACCAAACCACTGTGCCGATTGTTCTTTTGACATAGATCCAATCATCAAATCACCAGGCTTTATAGATTTATCAAAGACAAGATTGTCAAAAAATATTTCTTCTGGTATTTGAAGATCTGTAGATACTCTACCCCATCTAGAATATTGAAGTGAATGACAGCCGTAACAATAATTTAAGAATGTTGATGCACCTCTTTGCAGTGAAGCCATATCATTTAAAGAATATTTAAATTCGTCACAATTACCATAATCTTTACAAGGTCCACCTTCAGCTGCATCTATACTGTTGATAGATAATATCAAGCCAAGAACAACATAAAATTTGCTGAGCTTAATATTTAAAATGTTTAATTGTTTTTTAATCATAGTCGTTTTGGAACTTCTAATGTCTTTTCATATTTTGTATAAATTGGCATTAATAAGAAAAATGCAAAATAAATTACCGTACAAATTACACTCATTGTTTTTCTTACTTCAGTAACACTAACAGTGCCCAAATATCCTAAAGTTATAAAGCTAATACCAAATAAAGCTAAAGCTACTTTGCTGTATATACCTTTATATCTAATTGATGCAACTTTACTTTTATCTAACCACGGGACTACAAATAAAATTGCGACTGCTGATCCCATTACAATCAATCCACCTAATTTATCTGGAACAGCTCTCAACATTGCATAATATGGAGAGTAATACCAAACAGGAGCAATGTGTTCTGGAGTGACTAGCGGATTAGCTTCTTCAAAGTTTGCCATTTCAATAAAGTAACCGCCTCCTTCAGGGAAGAAGAACATAATAATTGCAAATACTGTCATGAAAACACCAATACCAACTAATGCATTTAAGACTTTATATGGAAAGAAAGGAACACTATCTAACGGAACACCGTCATCATCTAAGTGTTCTTCAATATCAACACCCTCAGGATTGCCAGCTCCAACTTCATGTAATGCTACAAGATGTAAAAAAACTAAAGCTATTAGAACTAAAGGCAATGCAACAACATGCAGAGCAAAGAATCTAGATACTGTTATGCCAGATATATAATAGTCACCTCTAATCCATAATTCTAAGGATTCTCCTATATATGGTATAGCCCCAAACAGTGAAATAATAACCTGAGCTCCCCAATACGACATTTGACCATAAGGAAGTACATATCCTAGAAATCCTTCTGCCATCATTGCTAGATATATTGTACATCCAAAAATCCAAACTAACTCTTTGGGTTTTTGATATGAGCCATATAACAAACCTCTAAACATGTGGAGATACACAACAGCAAAAAACATTGATGCACCTGTGGTATGCATGTATCTTATAATCCAGCCATAATCAACATCACGCATAATATATTCTATTGATGCAAATGCTTCTTCTTCAGTATTTGAATAAGGCATTATTAACCATATTCCAGAAACAATTTGGATAATTAATACGACAGATGCCAATGCTCCAAACAGATACCAAAAGTTAACTTTTGAAGGCACTGGATGCTTTGATAAGTGTCTTTCAAATGTATTGGATACAGGCAGTCTGCTGTTAACCCAACCAAATAATTTTCCAACCATTTCACTCATTAGGCTGTTCCTCCGTCTTCACCTATTGTTAATATTGAACCATCAAAAAAATGAGGTGGTACTGGAAGATTGGTTGGTGCAGGAACACCTTTGTAGACTCTTCCAACCATATCAAACATAGAACCATGACAAGGACAAAAGAAACCTCCAGCCCAAGACGCATCCCATGGCTTTGGCTCTACTTCAGGATGGTATTTAGGGGAACATCCTAAATGAGTGCAAACTCCTACCATAACAGTATATTCGCTACTTTTTGATCTGGTTGGATTTTGACCTTTGTATGGCTCTTCAATCTGGTCAGAATTTGGATCAGCTAATTTAGGTAAAGCTGAATCAATATTCTCTAAACTTTCTTTGGTATGACGAACAACAAATACTGGCTGTTTTCTCCATGCTACTTGAATTTGTTGTCCATATTGCATCTTAGATACATCTAATTTAACAGATGCTCCAGCTGCTTTTGCTTTAGCGCTTGGATTCCAAGCAGCAATAAATGGAGTAGCTGCAAAAGGAATACCTGATAAACCAACTGCGCTTGTTAAACCTATTAAAACCTTTCTTCTAGTATTGTCTTTTTCTTGCATTAGACCTTTGTGTGCTTTGATTTTAGTAATAAAAAACCAGCGAATTATACCACTAATTTATAGGAAAGAATTTGAAAAAAATTAACGTTTTGAAAACTGCTTACTTTTTCTTGCCTTAGCTAGACCAGGTTTCTTTCTTTCAACTTTTCTCGGGTCTCTAGTGAGCAAGCCTGCACTTTTAAGTTGTGGTCTCAGTTCTTCATCATAAGAAATAAGAGCTCTAGAAATACCATGTCTAATTGCTCCTGCCTGCCCAAAACTTCCACCACCCTTAACTTTGATATTGATGTCAACCTTGTCTGTAAGTTCTGTAATTTCTAATGGTTGCATTACTAACATTTGTGCAACCTTACGACCAAAATATACGTCTAAATCTCTATCATTAACTTTAATATTACCTTTTCCAGATGAAAGATAAATTCTTGCAGATGATGTTTTTCTTCTACCCGTAGCGTAGTGTGTTTCAATTGTCATATAGTTGGATTCCATTCTATTGGCTGTTGTGATTCATGATCATGTTCTGGGCCACTAAACACTTTTAATTTTTTAATCATAGATTTGCCAAGTTTATTTTTTGGCAACATGCCTTTAACAGCTTCTTCAATAATTCTTTCAGGAAACTTCTCATTCATTTCTCTAAAGGTTTTAGTTTTGAGTCCTCCAGGATATAAAGAATGAGTGTAATACTTTTTATCAGTATATTTTGCACCTGTGACCTTTATCTTTTCAGCATTAATGACAATAACATAATCACCTCCATCTGTGTGTGGAGTAAATGTTGGTTTGTCTTTTCCTCGAATTCTATCAGCAATTTTTGTAGACAATCTTCCTAAAACTTTATCAGAGGCATCTACTACATACCATTGTCTTTCGATATTTTCTTTTTTTAACGAGAATGTTTTCATAATCATATTTTTATAAGATGCGAATCTTAATGTTTAGCGCGAAAATTAGCAATATTTTAGTGAAGAAATATTTAAATTAAATACTCTTTTGTTTGCATTTCAATTAATCTACTACAGCATCTCTCCCAGAGTATTTTTAATTTTATGCCACTATACAAATTTTCATAATCAATATCGTTAAAAAAGAATTTAATTTTTGTTTGATCTCGATAACAAATATCAATGAATGATATAAATCTTCGCATAATGTCAGCAGTCTCATCATCACAATTTCTAAATTCACTTATAAATATCCAATCAACATTCTCAGAAATTTTTATAAAATCTTTGCTGCTATTAGGCTCACTAAAAAAATTATTAAAAGAAAGCCATAAAAAATTATTACACTTAGCTTTGCAACTGAAAACTCTATCATTTACTTGAAATGTTTTAATTTTAAAGTCTACATTTTGATAATTATTTTCTATTAGAGATGCTATCTCTGAATCCTTGTATGATTTATTTTTTTTATTGTTATTGAAGTTCACAATATTTCTTGTTCTATAATCTTTATCTCCATCTAATTTATAAACCATTGCATATTTCTGAAACAGTTTCATGGAATCTTGAAATTTTTTTCTTTGCAGACCATCTTTATAAAGTTCATTTGGATGAGCATTAGATGTGATGTATACAAATACATTTCTTTCAATTAACTGGTTCAATAAATTCCCAACTATCATTGCATCTGCAATATCTTCAACCTGAAATTCATCAATGAATATAACTTCGCTCTTTTTACTTAAGGATTTAGCTATATGATCAAGCGGATTTTTTTTACCTGACAAAGATAATAATTCATTATGAATATTTTGCATGAAATCAATATAATGAAAATCTATAACTTTTAGATCAAGATTTTTTATGAAAGACTTTAGTATTATTGTTTTACCCCTTCCAACATCGCCCCATACATAAAAACTTTTGAATAATGATTTATTTTTTTTAATTTTATTTATAAACGAATTATTTTTTGGGGAAGTTTTTTTTAATTCTACTAAAAGATTGGATTGAGCTAAATCAGGATCAATGCCTTGGTTTTTTAAATTATCGATGATATTTTGAAGCATTGAATATTAATATTATGAAATTTGTACAGAGAACTAAAATAAACTATTTATTAGTTATTTCAATAACTATATTTTTATCATGGGCTTTTTTTTCTAAAAATGAAAATAAATTTATATCAGCAACCAATAATTCTATTGAGTCAGTTGTAACTGTATATACCTATGGTGGAAACCGATCCTATGCAAATACTAGTATTGGTTCTGGAGTTATTTTTTCAGAAGATGGTTATATTGTTACAAATACACATATTATTTCTGGAAATAAATTAATTAAAGTAAAGCTTTATAATGGCGAGGAGTATGATGCAAATCTAATTGGTGCTGATGTAAATGCTGATATCGCAGTTCTTAAAATTAACGCAAATACCGTGCTAAAACCTATCAATGTATCTAATAGTGATGACCTAAAGATTGGAGATAAAGTTTTAGCAATAGGAAATCCATATGGTATTGGTATTTCTGTTTCAAGTGGGATTATTAGTGCAACTGGAAGAGATTATGGAAATCCCTATCTTGAACTAATACAAACTGATGCAGCTATAAATCCAGGTAATTCAGGTGGTGCTTTAATTAATGAAAATGGTAATTTGATAGGTATTAATACTAAGATTTTTTCACGGACTGGTGCCTATCAAGGATTGGGGTTTGCAATTCCATCCAATAATATTGTTCAGATAGCATCTGAAATAATTCAATATGGTGAAATTAGATCTGGTTGGATTGGTAATTTTAGAGTAGTACCTATAAGGTTAAGATTAAATAATAATTTAATAAATGGATTAAGAATTGTTGAAATTGATGCTCTTGGACCTTTATATGAGAAAGGTGCAAGTATTAATGATGTAATTATTCAAATTAATGGTAATGAAAGTAACTGGAAAAATTTAACGTCTTCTCTAAAGTTTGCCGGCCTTGGGAATAATATAAGTTTTGAAATTTTTTCAAGTAATAGTACTTTTAAAACAATTGAAATCGAATCATCCGAAATAGAAGAATTAGCTAGGTAATCTAATAATATTTGCGCCTAAGTAATTTAGTTTTTCTTCTATGCGTTCGTATCCCCTATCTATGTGGTAAATGCGATCTACTTTTGTTTCTCCTTTGGCGCACAACCCTGCTAAGATTAAACTTGCCGAAGCTCTTAAATCTGTTGCCATCACTTCTGCACCATATAATGAATCAACGCCCTCGATGATAGCCTGATTGCCATTAATATGAATATTACAACCCATTCTGTTTAACTCTTGAACATGCATAAATCTATTCTCAAAAACAGTCTCATAAATATTTGAAACACCATTTGCTAATGCATTTATAACTGAAAATTGAGCCTGCATATCTGTTGGAAATTCAGGAAAAGGAGCTGTAGTAATATCAACAGGCTTTGGCTTATCTTCAACCATTTTCAATGAAATTGAAGTTTCACTAGTTTCAACTTTAGCACCTGTTTCACTTAATTTATCTAATACTTTTATTAATCTATTTGGGTTAATGCCATTGATCTTTATTTCACCTTTTGTGACAGCAGCAGCAACTAGATATGTTCCAGCCTCAATTCTATCAGCTGGGATGCTATGGTCGGTTCCATGCAATCTCTCAACACCTTCAATAGTTATTTCATCAGAACCAGCCCCAGATATTTTTGCACCCATTTTGTTTAAAAATTCTGCCAAATCAATAATTTCAGGCTCTTTGGCTACATTAGTTAAGGTTGTTGTACCTTCAGCTAAACACGCCGCCATCATTATATTTTCTGTTCCAGTAACTGTGATCCCATCAAATTTAATCTTTGATCCAATTAATTTTTTTGCACTCGCTTCAATGTAGCCATTTTTAAGAGAAATGGTTGCGCCGAGTTGCTCTAAAGCATCTAAATGATAATTAACCGGCCTGCTTCCAATAGCACAACCACCAGGCAATGCAATTTTAGCTTCACCATATTTTGCAACTAATGGCCCTAAAACAAGAATTGATGCTCTCATGGTTTTGACTAATTCATATCTGGCTTCTTTTTCTTTTAGATTTTTTGTAGCAATAATGAAATCCATATTTTCATTTAGAAGAATATCAGCACCCATAGAGCCCAATAATTCAAACATCGTTGTAATGTCTTGAAGATATGGTAAATTTTTTAAAATAATATCTTCATCCGATAATATTGTTGCAGCAATCATTGGCAGTGCTGCATTTTTTGCACCCGAACAACTTATCTCTCCTTTTAAAGAGGCGCCCCCTTTTATTAATAACTTTTCCATTTAATTTGTTTTTGTTTCTATGCTAAGGGCATGTAAGGCACCTGATTCAAAATGTTCTTTAAGAGGACTTAAAACCATCTTGTGTTGTTTTATCAAAGAAACTCCATTAAAAGAACTTGATATAACCATGAGTTTTAAATTGCAGGAATCTCCCTCAAAAAAACATTGAGAGTTTGGGATTACTGAAGAAATAATTTCCTTTATTAGTTCTTTATCCACTTATTCCTGCATCTCCTAAATCTGATACCCATCCATTAAGGGTAGATTCGATATTTCCATTATTTTTTATTGCTAGGGCTTGAAACTGATTCCTAAATGTCAGCCCTAAATTTACACCATTTACAATTATGTTCACTATTGACCAGCTGTTATCTTTATTTTTTCTTAGCTTGTAAGATATTGGATATTTACTACTGCCTGTATTAAGAGTTTGTTGTACCTCAATATTTTTTAAATTATTAGTTTGAATTTCCATATTTTTTGGAAAAATCGTAGTAATTGTCTGATTTTCCCATTGAGCTAAAGTTTCAGCATATGTATCCAAAAGAGAATCTTTAAAAATTTCAACAAATTTAGCCCTTTGTTCTTTAGATGAGGCTAAGTAGTACTTTTTACCCATAACAGTTGCAGCAACTCTTCTAAAGTCAATCATTGGCTCAAAAATTTCTTTGATTTTCTGCTCATATAACTCTCTATCTTCCAAAAATAACGATTTATTTTCTTTTAGTACGATCACCATATTTTGAGCATTGGTATCAATGAAATTATATGGATTTTCATCAGACCATAGATAAACTGATGAGGAAAGAATCGATATAATAAAAAAATTTTTTAGAATTGCAGACATTGTTCTATTATAACATTTAGAAGATAATAAAAATCCAGCAAACATACTAAAGTTATGAAAAAATTTAACTATATTGCATCTGCTAAAAGAACTTTCAAAATAGAGTCAAATGCTATAAACAGTCTTGCAAGTCAAATAAATACAAATTTTACTCAACTTTGCGATTCTATTATATCAAACAAAGGGAAGTTCATAATTATGGGAGTTGGTAAATCTGGTCATATTGGTCAAAAAATATCAGCAACTCTCTCAAGTACAGGAACAGGATCAATTTTTATTCATCCAACAGAAGCTGCTCATGGAGATATGGGTCTTATAGAAAAAAAAGATATTGTTTTTTTAATATCCAATTCTGGTGAAACTGATGAAATTATTAATATTCTTCCATCACTAAAAAGATCCGCGTATAAACTTACATCCCTCACTAGTAACAATAAATCTACTATTGCTTTAGCATCTGATATATCAATTGTTATTAAATCTAAAGAGGCATGCCCCCTTGATCTTGCTCCAACATCCTCTACAACATCTGCATTAGCATTTGGTGATGCTTTGGCAATTGCACTATTAGAATCTAAAGGCTTTACATCAAATGATTTTGCATCTTCTCATCCAGCAGGAAAGCTAGGTAAAAAATTAATTACTCAAGTTAAGCATTTAATGCATAAAGGATCCGAAATACCATCAGTTAGCTTAAATACAATTCTTTCAGATGCTTTGATTGAAATTTCAGAAAAGAATTTAGGTATAACTCTTATAAAAAAACAATCAAAAATTGTAGGTATTTTTACAGATGGTGATTTAAGAAGATGTTTAAATCAAAAAATTAATATTAATACTACAAAAATTAAAGATGTAATGACAAAAAAATTTAAAACAATTGAAGAAGATGCTTTAGCTATTGATGCAGCAGGAATAATGGAAAAAAACAAAATCTTTACTTTGGTTGTAATGAAAAAAAATAAAAATGTTGGTGTAATATCAATGCATGATTTAATTCAAGCAAGGATTTTATAACTTGCAATTTAATAAAGTAAGCCTCTTCTCACTTTTAATAGTATGTCATTTGGCATTTGGTGAATCAAATGATAATCAATTTAAATCAAATAATATTGTTATAAATTCTGGGGCAATTCAGGTAGAAAAAAAGTCAAATAAAATTTTTTTTAATGATGGGGTCTATATAAAATCTGGTGAATTTACTATTGAAGCTCGCAAAGCAATATTTAACAAAATAAATAATACTATTTCTGTATATGGTGAGCCATCTAAAATTTCATCAACTGCTAAAAATAATTTTTTTACTGGTAGCGCTGAAGAAATTATTTTTACTGAAACAGATAAAATACAACTAGTTGGTAATGCGACTATCTTCTATGATGATATAAACATCTCATCTAAAGAAATAATTTTCAACGCAAGAAATGGTAAAGTTTTATCAAATAATTAATTATGCTTTCGATACAAAACATAAATAAGAAAATTAAAGATAAAAATATTGTAAGCAATATAAGTTTTGAAGTGTCTTCAGGTTGTATTAGTGGTCTTTTGGGGCCAAATGGTGCTGGCAAAACTTCGACCTTTTACATAATAGCTGGGTTAATAAAAGCAGACAAAGGTGATATTTTTTTGGCTGGTGAAAATGTTTCAGATTTTGCTATGCATAAAAGATCAAAAATGGGAATAAAGTACTTGCCACAAGAACCTTCTATTTTTCAGAATCTTTCAGTTTATGAAAACTTATTAGGTCTTGCAGAATTATCATTTAAAAGAAAAAAGGATGTAGAAAATTTTATAACTAAATCAATTGAAGAATTTAATTTATCAGAAATCTTAAACCATAAAGGAAGACAGCTTTCAGGCGGTCAAAGAAGAAAGGTTGAAATTGCAAGAACACTTGCAGCGAATCCAAAGATAATTCTTTTAGATGAACCCTTCGCCGGGATAGATCCAATAGCTATTGATGAAATTAAACAAGTTCTTATAAAGCTAAAAAATAAAAATATTGGTATCTTAATTACTGACCATAATGTTCGCGAGGCATTAGAAATATGTGATCATGCAATTGTAATTAACAATGGCTCAATTATTGCAAAAGGTGACAAAAATTCATTAATCAAAGATGAAATAGTCAAAAAAGTTTATTTAGGTGATATGTATAGTTAAAACAATATGGCTATTTCATTAATTAAAGAATTTAAGCAAAAGCAAAAAATTTCATTAACTCCATTACTTAAAAAATCGATTGATTTGCTTCAATTATCTAGATATGAACTAATTCAAAAAATTGATCAAGAGATTGAAATTAATCCTTTCGTTGAAAAAGAAATTACAGACGATTTTGAATTTGATGAAAATTATAATGATAAAGATTTTGATTTTAATGTAGCAGCTGTCGAAAATTTAAGAGAGTCACTAATAAATCAAGTAAATGATTTGAGCTTAAATGATGAACAAAAGGAAATAGCTCTAATCATAGTTGAATGTATTGATGAATCTGGCCAATTATTAGAAGAGTTGGATGAAATAGAGGAAATGCTCTCCTACAAATATTCTATAAATAATATAAGTGATGTTTTAAAAGATATTATTCAAAAACTAGAACCTACGGGTGTCGGTTTTAGAGATTTCAAAGAATGTATAAAAATACAAATTAACTCCAAAAAATTTAATCATAAAATTAAAAAGATATGTCAGGAAATACTCAGTCAGAATGGATCTGAGAGTATAGAAGAAATTATTAAAACCTTTCAAAAAAAGGGATATGTAGTCAGAGATATTGAAAAAGCAATGAATGAAATTAAATCATGTGATTTAAGCCCAGGTCTTAACTATGAAAATACTAATTACATAATTCCAGATTTAAAAATTGAATTAAAAGATAAATCTCTTTCTGTTAATTTTATAAATGATACTTTTCCTAAAATTAAAATTGACCATGATTTAATTGAAAAGACAAACACTCAATTAAAAAATAAACCGAATAAAGAGTTATCAGATAAAATTCAGGATGCTAAATGGCTTCTTAGCTCAATTAAAAAGAGAAATGATACTGTGGTTCAAGTTGGAGAATTAATTTGCAAAAGACAAATATCTTTTTTGCAAGATAATCCCTTAAAAATAAATCCTCTTTCTAACAAAAGCTTATCAGATGAACTCGGGCTTCATCCTTCGACTGTTTCAAGAATACTAAGATCAAAATATATAGATACTCCAAAAGGAATAATACCTCTAAAGTCTTTATTAATTTCTTCTGTATCTAAAACTAGAGACGTTACTCCTATACAGTTAATGCAGTTAATTGAATCAATTATAAAAAATGAAAAAAAACCAAAAAGTGATAATAAAATTGCTATTGAGTTAAATAAAAGAGGTTTTAATTTAGCAAGAAGAACCATAACAAAATATAGAAAAAAACTAAATATAGCTTCTTCAAGGAATAGATAATTATTTTTATATCATTAATGTAGAATTAGTCTATGGAAAACATAGAGCAAGAAAACAATCTAAATCAATTATTAGAGAATCCTTCTGAACTTTCACAAGAGGAAATAAGAAATCTTTTAAAAAAATTATCATCATCGGAAATTGCTCATGCTTTAGAGTCCTCTCCTCCTAAACAACGAAAATTATTTTTTTCACTTTTAGAAACTAATGAAGAAGGAGATGTTTTAGTTGACCTTGGTGAAGAAATTCAACAAGAATTAGTTTCTAATATTTCCAATGAAGAGCTTGCTGAAGCTGTAAAAGAGCTTGAGCCAGATGAAACTGTGGATATTCTTCAGAACCTCCCAGAAGATAGAATGAATAACATTCTTTCTAAAATGTCCTATCGAGATAGAAAAAGGATTGAAATTGGCCTTACTTATCCTGAAAACACAGCTGGAGGTCTTTTAAATACAGATGTTATCAGTGTCAGACCGAATCATAGTATAGAAGTTGTAATTAACTACCTTAGAGATCAAAAAGAACTTCCAAACAACACAGATAAGATTTTTGTTGTTAATAAGGAAGATGAGTATATTGGCGAGCTTGCAATTGGCAAGATAATTACATGTAAGCCAAATCTTTCTGTAAGAGAAATTATGAACACTTCAAACAATCCAATTCTTGTTTCTCAAGACGATAAAGAAGTTGCAACAATCTTTGAAAGAAATGACATCATTTCATCTGCAGTTGTTGATCAGTCCGGCAAATTAATAGGAAGAATTACAATAGATGATGTTTTAGATGTGATAAAAGAGGATGCTGACCAAAATTTTCTAGGCATGGCTGGAGTTGCAGAAGATACATTTGCCCCTCCTGGTAGGGCTGCTAGAAGTAGAGTTTTTTGGTTAAGCATGAATCTTCTAACTGCTTTTATAGCATCAATGACAATTAATATTTTTAAAGATGTACTAGACCAAATTGTATATCTAGCTGTTTTAATGCCAATAGTAGCTAGTATGGGTGGGGTTGCTGCAACTCAAACATTAACTATTGTTCTAAGAGGACTTACTCTAGAGCAAATAAATACCTCAAATCTAAAATGGCTTTTTAAAAGAGAATTAGCTGTATCTATTATGAATGGTTTGATTTTGTCTATTCTAGTTGGATTTGTAACTTTCTTATGGTTTGATGAGATTAAGCTATCTTTTTTAATCTCATTTGCCCTAATTATAAATTTGATAAGTTCTGTAATTGCTGGTGTTTTCGTTCCAATAATACTTAGAGGACTCAATCAGGACCCGGCAATATCTGGAAGTGTTGTAGTCACAACAGTTACAGATGTAATCGGTTTTTTATCATTTTTAGGCCTTGCTACAGTTTTTTTAATTTAATCTTATAATTTCAGGGTTTCTGATTGATCCCTTTATTGTAAAATCTAAAGTAGAGACATCTTCAATTTCATCTTCAAATATGTTTTCTAAAACAATGCCTCCTGCTATTGCAGGAAGTCCACCTAGCAAGGCTGCGTACCAAGGAATATTTTCTGATATTTTTAATCTCATTGATAAATCAAGATTTAGAAGATCCAATTCACCTGATATGTTTTTTAAAATTTCACCATTCCATCTCATAGCAGCTTCGTTTGTATTTATGATTATAGGTGAGGAAATAAATGCCCTTTTCTTGCCGACTACAATGTTTCCTGAGGCTTGATTTATATTTAATTTGCCATTAGTTACGTTATCAATACCTTCAACAATTCCATTTAGATTCAAAATCCTTAATGCAATTAAAAGAGTAGAATCAGCTGCACTTGTATTTAAGTTTAAATCTTCAAATAAAAAATTAACGCTTCCCTCAAGATTTATTAGGCTTTTTATACTATTCCACTGAATATTTAAATCAGTTTTAAATATATTAAAATCGTATTTTGTGAAACTATTGAAGTATCCTGAAGAATTATCAAATTCATAACTACCCTTTATTTTATATAAATCATTTAATTTGTTATAACTAATGTAGGCCTTTTGATTATTCTTTGTTGGGCCGATATTTAATTTATTGCTATCGATTTTTATGTTATCAATTGTGAGGATATCTTTGTTTTTTAAAATATAAAAATCAATATCACGAAAGATATTATTTTTAGTTTTTATATTGTTTCCAATAAACCTAAGGTTAATCTTATTAAAACTAGAGGCTAAATTAGTTTGCACTGACTTCATCTCATTGAAGTTAATGAAGCTGTCTCTAAGCTTGATTTTAATAAAATTTGTTTGATCAATATTTATTTCGCCATTAAGTTCATTGCCTGAAATATTAATATATATTTCATCTTCGAAGTTAAAATTCAAATTTATATTTGAATATTTGTTATCTAAAAAATTAAATTGTTTAGATTTAATATTTACTGATTTTAATAAATGATTATCGACGTCTGACGAACCATAAAAAAGTTCATCAAAGCTTAAATTATTAAGATCTAAATAAATGTGAAAACCTTTGTTATATTTACTAGTTTTAATTTTTTTCTGATAGTTTTCGCCAAAAGCAAAATATCCATCACCACTAGATTTAATATATGCATTGATGTATTTATTTTTAATCTGATATGTCGGTTTTGCCATATTTTCAATATAAATAGAAGTCTCAATATTCTCATTTAACTTATTATTTAAATCTTGAATACCTGTAGAAAAATTTGTATTTGTAAGATTGGTTACCATATTCATCGCAAGATTATCATCAGAAAGTATCATCATTACTTTAAAAATTTCCTGTCCACTCATAGAAAAATATGGACTTGAATCAATAATTTCATCAATATTTATTTTTAAATTTGTTCTGATAGTGCTTTTATTAGAATCATAGAAAATGCTGCCAGCTATATTCTGATCTGGTAGTGATGATTTAAATATCCCTACTAATTCATTATTCAAGTTTGAAAAAATTTTTGAGTTGATGTTTTTAATCAAGAAATCAGTATTTGTTTTTAGAGTTGAATTTTTCAAGATTAATCTATCAATTCTTTTATTTTCACCTGTTGTAAAATCAAAATACCCTTTTGTATCAATATTTAAATATAGTTCATGATTTTTAAATGTTTTAAGATTTATAAAATCAATTTGATCTAAAAACTGGCTATTAAAACTATGGCTGCTCTTATAAAGTATTTTATTTTCTTTTGAATCTATAAGAGCATTAATCTTATTAAATGGATAAGTATTAATATTTCCGTTAACTAGTACAATTTTAGAATTATTAGAGGAAATAAAAAACTTAAACTCTTCTGCTGAAATATTAATAGAGTCGTTAGAAATTACTAATTGATTTCCATTAATTAAAAATGGTTCTGTTGTATTGCTTGATCGGCTATTCGAGGAAATGAATGAATCAATTTCAAGAAGGCTTAATGAAATATGTTTTTTAAATAACGATTTAAATAAGTTAATTCCAATTTTTATATTTGGTATATAGATTAA
>CACJBC010000018.1 GCA_902591565.1 uncultured SAR86 cluster bacterium | reverse complement strand
TTGGGTCTATGTGTTTAATTGGTTTATTTAAAGAGTATATTGGAATATTCTCTATTAAGTTTTTAACTTTTTTAACTGGTTCTATTGCTTTTGGCAGGATAATTTCCTCAGCACTTCCAAACATGCCTGGCTTTTTTAATACCTTCTTTATATTTGAGGTTTGTGCCTGTTTGATTGGACTATTGTTGATAAACTCAACAAAAAAATTAGATCAGATTGCTTAGTTTTAAAATATATCCTAGGTAACCTGCAACAAAAATACATCCAATAAATTTAATTACTCTTAAATTAAATCTCGAAGAGGAATACATTGCTGTAATCAATATAAATAATATTGATGTTACGGATAAAACAAGGAAGTCTCTCGACATAATCTTTTCTTCAAAAGCAACATCTGAAAACATTCCAATTATAGGAACCACTAATGCAATATTCATAACATTTGAACCAATGACATTGCCTATAACCATGTCATTTTTATTTTTTATAATTGCTGATATTGTTGCAGCAAGTTCTGGCAAGCTAGTTCCAATAGCAATGATGGTTAGCCCAATAATGACTTGAGGAACATTCAAGATAGTGGCTATTTTTTCAGCATTAATAACAGCATAATTTGATCCAATAATTAGCGCTAAAAGTCCTAATATCAGCAATAGAGTTGTTTTACCTATTTGTATATTTGAATTATCAGACTCATCTATTTTGTCAGGTATCCTATAAAGATATGTAATATACATAAACCCTGCAAATACAAATAAAAACTCTATACTTTCAGCTTTTGTAATTTTTAAATCTTGCAACCCTAAGCCTAGGACCACAACTGCTAAGATAAATGGAATAAATTGGATTGGATTTGTTTTGGTTGGTCTCATTGAAATACCAATACAAGAGACACCAAAAATTAATGCAATATTTGATATGTTTGATCCCACCACAGCACCCATAGCAATAGATTCTGTACCATTTAGTACAGATGAAATACCTACAAATATTTCGGGAGCAGAAGTCCCAAGGGCTACAATTGTTAACCCAATAGTTAATTCACTTAAACCAAGCTTTTTTGCAATTAGAGATGAATTATCAATAAATTTATCTGCCCCCCATATCAAGACTGATAATGAAATGATTAATCCTATTAGATGATAAAAAATCATTGCCTATTCTAACATTTATAATTTAGATTATTTGATGTGTTTTATTGCGCACTTGGAGATAATATAAAACATATCGTTTTTAAGTATTCAATATATAATTTATATAAAATTTATAGGAACAATAATGGAAATCAATAATTTATTCAGTGTAAAAAACAAAGTAGCTGTAGTTACTGGAGGATCTAGGGGTATAGGAGAAATGATTACAGCTGGGTTTCTTGCAAATGGAGCAAAGGTTTACATTACAGCAAGAAAGGCACCCGCTTTAATTGAAAAAGCTAAGGAACTTTCAAAGCTATATGATGGAGAATGCATTCCATTTCCATGTGATTTAAGTACTTCAGAGGGCATTGATTCATTTTCAAACATGATTGCAGAAAACGAAGATGGTATTGATTATCTAATAAATAATGCAGGAGCTGCATGGGGTGAGCCATTTGAAAGTTTCTCAGAAGCTGGCTGGGACAAAGTTATGGACTTAAATGTAAAGAGTATTTTTTTCTTAACACAGAAAATGAAACCATTGCTTATAAAAAGAGCAACTCTTGAAGACCCATCTAGAGTAATAAACATTGGTTCAATAGATGGATTGAATGTTCCAGGATTTCCAACGTTTTCCTACAGCACTTCCAAGGCTGCAGTTCATCACTTAACAAGACATTTGGCAGCTCAGCTTGTACCAGAAAATATCATTGTAAATGCAATTGCACCAGGACCTTACCCAAGTAATATGTTAGGTTCAGCTGTTAATTCAGATTACTCTGAAATTGAAAAACGCAATCCAAGAAAGAGAACTGGAAGCCCTGAAGACATTGCAGGTTTAGTTATATTTTTATGCTCAAGAGCAGGTGCATATGTTGTTGGTGAGACTATTGCTACTGATGGTGGTCTAGTTAAGACAGCAGGTCACATATTGGGATAAATAAATTATTTTTTAGCTGCAATAAAAGCATTAATAATAAGTTCTTTCATCCAAATATGACCACCGTCGCCTTCATCGCTCTTATGCCATATTAAAAAATATTCCATAGAAGGAATCTCAGCAGGTATCTCTAGAAATGGAAGATTATGAGACTTTGCAAAGCTTCGCGTGCCAAATAAAAGCATATCAGTTGATTTAATGATTGTTGGCGCTATTAAAAAGTGCTGACATCTAAGAGCAACATTTCTCCTATAACCAATTTTATCAAGCTCTACATCAATAAGATGTAATCCTCTTTTTCTACTTGAGACATGTAGATGATCTTGAGCAAGAATGTCATCAATTCCAGGATTATCTATTTCGGAAATTGGATGTCCTTCTCTATGCATTGCAACAAAATCATCTTCGAAAACTTTATAAGAATTGATTTCATCTGATGCCGGTATAACAGGATCAACAACAAAATCTAAATTATTTGTTGCAAGAGCATGAACCTGATCACTTCTTTTATAGGCATAGCTTCCAACAGAGATGTTTTTTGCATTTCTATCTATTTCTTTCATAATAAATGGAAGAACCCTTCCTTCAGAAATATCACCAAGAGATAATTTAAAAGTTCTAGTGGTATTTTTCTCATCGAATGTATCTGGCTCATTAACACTATGCTGCATTAGAGTTAAAGCATTTTGAATATCTTTTATAATATTTTCAGTTTTTTGAGTTGGCACCATTCCAGAGCCAGTTCTTACAAAAAGATCATCATTAAATTTTTCACGCAAACGTGATAATGCATTACTCACAGCTGGCTGAGTAATTCCAACAACTTCAGCAGCTTTAGTTAAGCTACCCTCTGTGTATATTGCATTTAGAATTACAAAAAGGTTTAAATCAAAAGAACTAATTTTCATCGTTTTATTTTAGACAGGAATAATGCATTTCTGCACCTAGCTTTGAGTTAAACATAAAGCTATTATAGATAAACGGAATATTTGTATTATTCATCACACTTATAATGTTACCAAATATTAGTGTATATAGGGAGTTAAATTTAAATGTTACCTGAACTTAGACCAGAAGCTATAGATCTTATTTCGAGAGTTAAAGATTTTATCGAAAAAGAATGCATTCCATCAGAAGATATTTTTAATGAACAAATAGGAGAAGGAGAAAATAGATGGAATTCTTATCCAGAGGTAATAAATGAACTTAAAGATAAAGCTAAATCAAAGGGATTATGGAATCTTTTTTTACCAGAGAGTGAGTTTGGAGCAGGGTTAACAAATTATGAGTATGCACATTTAGCTGAACTTATGGGGACTTGCCACATTGCATCAGAAGCAATGAATTGTGCAGCTCCAGACACAGGAAACATGGAAGTTATAGCAAGATATGGTAATGAAAAACATCAAGAAGAATGGTTGAAACCATTGCTTGATGGTGAAATTAGATCTGCATTTGCAATGACTGAGCCTGGAGTAGGATCATCTGATGCGACTAATATGCAAGCCACCGCTGTTGTTGACGGAGATGAGTATGTAATTAATGGTGAAAAATGGTGGACTTCAGGAGCTGGTGATCCAAGATGTAAAATTCTTGTTTTCATGGCTGTTACAAATCCAGATGCTGCAAAACATCAAAGACATTCCATGATGTTGGTTCCTATGGAATCTGAAGGTATTCAAATTCAAAAAATGATGCATGTATTTGGCTATGATGATGCACCTCATGGCCATGCTCATATCAAATTCAAAAATGTAAGAATTCCAAAAGATAATCTTTTACTAGGGGAAGGTAGAGGCTTTGAAATAGCGCAAGGTCGTTTGGGTCCTGGTAGAATTCATCACTGCATGAGGACAATAGGTGTTGGTGAAAAAGCTATTGAGCTAATGTGTAAGAGGGGCATAGATCCTAAGAAAATGCCTTTCGGTAAAAATATTGCAAATCTTGGAGCAAATTTTGACTATATAGCTGAATCAAGAATAGAACTTAATGCTGCAAGACTATTAACACTTGATGCAGCTCATAAAATGGATACTGTCGGAAACAAGATAGCAGCAAGTGAAATTGCTCAAATAAAGGTTTTTGCACCTAACGTAGTTTTAAAGATTCTTGATAGGGCAATACAGATGCATGGAGGAGAGGGTGTATCTCAATTAACTCCATTAGCTTCAATGTATGCACATATAAGAACTTTAAGGCTAGCAGATGGTCCTGATGAAGTTCACAGAAGAGCTGTTGCTAGGTTAGAGCTTGGTAAATACATAGTTAAATAATTGTCATTTAGTAATTTAATATTTTACGATACTGAGACGACTGGAATTCAAAAAGATTTCAGTCAAATATTGCAATGCGGTTCAGTTTTAACAGATAGAAATCTAAGAACTATCGATGAACAAAACATAGGCTGTGCTCCACTTCCATGGGTAATCCCTCAACCTATGGCTATGCTTACAAATAAAAAAGTCGACCTCTTTAATTCAAATATTTCACATTATCAAATGATGAAAGATATACAATTGCAATGGAAACAATGGTCTGCTCAAAGTCCCTCAGTTTTTATTACTTACAATGGTCATGCATTTGATGAAGAGCTCATTAGAAGGCAATTTTTTTGGAATCTTTTAGAACCATATACTACAAACACCAATGGTAACGGTCGACTTGATTTAATGCTCATGATGCATAATATAGCTACTTTTTTTTCTGAAGAAATAGCAATTCCTCTTTTTGAAGGCGGCCCTGGAATAAGTTATAAACTAGAACATTTAGCTCAAGAACATGGTATTGATGCTGGTGATGCGCATGATGCTATTGCTGACTGCAACTTAATGATCGAATTATGCAAGATTATCCAAAATAAATTACCAGATTTATTTGATTCTTTTATAAATATATCTACAAAAAATGGAATAAAGGACCTTTTACATTCTGATGATTTTTTAGCTCTTGGTGAAATTCATAGAAGACATACCTTTGAATATCCAGTTGTATTATGTGGGAGTGATGCTAGCAGACCCAATGAAATTGTATTTTTTGATTTAAGTTATGATGATCCAGAAGAAATTTTAGATTTAGATTATGTTGAAATTAATAAATTAATTCAATCTAATTCTAGAAATGAACCTTTAAAAAAATATAAGATAAATAAAACAATTCCTATTTGTTCTCACAAACTTCTAACTAACAAAAATATTTTTAATGTTGAATTTTCTGAGTTACAAAGGCGTGCTGATATGGTTAGATCAAATAAAGATTTTCAACAAAAAGTTTCCCAAGCTATGGAAGATAGGTTAATGGACTTTCCAGAATCTGAATATATTGAAGGAACTATATATTCTGGTGGTTTCCCCTCATATAGAGATAAAGATCTTATGCAAGAATTTCATCTTAGCTCAGATCCAGATCACTTAATAAAAATTTCAAGAAATTTTGAAGACGAGAGGCATAGATTATTTGCTGAAAGAATAATATGCAATCAATTCTCAATAGACATACCTGTTGATATACAAAAAAGATATCAAGACCTTATCAATCAAAGAACCGGTGATGATGGGCCATGGGGTTCTGTAGAAAAAACATTGATTCAAATTGAGAAGTTATTAGATGAAAGGTCTGAAAAAGAAGACCAAAAAATCTTATTAGCCACTAAGAAAAAAGTTGAATCAATGAAAGTTACTAAAAATTAAATGGAGGACCGAAGCCCTCCATTTGAGATATCAGCAATTCTAATAGGGGGAGAGGAGTGCTGACACCGCGTATTTTATATATTTATAATTAATTATCAACAATATTTATATTAGTTTTTATGGTTTTCGTATGTTGGTTATATGTATATGTTTAATACATATTGATGGTTGTTACCAATTTATGAAATTTCTGTATAATAATTTCTCTTTTAGACCCGTAGCTCAGTTTTGGTTAGAGCGCCGCATTGACATTGCGGAGGTCGATGGTTCGAGTCCATTCGGGTCTACCAACATTTATAATTGTGATAAGTATTTGTCTAATCTTTCCTGATTCATAACAAATGCTGCTTTTATTTTCTTTGCAGTAGCCTTAGCTGATTCAAGGTTACTTTGATTGTGACCAACCTCAATAATTCCCACCATAGCCATCATCATATGAGGAGTACATTGATATCCATATACTCCCTCAACATTAAAAGTTACTGATATATCTTGACTAAGCCTTCCATTCCACTCATCAGCTCCTGCGGGAATCATACCCTTTATTGAGGCAGAGTTATGAGCAGCATCTGTCGCTTTAAATGTAACGGTATCTCCTTTATTAATTTTTAAAACAGCGGGTTCAAATACCATATAACCTTCAGATCCTTGATTTAACATCTTAACTTCATAATTTTCGGCATAGGCATATAAGTTAAAAGAAAGTATTAGAGGTATTAAAAATTTTTTTTTATTCATAGCAATGCTCCAGTAATAATTATCAAAGGTGTAACGATTAATAAAAAGATAAAACCTAATGTAATAGAAAGTAATAAAATTTTAACCGGGGAGGGTGAAAATATTGGCTCACTTGAACCGACACCAATTAACAGCTTAATTATTTTATTCAAAAAATATGCCAGTAACACTCATTGATACCAACATGAAAGCAAGTACTACAATTTGTATTATGGCTGGTATAACAACAAACAATACCAAGGGGTCAAACTTCATGCTAAGAAAGTAGTCGTTTTGACTCCATTCTATTGCTTCTTCAGGTGTTGCATTTCTTACTTGTGTATTCAATTTATACTCCTAGGTACTGTTAAATCAACATTATTATATATATTTATAATATGATATCAATAAAAATGATAAGATATTTTGTAAAATTATATTGAATATCCAATAGATGCATATATCATCATTAGTTATAGGTGATTTCTTATGCAAAACAAAACTTTTAGTATCTTTTATCTAACAATATTCTTATTTTTTACTATTTTTATAAATTCAGCTGATAAGTATTATCCTGGATCTTCGTGGGAGCTTGTTTCTGCTGAAAGCCAAGGAATTGAAACAAAAAATGTGGAAAATTTAATTGATATAGCATTTGTGGATAACTCAACTCTTGGTATTGTAGTTATCAAGAATGGAAAGATTATTGGAGAAAAATATGCTGCTGGCTATGATTCAGATTCACATGGAACATCGTGGTCTATGGCAAAAAGTTATTATGCTGCACTAATTGGCATCTCAATTGATAGGGGTGAAATAGGTAGTTTAGATGATAAGGTTTTAAATTATCTTGAGTATTTCAATGATGAGAAATCAAGAATTACCATAAGAGATTTATTAGACATGTCTAGCGGTTTGGATTTCCCAAGCCATGAGCATGAAAAAATGTTTTTTCAAGACGATCATCTTGCTTATGCAAAAAAAGTAGGTGTTGAAAAAGAAGCAGGAATAAAGTTTGAATATAATAATGTTAATTCTATGCTTTTAGGAGATATTTTATATCAAGCAACTGGAAAGAAAGCTGATGTTCTTTTTGAAGAAAGAATCTTAGCACCGCTTGAAATAACAGACTATAAATTATGGAAAGATGAAAAGGGTAATGTAATGACATATTGCTGCGTAGATATGTCAGCACGAGATTATTCTAAATTTGGTTTACTGTTTGGAAGAAACGGAGTCTGGAATGAGGAGCAAATCATTTCTAAAAACTTTGTTGATGAAACATTTCAAGTTGTCTGGGAAACAACAACAGAAAGATTTACTAGATTTCAAAGAGGATACTCCTTGCATTGGTGGGTATCGGCCTATGAGGATGACTTTAAGATTTTTAATACTAGTGGTAAGTTTGGTCAGTATACTTTTGTAGATAGAGAAAACGATATTGTTGTTACAAGAATTACAAAATACAACCAACAAGACTCTGGTGATGTCCAAAAGTGGGGGCCTATGAGTTACCTAAAATGGGCAGGAGTTGATAACGCAATTAAGGTTGGAAGAAAATTAATTGAAAATGGTGTTATTGAATCAGGTAATAATGTCATTACACCATTTACAGACAAAGAGGGTGAATCAAAAGAATTTTATCCTAGGTATGGAGACTTTATTAGAGCAATTAAAAATCTAAGCTGTAATTGTTATTAATAAAGTGTTTCTAATTAAGATTTATGAATTTTTTTTAGGTAAGTTTCTTTATCTTTTGCCCATTCCTCATAGTAATATCCATCATTTCCATGTTTATTAAGATACTTAACAAAAAGTCTTCCGTCCTCATCTTTAAAACCTGATTCATAAGGCATGCCTGTTAATTTATTGAGCCTTTTAAATTGCTCTTCCATAACACTATGTCCAAACAAATAAAATCATTGGAATGGATACGGCAATAATAAGAATGTCTAAAGGCAAACCAAGTCTCCAATAATCAGTAAATTTATAATTACCAGGACCCATAACAACGGTGTTACATTGATGACCAATTGGAGTCAAGAAAGCGCAACTTGCACCAACTGCAACGACCATTAAAAATGGTTCAACATCATAACCGAGTTGCATCCCAATACCAGCTGATATTGGCGCCATAATAACAGCTGTTGCAGCATTATTGATAATATCAGTAGTAGCCATTGTTATTACTAATATTACAAAAAGCAACCAAAACAGACTCATATCACCTGCAATATTAGAAATGTTTGTTGAAATTATATCACTCAGTCCAGTGGTCTGAAGTGCAGTTCCGATAGGAATCATAGCTGCTAGCATAATTATTATTGGCCAATCTATATCCCGATAAAAATTACTATCGATAATTCTAATTCTTGCAAAACCTAAAACACACAATAAAAATGCTGCTGCTGTTGGAAGAATATTAAAAGTAACTAAAATGATAGATATTAAAAAAAACACAATTCCTTTTAAAAGGCGACTTCTACTTGGTATTGTCTGTAATTCTCTTTGCATTAATGGCATTAAGCCAAGATGTTTGATCTTATTTGTAACATCTTCTTCGTCTAAATCCCTTATACCTAATAGCAATACGTCTCCTGCCTTAAAAGTTTCTCTTGTTAATCTTGTTCTATATTTTGCACCTTTTCTCCAAAGACCTAATAGGTTTAATTCTTCGTATGCCAACTTTAAGAAAAAATCATATTTCCTTCCTATAAGTCTTGATCCAGGAGTAATCATTGCTTCAATTTCTTCTAAATCATCATCTTCAAATGAATGTAATTCTTTTGGAATCGAGAAATCAAAAACATTAAGTATTGATGCGATATCATCAGGAGGTGTTTTAATAACTAATATTTGTCCAGCTTTAATCCTTAAATTATTTTTGACTTTTTTTACACCACCATTTTCATTAACAATACCTAGAACCTCTGTATCTTCTCCTGCTTCTTTTTTAAATGCAGATAAAGTCATGCCAACAGCTGAACTTGATTCATTCACCTCCACTTCAAATAAATATCCCTTCAAGTCAATTAATGAAGATCCAGAAGTAGCATCATCCCTTAAACGAATTAATCTATTGCCAACTACCGCAATAAATAGAATGCTTAAAACTGTTATTGAAAGTCCTACGTATGAGAAATCAAAAAAATTAAAACCTGCTTCTGATATTGTTGATTTATACTCAGAAATTATAATGTTTGGTGGAGTTCCAATGGTAGTATTCATTCCGCCTAAAATACATGCAAAAGCTAAAGGCATCAAAAATCTTGAAGGATGCCAATCCATTTTCTGGCAAATATTTAAAGTGATGGGCAGCAGAATAGCTAGAGCTCCAATATTATTTATAAATGAAGATAAAACTGCTGCTATCAACAGAAGACAAATTAAAAATTGAAATTTTGTAAAACTTCTTCCTCCAATTAGTTTACCAACTAATCCTGTGAGCCCAGAATTTTTAAGACCTTGGCTGATAATTAGGACTAAAGCTACAGTGATTACTGCAGGATGGGCGAAACCATCAAATGCTTGATTCGCCGGAATAACCCCAAGAATTATTAAAATTACCAACGCTCCAGCAGCTAGTGCGTCATATCGATATTTACTCCAAATAAACAAACCTAGAAGCGTAATGATAGCAATAGAGAGTATAGATTGATCGCTCATGCTTAAAGAATTAGATTATGTTTTAGGCATACTTTCAATATAGAGTGATGAAGACGGGTATGCAAATTCTGATCCATTTGCTTTAACGATTTTCATAATATTGAAAATTAAATTTTCTTTAATAAGATTAAAATCAACAAAGCTAACAGGCTCACAATAAGCTACTATCATGATATCAATGGAGCTTGAACCCAATTCGATAACTCTAACGACGTGCTCTATTTCATCATTTTTAATAAAGTCATCACTTTCATTAATGTAACTTTTTATATCAGATCTAATTGATTCTAATTGTTCAATTGAGGTTGAGTATACAAGATTGATTTTCCAATTAACTCTTCTATTGGTCATTTCGCCATGATTGATAAGTTTTACATCAGAAAGATCTTTATTAGGAATTGTCATTGGAGCCGTATCAAAATTCCTGATAACTGTAGATCTAAAACCAATTGTTTCAACTATTCCATGTAACTGTCCTTTTACTTCAATTCTGTCACCAGGCTGAAATCTATGTTCTCCAATAACTAAAATACCAGCAATTAAGTTTTTAAAGAAATCTTGCGCTCCAAGAGCTACCGCAACTGAAAAAAGGCCAAGACCTGCCACAAGCGGACCAATTTTAATACCAAATATATCTAAGATTATTGCAACACCAATTATCCAAACAATAAATCTAGATGCTCTTTCAAGCCACATTTGCATTGAAGCGGTTAGCCATGAGCTGGTGGATAGCGCTTCAAATATCGGTTTAACGGAATTAGATAGGGCACTAAAGATAGTGAATATAACAAAGGCTTTTACTATGTTTGTTGCTATATCTCCAGCCAACCCATTTATAGGCAGTATTAACGTACATAAATATAGCGCTATTGTGATTGGAATTAACCCAATTGGTTTCTTTAACGCATTTAGTATTTCGTCATCAATCTTTGATTCTGTTTTTTCTGCAAGCCTGCTTAAAGAATTAATAATTACAGATATAATAAAGCCTCTAAAAAGCAATGCTATTAATATAACAACCAATGATGAAATTATTGCTCCTAGGTTAATGCCTAAAAAACCTCTGTTCCATACATCTGAGAGAAGCTCAATAAAATTTTCCATTTTTATATTTGCATTAAATTAATATCAATTTATATCGTATTTATTCAAATATAGCAAAGCGCTAGTGTTTATTTTTGTAATCTATCTTTAATAAAGTAAGGACTATATATTAAGAAAAACATTACCAATGCAAGCGGTGTTAATACAAGCAAATGCATGGGTGGCTCTGGAAAAGCATCCATTAGACTAGCTCCTGCAGGTTTTGCCATTAAGTACCAAAAGTTTGCTGGCTCACCAAGTATTAAGTTGATCAAGTAGGTAATAGGCAATAATATGCATGCAGTAATAAATGAGACAGTTAAAATATCTTTTGCATATGGCCTATTATTAAGAGCAATTGTTGCATACATTACCCCAATAACAATCATTCCATGACCAATCATAAAGAAAGCATAATCCAAATCATGATGAGAAATGTCAGGTGTAACAATTGCCATAGTGGCTCCACCTATACCCCAAAAAAAAGCACATTTATATAAAATTTTTGGTCCGCCCAATAAAAACCAAGCTAAAAATATTTCAGAAAGATCACACATGTGGAATGGCAGGACTTCCCTCCAGTTATAAGGGTTTTCAAGAATAAATAGATCTTTAAAAGGCGAGATAACTACATGAGCTATCACAATATATGCAATAATTTTTGTCATTACTGATTTTTGAGCTACAGATTTATTTTTATATATTAAAGGTATAAAAACTGATGCTGCTAGGATACTTAACATTGTAACAATATGTATGTTTCCGAATAAGACAAAAGGGCTAGCGCTCATAAGATTTCCTCATTTTAGAATCGTTGAGAGTAATTATAGTTATTTTTTATAGTTTATAAAATTATTTTAATTTAAATTATTTTAGAGCATCTAAAACAATATTTTCGGTAAGAATTGCTGGAAGAATTTCAGGCTTTTCCATTCCTGGTTTCCAATAGACGTATAATGGCACACCGCTTCTACCATAAATTTTTAAAGCATTAAGAATATCTTTATTTTTATTAGTCCAATCCGCAACAATATATTCAATATTATTTTCTTTAAAAAATTTCTTTACACTTGATCTAGACAAAGCAACCTTATCATTGGCTTGACATGTAATACACCAGGCAGCAGTATAATTAATAAGATATGGCTTATTTTGGGCTTGAAGCTCTTCCTCAATTTCTTTTGTCCAAATTGTTACATCTTGTCTATCTTTACTATCAGACACACTTACCTTAACAGAGGCTAGGCTCTGGATTTGTACTAGCAATAATGAACCTAAAGCCAATAATAAAATTATTCTCATGATTTTTGTTGAAGTATTAGACATCAACCAAACCAGTAAACTTATTAATAATAAAACTAATAAAAGTTCAATAAGAGCATCGGCTGATGTTTGCAAGCTAAATACCCATAACAACCACAGTGCTGTAGCAAACATAGGAAAAGCAAAAAATTCTTTTAATTTAAGCATCCATTCTCCAGATTTTGGCAAAACCTCCACCAATTCTGGTTTATATGAAAGAATCAAATAAGGAAAGGCAAAACCTGTACCAAGAGCTATAAATATTGGCAATGTTACAAACGATGGTTGAATTAAAGCATAGCCTATAGCTGCGCCCATAAATGGTGCAGTACAAGGCGAAGCAACTACAACAGCCAGAATACCAGTAAGAAAAGAGCTAGAATAAGTAGTTTGATTCATGCCAACTCTACCAAGTTTTGTCATGGAAGCTCCAATCTCTATATTAGTTAATAAAATGAGACCAATAATAAACATCACAATTGATAAAATTCCTACAATAAATGGTGATTGAAGCTGGAAGCCCCATCCAACTGAAGTTCCTCCTACTTTTAAAGCTAAAAGAGCGAGGGCGATTGCTATAAAAGAAATGATTACCCCTAAGCTAAAGATGAGAGAATGTGTTCTTATTTTTCTTTTAGAACTTCCACCCATTGATACAAAGCTCAGTATTTTCAAAGAAATAATTGGAAAAACACATGGCATCAAATTTAAAATAATACCCCCAATAAATGCAAAAATAATTGCTTGAAGCATAGACATGCTTATATTTTCTAATGGATTTTTTGTCACATCCGTTTTAACAAGATATGAATCTTCATTAATTTTTATAACACCCTCTATTGATGAGATTTTTGAATTTTCAAGCAGTAAGGGAATCTTTAAAAGCCAATTATTATCTTCTTTGATGAGGACTTGTTTGCCAGAATGTAAAACTGTGTTATGGTTTTCTGAAAAATAATATATATTTTCAATTTTGTTGTTATATGAAAATCTAATTTCAAGAAATTCTTTTGTTTGATTTCCTAGAACAGGGTAGATGGTATTTGGTACTTTCGATATCCACTCTTCAAGTACTAGAGTTTCTTCAAGATTTTCAAAAATCGATTTGATATTAGCTTTTTCAGGCACGCAAACATCATCACAAATTAAAAAATCAATATCAGCCTCAATAAAAGTTAAATCATTTATATCTTTGTAAAGTATCTTATAAGGGAAAATTACAAAATCCTTATAGCCATATGTCATTAGTGGTGGATATGGTAAAAGTTGTGGTGTTGGCCATAATGGACCTTCAATAGTTACATTTTTAGGCAAAGACCATACAGCATTTATTGGTCCTCCAGAATCACCAGGGTTTTTCCAATAGGTATGCCAATTTTTTTGCATATCCATCTTAATACCAATAAATAACTCATTTTTTTGCGATAAATTTGGATCGAATTTAATGATAGAAACACTAGCGTGTCCTGTTTCTACTGGATTCCCAAAGCTAATATTTGAGAAAATTAGTAAAGATAAGATGCATTTAATAACTTTCATAAAGTTATATTACCTTAATCAATAAAATTAGGGATGCCTGAGGCACCCCTAAGATGTGTTGGTATCTATTATCCTGAGATTCTTTTTGGAGTTTTAATTTCAATAGTTCTTGGTTTTTTCTCATCAGGAATTATTTTTTCTAGATTAATGGTTAGCAAGCCATTAATTAGATCAGCCCCTTGAACAACTACATCATTGGACAATGTAAATTGCTGTTTAAAAGCTCTTTGAGCAATTCCCTGGTATACCACTTCATTTTTATCATTAACAACCTCAGTACTAGGTCCATCATAACTGACAGATAAAACGCCATCAGCAAGCTCAATATCAATGTCTTTTTTTGTAAGACCTGCAACTGCTATTTCAATTGCAAAGTGATTACCATCTTTTCTAATGTTGTATGGTGGATAGCTTGATGATCTATCAGATGATTCAGAAAGTCTTTGCAATCTATCAAATAAAGGTTCAAATCCCAATACACGTGTTGTAAAAAATGGATCTGTAAAGTTAAGTATCATAATAGTCCTCCTTATAGCGACTAAGTATAAGCACCCCTAAGGCATGCATGTTATATATATAGAGACCCAATTGGCATCTCTGCTAACATATATATTGGTATATTATTTACTTTTTCAATATTTTTATTTAACTTTTTTTTTATTGCATAGAACTTTATTAAGTGTATATTGTCAAAATGATTATGAGATTATTAATAATTTTTGTCTTAATTTTTAACATTAATAACGTCTTTGGCAATCAAGAAAATCTTATCAATGAAGGCGATATATGGACATTAGATACCAGAAGCAACCGCTTAACTTCAGATAGCAAAGTTCTGTATCACATGCCAAGTGATGCATATAATACTTTTCACGCAAGAACATTTGGAAACTGGGATATCTTCTCTGTAGTAGATTCACGAGACCTACAAAGATTAAACAAAGGCGATTCTATTGAAATTCTGGAGTCCAAATATTCTGATAGAGTTTATGCAGTTAAACTTCTTAGTGGGTTTAATAAAAATAAGAAATTTTATGTAATTACTGAAGATCTGCTGAGTTATTTTAAGCTAAATGAGGAAGTAATAAATGAATAAGAATTTAGTATTGTCATTTCTATTGTTAAGTGTTGTGAGTTGTGTGAATTATTCGTACTCACCAGATATTGTCTCTAGGTCTGATGCACAAAAACAACAATATGTTGTTTTAGGAACAATTATAGATATAACTTCAGTTACTATTGAGGGCGATAGAGAAAAAGGAGCTGTTGCCGGAGCTTTGATCGGAGGAGCTGCTGGAAAAAGCGTAACTGATTCTGAGACTGAGTCAGATATAGCATCAATAGTTGGAGGTCTTATTGGATCAAGAGTTGGGTCTGAGATTGGATCAAATCTTACCAAAAAAGATGGCGTCGAATTATTAATCGAAACTGATGCAGGTAGGTTAATTTCAATTATTCAAGAAGCTAGCTCATATAATTATTCAAAAAATCAAAGAGTAAGAATTATTAAGAGAAATGGTAAATCCCGTGTAGTGCCTTTTGACTAAATGAACGATGATGCTTTTAAAGTTGTTTATAATAAAGCATTAGATATTCTTTCTAGAAGAGAACATTCCCAAAAAGAGTTAACAGGAAAACTGCTTAATAAATTTAGTGAGGAAGAAATAGTTAACTCGGTAATCAATAATCTTATTGAAAAAAATCTGTTAAATGACACTCGTTACTCAGAGGAATATGTGGTCAGCCGAAAAAGAAAAGGTTTCGGCCCAAAAAAAATTATGTATGAACTTATCGCGCGAGGAATTATTGAAAATATTGCCTATCAAGCAATAGAAAATGAAGGTGGCTGGAAAGATGCTGCCTTAAAAGCCTTTAATAAAAAATTTAAAAAAGGTAAGGCGATGGATTTTAAAGAATTAAATAAACAAAAGACTTTTTTACAAAATAGAGGCTTTAGTTTTGAAGAAATTGACTCAGTTTTTACTTAGCTCATGTTATGATTTATCGCAATGTCATACGAGGTTTTAGCAAGAAAATATAGACCATCTAGCTTTGAAGAAGTTGTTGGCCAAGAGCATGTAATACAAGCACTCGCTAATAGCATTCTTCAAGATAGAATTCATCAAGCTTTTATTTTTTCTGGTACAAGAGGTGTTGGCAAAACAACTCTTGCAAGAATTCTTGCAAAATGCCTTAATTGTTCATCTTCAGAAAAACCAGTAGCTATACCATGCAATAAATGTGTAAATTGTGAAGAAGTTAAATTGGGTAGATCCTTAGATTTTTATGAGCAAGATGCTGCCTCTCAACGAGGCATAGATGCAATGAAAGAGTTATTGCAAACAGTTCCCCAGTCCCCTGCAAATGGACGATATAAAGTATATTTGCTTGATGAGGCTCATATGTTAACTACTGAAAGTTTTAATGCATTGTTAAAGAACCTTGAAGAACCACCAAAGCATGTGGTTTTTATTTTAGCGACAACTAATCCAGAAAAGTTACCAAAAACAGTTCAATCCAGATGTTTACAATTAAATCTAAAAACAGTTGGCGTAACAGTTTTATCTAATCATTTACAGAAAATTCTAAAATCAGAAAATATTAATTATGATCAAGAAAGTGTTGATTTAATTTCAGATGCTGCCTCAGGATCAGTAAGAGATTCATTGACATTATTAGATCAGGCAATCGCTCATGGCAGCGGTGCTCTTAAATCACCTAATGTCAAAGAATTGCTGGGAACAATTGATAATTCATTTTTAGTTGCATTGATTGAAGCAATTATTGATGGAGACGGTATTGGTGCTTATGAAGCACTATCAAAAATAGAAGAACTATCTCCAGAATATGAAGTAATTCTTAGTAGTCTGATCTCAATTTTACATAAAGCTTCAATAGAAAAAGTTTTAAATAATTCAACCGACACAGATATTAAAAATTTAGCAGCCAATATTGATAGCGAGTTTTGCCAGCTTTTATACGAGATTGCAGTCAATTCCTTTTCTAAATTCAATGCTCATCCAAGTCCAAAAGAGGCCCTGGAAGTTTGTATATTAAGAATGCTAGCTTTTAATCCTATTCATAA
>CACJBC010000017.1 GCA_902591565.1 uncultured SAR86 cluster bacterium | reverse complement strand
CTTCAATTACAAATAAGTGCATTAGATAGCAATAGTTATGTTGGTGTAATAGGTATTGGAAGAATAAAACAAGGCTCCGTAAAACCAAATGATCAAGTGGCTATCATTAATAGGGATGGCGAAATAAGAAAAGGTAAAATTCTTCAAGTAATGGGATATGTTGGACTTGATAGGGTTGAAGTAACAAAAGCTGAAGCTGGTTCAATAGTATGTATTACTGGTATCGATAAGCTCAATATCTCTGACACAATTTGTGACCCCATGAACGTTGAGTCACTACCTCCTCTTTCTGTTGATGAACCAACAGTAAGTATGACTTTTCAAGTAAATGATTCACCTTTTGCAGGCCGTGAGGGTAAATTTGTTACGTCTAGAAACATAAAAGAAAGATTAGAAAAAGAGTTAATTTCAAATGTTGCACTAAGAGTTGCTCAAGGAGATAGTCCAGATAAGTTCATAGTATCTGGGCGAGGTGAACTCCATTTATCAGTATTGATTGAAACTATGCGCAGAGAAGGTTTTGAGTTAGCTATATCTAAACCACAGGTGGTTCAAAAGAATGTAGGAGATGAGATACATGAGCCGTTTGAACAAATTGTCATTGATGTTGAAGAAATACATCAGGGATCTGTAATAGAAGAACTTGGCCCAAGAAAAGCTGAGCTAAAAAATATGCAACCAGACGGTAAAGGGAGGGTTAGGTTAGAATTTATAGCACCTTCAAGAGGCATTATAGGCTTTAGATCACATTTTTTAACAATTACTAGCGGCACTGGGATTATGACAAGTGTATTTGATCATTATGGACCAGTAAAAACAGGTGAGATTGCCAAAAGAAGTAATGGTGTTATGTATGCTATGACTGCAGGAAAGACTCTAGCTTATGCATTATTTAACCTACAAAATCGAGGGAAGCTTTTTCTTGGTCATGGCCAAGAAGTTTATGTTGGTCAAATTGTAGGTCTACACTCAAGAGATAATGACTTGCCAGTTAATCCTACAAAAGCAAAACAATTAACTAACATAAGGGCTTCTGGAACAGATGAAAATTTAATTCTAGTACCTCATATAAAACACACTTTAGAGCAAGCTTTAGAATTTATAGAAGATGATGAATTGGTAGAGGTTACACCTGAATCTATTAGATTACGAAAAAAGGGGAAAGTAAGAACCTAAAAAACTAATCAAATAAGACAATATATGTTTATAAATTTCTTAATTAATTCAATTAGATGGAACAAGACATATCATTACCACAACATAGCGGTGATTTTATCTTTCCATTAAAATTTGAACATTCAGCTTGTTTACATTGAGATATCCTGACTTGAGAGCCATCATCTAGATCTAATAAACCATCCATTAACGGATTATCACATTCTCCACATGATGTTTTCACTGACATTCCACACTCATTACATTTATAAATTGACATTAATAAAGACTAGTCATTTCTATGTTTGTTGTAAAGAGTTATGTTAAAAGAAATTTAACTATTCCCCATTGCATCGAGAATTTCAAGTAATAAATTAATCATATCTAAGTAAAGTGTAAAAGCCATATCAAATGCTGTTTGCCAGTTATTCATACCCATAATTCCTTCTTGCTTCTTTATATAATTAAAGTCTACTAATAAAAATATTGAAAAGATTACTGCACCAAAAATAGCCTGCCACCTTGTAGCCTTTCTGCTAAAACTTATCGCAGTTCTTATAAAACTTAATATTATAAGACCCAATAAAGAAAGTAATAGAAAAAATTGAAGTCCTATATTCTCAGAAAAAGAATAAAAGTCACTGTATCCAATATAACCAGTGAGCATAGTAACAAGCAGCACAATTTTTAATGCTTTAATTCCGTCATTCTCATCCATCATTAGAATAATAAATCCTAATAGAATTCCGAACGCAATACTCTGAAAAGTAAAAAGTGATAAACCAGCAAACAAACTTAAATCTGAGGTTGATAAAAAAAGTGTTCCAAAAAGAGTTATGAACCAGAAAATTGTAATGAAGAATAAACTATCTTTTTGTTTATAAGCATATCCATCTCTTAAGAATTCTAATGCCTGCTCTTTGTCATGTGCTTTTTTTGTATCAACATGCTCAAAATGATTTTTTTTAATTGTTTTGGTCATATCAATCGGATAGTTTGAGGGTGATTCTATGTATGGAACTAAATCTAACTCTTTATTCATATTCATTGCTGCTCTGAATGAATATCCAAAAAGTTTTGTATTATTTTCAAAAGCATATTTAGCGCGTTTAATTAAAAAATATGCAATACCGAACACAATACCAATTTGACCGGATAGGATAAGGATAGTCTTAAAGAGTAATGTGGTTTCAGTAAACATTAACTAAGATTAACTTATTTAAAGTTAATATGTTTAAAAAAAGCACGTTTATTTTATATATTTTTTTTCGAAGTATTTAACAGAATGATTTTTAAAATCTCTTTCTCCTACCTCTTTATATCCATTATTAATATGAAAATTTATAGATACATCATTTTTTGGAATAGAATTTACTTCACAACAAATGGGTAAAAGATGTTCAGATGCAATTTTATCAAGGTGTTTATAGACTTTAGTGCCATGGCCCATTCTGCGATAACCATCTTTAACTACGACTCTATCAATATATAAAAACTTTTTGTTTTTATTATTAAAAAACTTATAGTTTTCTGACCCGTAAACTGAATTTTCTCTGAAACAAATTATAAAACCAATTACCTCATCGTTTTTTGATAAATACAAAGCATTTGAGCTCATTTTTATTAATTCTTCTAGGGATTTAACTGAAGGTAAACTTCCTACCTCAGGAGTATTTTCTTCATTCAAATAATATATATGCTTTATTAGCTCTTTTGAAAAAGATTGCTTAATGCCTAATATTTTAATTGGGTCCAAATCTTTAATAATTTTCTGGTCGCTTGGCTTGATATTGCATGAAGTAATTTCTTACCCACATCAAGTCTTTTTCATTATCGCCTGATGGGATATAAAATTTATCTAGAAAAATCCTTTTTTTTCCAAAGTCGAAAGCACCAAGAAAAATTTGACCTTCAACAGCTTTTGCAATCCTTAAAAAACCTGATTTCATTTTTTCAGTCTTTGCTCTTGTGCCCTCAGGCGCCATAGCTATTAATGAGCCATTAAATCTTTTCATATTTTTAATAGCCACATCAGTCAATCCAGATCCTGGTTTTGCTTTATCAACAGGTATGCCTCCCATGTACTTTAAAAAAGTCCCAAGGATTGGTTTATTAAAAAGACTATGTTTGCCAAAAAAAGTTATTTTTGCATCTAAACCTAATATTGCAGCAAAACCAAAAATACCATCCCAATTTGAAGTATGAGGCCCTGCTATAATTATTATATTTTCATTACCTTTTACTGGCGGAACAACACCCTCTACTTTCCATCCAAATAATTTCAAAAACAATCTTGCTAATGACTGAACTATTTTAGGTCTTGAAGCCCAATATTTATTTGGAATCTGATTTCTAGATACTATTTTATCTGATTGATGCATGAAATTAGTTTTGCTTTAGGTCTCTTAAATAATATGGCAAATACATTGCATAACAAATCAAAACTGCTGCTATATATAGATCAATGATATGAAAAGGCTCTGGTCTCATAAATGAGGTTATATTATCTCCAACAGGTTTCTCGGCTAAGAACCAATAATTTGTACCAAGCATATAATTCATGAAGTATGTAAAAATTAGCAGAATACTAGCGTAAAAGAGAGCTTTAATCACATCTTTAAGATATGGTCTTTGTTTATCAATTATCATTGCATATGTAACTCCCATTAATATCATGGTGTGACCAATTTGACTTTGTATATATCCTATATAAGGGAATCCATAGACTGTATCAGGAGTCAGTATTGACATCCCTCCTCCAGCAATACCAAAAAAGAATGCAAAAACAAAAAAATTTCTATTTTGCGTTATAAAATAAAGAATGATAGCTATAGTTGAAAAATCGCATAGATGGAGCGGCAGTCCCTCTTGCCACTGCCCGGAAATAAGACCTTCTCTATAAAAGTCCATTCCTTGATTAATTAATAATATAAGAATAATAGTCTTCATTAATAAATCTTTTTGTCTTGAAGACTTGTTAGAAAAATATTTTGGAATATAAATTATAGATAATATGCACAAAGAAACGATGACTATATGTGAAGTGCTTAATAAAACTAATTCTTTCATAACTTAAAACTTTTTAATTACGGTGAGTATGGATTTTGAATACCTACCGCGTCTGGATGAACAATAGTAATATCAATATTACTACCGATATCACCAACAAAAAAGCCACTAATTGTATTACGCGGTGTTATATAGATAGTTGCAAACCTTCCGCTTTTTGAAAAAACTAAAGTTACCTCTTCGCCAACTTTTGAAGATTCTAGCGTCCAGCCTGTTGATGAAGCCTCGTTTCCGTAAAATATCAAATTCTCAGCAGGACTATAACCAGATTTAGATATAATTCTTCCAGAAATTGCTTCACCTGTGCCTAGTAAAAAAGTAGGTGCTTTTATAATCTCAATATCATCGGGCATAGGTAAGTCTTCAAGCAAAAATGCAATTGCTTTTTTTTGGTTTACTTGATATTCGTCTGTGATCAAAGCACATCCTGAAAAAATTACCAAAACCAGCAATGCTGCACATAAATTTTTTGTTTTCATAATTCTTTGTATTGTACCTTTTATATGTACTTTCGTCTGAAGATTTATAAGCCTAAATATAAACTTTACCAAATTTATTATCTATAAAATCATTCCAAGAAACTGACTCCTGCTTAATAAAACCTTTAGATTTAATTTTTCCATTAACATACATGTCTAAAACACTGCAGACTCCTGAAGCAGTAGTTCTTTGAATTGCACTAAATTTATCATCGCCGTATATTTTCTTTAAATAAGTTTTCTCTTGGAGTACTCCATCGATTTCTCCAATGACCTTTACATAAAAAACAATTACGTCATTTGTTGTTCTTGGAACTTCTTTATCAAAAAGCTTTTCTAAAACATCTTTGTTTTTCTTTAGATGTAGATCATTAAATAAAAACTTCATATGATTTAGATGGCCTGGATATCTAATAGTTTTATATGAAAGATTTTCTACCTTATTTTCATAAGTTTCACACATTGTTGCGCAACCACCACTTGTATTAAAAGCCTCATATGACTCGCCTTCAATTGTTAGTTTTTCAGCACCTTCCAATGGCATTACTTTTATTGGCTTTCCTTCATATATAGCATCAGCTTCATTGCAATACTCATTAATCAGGCCATTCGTGGACCAGCTAAGATAGTAGCTCATTTCATTATTGGTAAATCTTGGAAGTGCGCCAACTCTCATCATAACTTCTTTTACATTATCAAATTTTTCAATCATTCCAGCAGCACAAATATTTATAGCCCCTGGAGCTAGTCCACATTGAGGCATCATGACACTTTTTGATTTAACATTTCGAATAAATTCTGTAGTTTCAACATCTTCAGTTAAATCAAAATAACCAATACTCATTTCAGCTGCTACAGTTCCGATATTTTTATTTATAGCAAATGGTCCAGCTGATATTACCGCATCCGTATCTTTTAGAAATTCTCGAACTTGATTAATATCACGAGCATCAAGACCCTCGGCAATATCGCCATGCTTAATTTCATAATCATCTTTTAATAATTGTTTAATAGCCCAGCCAATATTACCTTTTCCAATTATAGCAATCTTAGTTTTCATCAAACTCTACTCCCTGAGCAAGTGGAAGCTCACTACCATAATTAACTGTTGCGGTAACTCTGCGCATGTAAGCCTTCCAAGAATCTGAGCCTGATTCTCTTCCACCTCCTGTATCTTTTTCACCACCAAATGCTCCTCCAATTTCAGCTCCGCTCGTTCCAATATTCACATTAGCAATTCCACAATCACTTCCCTCGGAGCTTAAAAATAATTCAGATTCTTTTAAATCATTAGTAAATATAGAGCTACTTAATCCTTGTTTTACATTATTTTGCATGTGTATTGCATCTTTTAAATCACTAAATTTTTTAACATAAAGAATTGGAGCAAATGTTTCCTCAAGCATTTCATCCTCAATTTTGGATACTTCAACAATAGCAGGCATTACATAAAATTCTTCTAGGTCACCAAGTTCAAGTCTATGCCCACCATATATTTTTACATCCTTATTTTTCAATGCGTTCAACGTATTTTGCATATCATCAAAACTGTTTTTAGAAATTAATGGGCCCAATTGAGATGATGGATCAGAAGGATCTCCGATTTTTAAAGTTGCATAATATGCATGTAGCTTATCCATAAATTCATCATAAATTTCTTCATGAACAAAGGCTCTTCTCAAGGATGTACATCTTTGACCAGTTGTTCCTGCTGCTGAGAAGGTCACTCCTTTTACAGTCAGGTTCAAGTCTGCTGTTGAACAAATAATTGCAGCATTATTTCCGCCTAATTCCAACAAAGTTCTGCCAAGTCTTGCTGATACTAATGGCGCTAACTCTTTGCCCATTTTGGTGCTGCCAGTAGCAGAAATGAGTGGAATATTTGGATCTTCACACAAAGCTACTGCTTCTTGATTGCCTCCATTTAGAATGATTACTAATTCTTTATGTTCATCAGCAACTTTATCCCATATTCTTTTTATAGCATCTGCACACTTTGTTGTGTGAGGGCTTGGCTTCCAAATGATGCTATTGCCGCATACAGAAGCTAAACAAAAATTCCATGCAAATACAGCGATTGGAAAATTAAAAGCTGTGATACAACCGACTACACCAAGTGGCTGCCATAACTCTTGCAATCTATGATCAGGCCTTTCGCTTGGCATGGTTAATCCATAAAGCTGCCTACTTAAACCAGTAGCAAAATCACACATATCAATTGCCTCTTGGACTTCTCCTTCTGCTTCAGAAACAATTTTTCTTGCTTCTTCAGTGATAACTTTTGCTAACTCAGTTTTGTTATTTCTTAATTCATTGCCAAATTCTCTTATTATCTCCCCTCTTTGAGGCGCTGGTATCATCCGCCACTTTTTATGAGCTTCTTTTGAGGCGTTTACTAAATTTTTATAGCTATTAAATTTCATATATACCCCATAATATATATAAATATTTTATATATCTATGACAAAAGGTATTTATGTAATAGGCTTACTTTTTCATAGCCTCCAAAATAATCTATTTCTTCTGCATCAAATGTCTTGATGCTGGATAATAAGTTTTGTTTTTGCTCAGGGTAATTATGAATCAATGAAAGTGGCTGGAAGATAACATTAATAGTGAATAATGAATAATCTTCATGGAATCTGCAAAGTGTTTCTCTTTCTGATCTTACAAACCATTTTGATGGTTCTTTTGACAATGAAACCTCTTCAGACAAGTGAAATCTTTTTGTGTCTCCGTGTATTAACCAATTTTGCCTTGCAAAAGGTTTCATTATAGGCGCCTGTTTTATGAATGTATGAATTCTCTCGCCAATTTTTTCATTGAGTGTAGTTACCGGTTGGTGAATATCTTTTAGCGGTTTTCCAATTTTTGATTTTAAATTCCAATAACTTGGTGAGCATACGCTGGCCGCTAAGAGCTCTTGATTTCCATTTGCTCTAATTAAGCATAAATCATCTTGAATAAGTAAGCTCATGTCTGCAATTGCATCAGGATAAACTAACTTTTTTAAGTTGAATTTTTGACCTAGGAGCTCTTGAGCTTCAAATGAATCACTTGTAACAGCAATGACATCATTGTATTTGCTATCCAGTAATTTTTTCTTATGTTCATATAAATTTGGTCCAATTTTTCTATCTATCCATTCATCTTTAGATATTGGCTTTAATCCTAATCTATATTTTTTATTACCGTTTCCCCACGGAGGATTCTCCCAAAAGAAAGAATCAAAATCTAGCATTTAAACTTTTTCAGTTTTTGGTTCCTGCGAAGATCTGAAAATTGGCCAAAATAATTGAGTTAATGCGGATACCTCTGATAAATTTTCAACCCCAACTTCTTTTGGATATTTTCTAGTTATTTTTGCAGTACCAAATATGACATCCCAAAGAAATAATAAATTACCATAGTTGCCCTTATAGTTAGTATTCTCGTCACTAAGATGTTTCCCATGATGCATCCAATGTGTTGACGGTGTGGATATAGTCCTTTCAAGAATCCACATAATAGGATTCATCCATTTAATCTCATAAAGCTTTTTATCCCATCTTAAATCAGTATGAGCTCCATAAATAACTGCTTGCTTTATTACAATATATACTGCATAAACCCATCCTGACCCTAAATAAAAAAGAGCGCCTGCAAACCAAAGTCCTGGCATTAATATGTAATATAAAAGAGCATTTCTATAAACAATTTTAATAGACATATACTCAGAATCATGATGTGCTCTATGTAAGTTGTATAGGACAGGTACATTGTGGCAAGTTCTGTGCCACCAGTATTGAGTTAAATCATCAAATATTAAAAGCAAGCCAAATATTGCAAAAAACCCCCATTCAGAAATTAGGCCCTTGGTGGCTGGAAAAAAAGTTTCAGTTAAACCATAGCCAAAACCAAAAACCAATGGAAGCACAAGAAAATTCAATTGAAAGAAGCCAAATAGTTCAACCACTCCATCTTTTGGCCTTTGGTTATGTTTGCTGAAGAAATTTGTGTATATGATTTCTAAAAGTACAAGACCAAAGAATAGCCCCAAAATAACTATTTGATATGTTTCCATAAGGTATTAAATGATTTTATGTTTGCCCTGAAGTATTTCTAAGTACATCTTATGATCACCAATAAAACTCCAAAAAGGATACTTAAAGGTTGCTGGTTTATTTTTCTCAACAAAAAAATGACCTATCCATGCAAACCCATATCCAGCTAATAATGAATACAGTAAATACATTAAATCAAAGGTCATGAAGAACCTGATGTAAAGATAGATGGCTATAGTGGTTCCAATAAAATGTAATAATTTTGTTGTTTTGTTGCTATGCTCGCTTAAATAGTAAGGATAAAAATCTTTAAAATTTGTGTATCTTTCCATATTAGTCCCCCAAGTGAACTATAAAGATAACCTTAATTTATCTTAGAAACAATATTAAAGACTATTCAAAGATGCTAATTAGTTTTTTAATTTTAAGCAGGCGCTGCCTTCTGGCAGCGCTTCTTTTTTATTTAGGTGCTGACTCTGGTTGGTAATCGTAATAACCATTAACTGGAATCATAAGATGAACATAAGGCGTACCCTTGAACATCACATATGGAGCTCCTGTTGTATAGTCAGTAGATTGGCCATCCATTGAAGACGGGTCTTTTGGCATCAACATTAAATGGGCACCAGATTCAATAAAATGCTTATGTCCTGCATTTTTTTGTCCATCAGTGTAAGGCTTAAAATTGTCTACGCCCAAATCACCATGGAGCATCCAGATCCAACCATCTCCATCTAATTCTGGTTTAGTGTTTGATTTGTATGCATTCGCCCAAGCAACAGCATTCTTATCTGAGCATGCAGCTGCAGATTCATGTGGGTCTTTAAAGCCATCTTTTGGCATAGGCATAAAAGGCTCGCACCTCCATCCATTTGTGCCCTCTCTCAATACTTTTCCTGAAGCCCCAATAACAGTAGCATGGTCTCCAATAAATGCAGGTGCAGCTGATGTGTATGCTTTTATCTCCCAGTCCTCTGAGTTACCCATACCACCATGACTATGAGATCCATGATCTCCAGCGGTTAGACTGATTGAAGTAAATAAAAACAATACTCCTAATAATTTATTTTTCATGATTTCTACCCCCCATGTATTTAAATTACTTTTTTATGGTTATAACATTTTGAGTGAACTATTAAAAATATAAAAATTATATTTATTATTTAGTTACTCTATTAACTTTAATGCATTGATAAGGTTAGACTCCATTAGATTTTTAGAAAGACACCTTCTATAAGGCTCAGCTCCGTATGCAGGAGTTCCAACTAAAATTAATTTAGGTTCATTAGTTTTAAAATCCCACCTAGTTCCTGTTTCAATAGATGTAAATTGATAATTTGAAATAATCTCTATTTCTAAAGAATTATTTAATGGGGTTGCCTCAATAGTTGTTTCAATGATCAATGATGATTCAAAAATTCTTTGAATATAATTTACATACAGTTCGTCATTCATTTTTCCACAATCTATATAGTCTTGAATATTTTTTGGATTAATTGCAAAAGATGCTTTTTTATTACTTTTATCAAAATTAATCTGTTGATTATCTAAAAGATTAATCTTTGATGCCCTTGTCCAGAACTCATTGACTTCAAGATTTATATAAAACTTGTTATTAAAAAATTCTTTTTCAGCAGGAGGTGTGTATTTGTTTTCTTGAAGTGACTCCTGACATGAAAATACTAATATAGTGCAGATAACTAAATATATTTTTGGCATTTTTAATCAATACTTTTTGCTATAGCTCTAAACATAGCCACATGAGCTGCCTTTGAATATTCTTTTTCAGCAGTAAACCTATGGTTTGAAGATGTTTTTGCAATAACAATATTTTTAATTGGGTCTACATATATGTACTGATTATAAATACCCGATGCAGTGAAGTCTGTATCAGGAAATCCAGGCACCCACCATTGAAAGCCATATCCCCATGGTGATGATGAAAGCTCGTGTTCTCCTGGTAATAAATGAGGAGCATCTGTTTCATGTGATGCATCAACCCATGAAGATGGCACAATCACCTCTCCGTTCCATCTGCCTCTATTTGCATACAATAGACCGAACTTTGCATAATCTCTTAATGTTGCATTAAGGCCTCCTAAAGCCATTTCAACACCATTATTATCAACAATAAAATAGGCCTCGTCCTGCATTCCAATTTTGTTCCAAAGCTTTTCATATAAGTAATCTTTTAGGGGCATGCCTGTTACCTCGGTAAGTAAGAACCCTAAAATTTGCGTATCAATACTAACATAGTGATGAAAAGTTCCTGGCTCCTTTTCTCTTTTGAGGCTTTTAGCAAAATCTCTAAATGAAGAGCCTTTTGCAATGGTTCTTCCGTATCTATTTATGTCAGAGTTTGGATCAGCATAATCTTCGTTCCATTTAACACCTGAAGACATTTGTAGAATATCTTTAATGCGTACTCCCTCATATCCTGTGCCATTAAAGTCAGGTAAATATTTTGTAATAGGGTCTTCTATGCTTGCAATTAAGCCCTCATCATAAGCTATGCCGACTAAAGCTGAAACAAATGACTTAGTAACCGAAAAAGCTATGTGTTGGCTATCTGGCCTATTACCATTCCAATAATTTTCATACAACAAATCTCCCTTATGCAAAACTATTAAACCATCAGTTTTAAAATGCAATAATCCTTGCTCAAGGTTTACATCTTTACCCTCAAAATAATACGTATCTGGAAGGTGAAAATCTTTTCTAGCAAAGATATGAGGATTATCTGAAGATGGTATTCGCTCAGAGATTGGAAAGATCTTGTCTATGTTAATGAAGTTAATTGAAATTTTATTCTCATTATAGAGATTTGCTAGCTTGTATAGTCTTAATGCCTTTGGCCCATAAAAAACAGACGCAATAATTAATAAAATAAAAAAAATAACAAAAACTGTTTTAGTCATTTATTTTTTATTTCTTGGAAAAGTATACATAGTACAAATTTTATTCCCTGATGGGTCTAGTAAATATGCTAAATAATATTTCATGCCCATCCCCTCTCTTATGCCGGGTGGGTCACATAATTCTGCATCAGTCCCTCCGGCATTTTTACCGGCTTCATACCATTCATCAATCATCTCAGGACTGCTTGCATGAAATCCAATAGTGGCTCCATTTCCATGACTTGCATCCTGATCATTAATTGGTTCAGTAATTAAAAAACTATTTTTATAATCAATAAAATATATGTATCTTTTTCTTTCATCATGTCCTAGTGTTAACTTTCCAGGCCTGGCTCCAAGAACACCAAGTGTCTTGTCATAGAAAATTTTTGATTTTTCAATGTCAGTTGCCCCTAACATTACATGGCTAAACATATAAACTTCCCCAATTAATTTTTATTAAATAATACTACGTCTTTAGCAATAATTTCACAATTCCAATCTCTTTGTTTAGCTATAACCTCAAAAGTTTTTTCAGCATAAAATACAACATGAGTTGGGTCTCTTCTATAGTGCCATGAATCGAAAGCATCATGAGAGGTCAAAAAGCATGTCATCACACCAAGCCACCCGTCTTTTTTAAGCAATGTATTTATAAGGTCAAATTCTTTTTTGGGATTAAAGAAATGTTCAGCTGTTTCAGTGCACGTTATAAAGTCATATGTTTTAGAGAAGATTTCTTTATTGGGAAAAAAGAATGGATCGTATAGATCTATTACATATTTATTCTTTGTGAATATATCTGCTAGAGCTGGCCCATGACCACAACCAAAATCTAAACCCTTTGCATTTGGATTAATTTTATCCATTAAAGGACCCGAAAGTTTAGACAAAAAATTCCTATAGCCTTGATCTTCAATAATATTCTCATGCTCTAAATATCTTTTCTTTTCAGAGTCTTTATCTATATGATGTTTTTTGTCTAAAAACCTGGCTTCGCATGAATTACAGTGCCAGTAATTTAAACTATCAGACGTTTGAAATGGCTCGACTAGATTACTGCTACATACTATACAGTCTTGGATATTCATTTATAACTTTGTACTTTAACGAATTATATAGGCTCTCAAAAGAGTTGTTTTTTTATCATATAATCTTACATCCAATCATGCCAAAAAATACTTTTTAATAAATGAAAGACTCCAGTATCAAAGATGAGCTAAAAACTTTTGATAACACGTTAGATCAAATTCTTGAACTGTTAGATTCTGATACTCAACAATTCATTTACCTCACAGGAGCAGCTGGAACTGGTAAAACCACACTAATTGAAAAAGTCCTTGAAGAAAATAATCTCAAAAAGATAGTTGTAGCTCCAACCGGAGTTGCAGCACTTAATATTGGAGGGAGTACAATTAATTCTGCTTTTAGAATAGGTTTTGATATTTTCCCTCAAATTCAAGAGTCTAATGATCCAAGATTTAAAAAATTACTTAAAAAACTAGAGTTACTTATTATTGATGAAATCTCTATGGTTAGGGCTCCAATGCTTGATGCTATATCTGAAACTTTGAAACTACATAGAAACTCTTCAGAGCCCTTTGGCGGCATTCATGTTTTGGCATGTGGGGATCTTTTTCAACTTCCTCCAGTAGTAAAGGATAACGAGATTGATGCTATTGATGAAAAATATGAGTCTGTATATTTTTTTAGCTCCAACAGCTTTAAAGAAATAAAGGCTCCAGCTTTTTTTGAGCTCACATATTCTTTTAGACAAAGTGAGGATGAAGACTTTTATTCTTTGCTAAACAATATACGACTAGGCAAGGATCTTTCGGAAACTATAAATAAAATAAATAGAAGATGTTTTAATCCAGAGTTTGAAAGTGAGTCTTCATTAATAATCACAACCAGAAAGTATAGAGCCGATCAAATTAATGAGGCAATGCTTAACGAAATAGATGGCCCTGCTATCTCTGCAAAATCTGAAGAGCTTGGAGAGTTTAACGATAATGACCTTCCTGCACCAAGAAATCTCAGAATAAAAAAAGATGCAAAAGTAATGTTTATTAAAAATGATAGCGAGGGAAGATGGGTAAACGGGACTATTGGGGTGGTCACAAACTGTTCTGATAAAAAGGGAAGGTTTTTGAGGGTAGAAGTTGGAGACGAAATATTTAAGGTTAAAAGAGAAGAGTGGAATAAAATTAAGTATGTATACGACGAATATAATGATGAAATGGAAGAGGAAATAGTTTCATCTTTTAAACAGTTTCCATTAAAGCTTGGTTGGGCTGTAACTATTCATAAGGCACAGGGCTTAACTTTAGAAAGTTGTTCAATTGATCTTGGTAATGGTGCATTTGCTACAGGTCAAACATATGTAGCTTTAAGTAGATGCAAAACTCTTAATTCAGTTAACTTATACCAAGAACTTAAAGAAAGAGATGCTTTAGTAGACTCAGCAATAAAAGAGTTCCACAATGAAAACTTTAATTCTTCGGCTTGATTCTTCTTAAGTAAAGAACTCCAAATAAAATAGTATAAATAGTGGCTTTAGTTTTACCATGAGGAGATTTAGCAATAATGTTTTTATATATTAAGCATTCTATAAAATGAATAAGAAACCAGGCAAAAACCAGATAGGTAAAAATTTCCATTCCTAATTTTCAGGACTCTTTTCTTCAGCGAATTCTTTTTTCTTTTCCAGACTAACTTTGTCTTTCAGGCTCATAATATATGCAGCTGCAGCTAATATTAGAACGGCACTTGCCTCCCCTATTAGCATAAGAGCATCCATCTCTTTTCCTTGCATTACTATCAACCTACACAGAGCAGTTATAGCGATAATTATTGGCAAAGTTACAGGTATTCTATTTGTGCTATAAAAAGCTCCCACCATACCTATGATTTCTACATATATAAATAATAAAAATAAATCTGCTAACAATATTTCTCTTGCTTCATACATTTGAAATAAATACTGAGCAGCAGCAATACATGTTGCTATGCCTATAATGGCTAAAAGAACTTTTTCACTTGTTACTGTAGTCCAGTGAAGATTTTTATTAGAAAATGGTAATTTAAGTTTCATACTTTTTTTAGAATACTCAAACTTTATCTACTAGTCTAGTTTAGAGCTGCCTAAACAGACTCTGCTTCTAAGAGAATAGATATCGGTAATTTAAAGGCTTCTCTTTTTATTAGCCATGACTTTGAGATATCTTCTGTTGAAAGATCGCCATAAAGATGAGCGAAAAAACCATTTCTCTTGCTATCAGGTTTTGTGGATTCGTATTTTAGATTAGCTTTAATTTTTTTCATATTAGGTAAAAGCAATATGACCTCTTGATGATTAGAAAAATATAATTCAAGGCTTGTTGCTAGTTGGCTTGCGGTTGAAAAATGAATAAAACCATCTTTAATATCTAAATTTGTATTTATAAATCCTGATTTCTGAGCTTTGTCCCATTCTTCAATGCTCAAGATTTTATAAACATTTTGATATTTCATTTTCTATCATTGTATACATAAAAATGAGCGTGTTAAAAGACAATGAAATATGCCAAAATCAAAAAAAATAAAAAATTAATTATGAATTTTAAAGAATTTGCTGAATCAAGAAAAAGTGTAAGAGGTTTTTTGAATAAACCTGTGCCAAAGAAATTAATTGATGAAATTATAGATGCTGCCAAGTGGGCTCCAACATCTTACAACACACAAACATGGCATATTCATGCAGTTACTGGTGATGTGTTAAATAAAATCAGAGAAGGTAACATTGAAGAAACAATGGCTGGCAAACCGCATGTTAGAGACTTCCCTTATAAAGAAGAGTACGAAGGCGTACACAGACAAAACCAAATCGATGTTGCTGTTCAGCTTTTTGAGGCCATGGGTATCGAAAGGCATGACAAAGAAAAACGTATGGATTGGATGCTTAGAGGTTTTAGGCAGTTTGATGCTCCTGTCTCACTCGTACTTACTTATGATAAATATTTAGAGCCAGCAGCAATTAGTCAGTTTGGTCTTGGATCATTGGCTTATGGAATTGTGTTAGCTGCCTGGGAAAGAGGGATTGGTTGTGTTATTAATGGGCAAGGAATTATGCAATCTCATGTTGTCCGAGAATACGCTCAAATACCCGATGATCAAAACATAATGATTTGTATAGCTATGGGCTATCCTGATGATGATTTTCCAGCAAATCATGTGCGCTCAACCAGAGCAAATAATAAAGATTTTGTTAAATATATTGGCTTTTCAGATTCTTAAATTAAAAGAGTTTATTCTTTTGTTTTTGGAGGGCCAAAAAATAAATATAAAGAGTTTAACAAGCTTTTAGATTGTTTAATGTCATCTAGAATTTCTTTCCAACCCATAAAAGTTATTTTTACAGGGTTGTATGTATTTACATTTTTTACTAAACCATATCTTACTGATTCTTTTTCCAGCTCAAAGGTTCCAAATAATCTGTCCCAGATTATTAAAAGATTTCCATAATTTTTATCTATGTATTGTTCATTAGCGCCATGATGAACTCTGTGATGTGAGGGGGTGTTAAAGATCCACTCTAAAGGTCCGAGCTTATTTATAATTTGAGTATGGCCAACAATGCCCCATAAAGTGCTTATAACTCCTGCGATTGCAATAATTGTTGGATCTAAACCAATCAAAGGCAAAATAATAAAAAAAGGTATTTTTGAAAGAGGCCCAAACCATGCTTGTCTAAAAGATACTGCAAAGTTCATCTCTTCACTTGAGTGATGGCTCATATGAATTGCCCAAAGAAACCTAACTCTATGGGACATTCGATGGTAAATATAAAAAATAAAATCAATTAAGATAAAAGTCAGGATCCAGTTTGCCCAAAGGGGCATACTTTGAGAAATATCAAAAAGTTTGAATTGAAAAACATAAAAATGAAGAGCTAATGTTAAACCCTTGAAAGCATAAACCATCACAATATTACCTATAAGCAAACCAATAGTGCAAAACGTATCGCCTTTGTTGTAATAAGATTTTTTATTCCAACTAGATGCTAAAACTTCGACGAATATCATAAAGAGGACTATAGGCACTCCTACTGCATATACTTGGTTGTAAGTTATATCGGTCATGTATGCTGTATCAATAAGGTTGGTATATTATGTGTATGGGACTTTATGGTCGCAACCATTGTATTTTCTTTAATACCTTTTTTAATAGGTGAAATTTCTACGCCTTCTTTTTCAAGCCTCTTATGCGCTTCTTCAATATTATCAACCTCCCATGATAGACCCCATAATGAATCTTTTGGCTCCTCGTCATTTTTCTTTTCTATAACTTCAATTGTTGTTTTGTTTAGTCTAAAAAATAGCATTCTACTCTTCCATTCATCAACAAATTTATCTAGGGCAAGTCTAATATTAAAAACATCTTTATAGACCCCTATGAATCCGTCTGCATCATTTGTATTAATTACAACATGATCTAACTTATTAATCATTGAGGGTTCAAACTTATCTGCTATTGGCAAAGTTCCTTCTGTATGTTCAATTAAAAAAGAAAAAATTCCTCTAGTCAGCTCCGGTGGTAAAAATAAATTCTTCCACTTTCTAGTTTTATTATTCTTAAAGTTTATACCTTCTCCATTTGTAATATCTCCAAGAAGAAAGTCTTTTTCAGAAAGTGTTTGATGCGTTTCTTTTAAATTATCTGTTCCAAAAACTATTCCAATTAAACCTTCGCCAGTTTCTTGAAGCGCATGATTAACTAGCATGGCTCCCAAACCATCTCCCTTGGCAGCTAGAAGTTCAAAATAAGTATTATTGAAATTAAACAAAGAGTTTTCAGTGCCATATTCTGCATGCTCTCCTCTCCATACCGGTTCTGTTCCAA
>CACJBC010000016.1 GCA_902591565.1 uncultured SAR86 cluster bacterium | reverse complement strand
GCACTTTCTTCCAAATAGTCTGCTAATTTATTAAATATTACATCTAGATTCCCAGAAGAATCTCCTGCAGTTACCAAAGATGAATATGTATTGTTAAAAACTTCTGGATATTTTTTCATTGACTGGCCCAATCTTTTTCCTTGAATAACATCCTCACGTAGGCTGAGAATAATACCTATCAAATCATTGTTATTTAGTTGATCTGCTGTAATTTTTAATGAATCAATAATCGATGTTTTGGCTTCTAATAAAGTTGCTAATTGCCTTGTCATTAAAATAATTTCCTTGTTTTTTATTTTTGACTTAAATCTAGAATCGTTGTTTGAAAGTGAAACATTTATTGGAGTTAGCTTTAGCTCTTTTATGAACTTTCTTGCCTCTCTTTCAGATGACGCTGAAAGAATACCTATTTTTTTTGATCCATTATTATTTAGTGCTGTATATTTATAATTTGGCATCTTCTTTTAAATTTCCAACTCTAATTAACTCATCCGCAGATGTAATACCATTGATTAATAGATCACGTGATGCCTGATCTATAGATTGACTATCTTTAAAGACATAGTTTGATATTTCAGTTTCTGATGAATTATTGTGGATCATTTCTTTAAGTCCTTTATCAACCTGGATGCACTCAGCAATGGCAATTCGTCCTTGGTATCCAGTACTTGAACATTTATTACAACCTTCTGACTTGTATATTTTTTGCCCGTTTTGAAGATTAAATAATTTACTAACCTCATTAGTAGGCTCGTCTTCATAGCAACAATCTAAACACAATCTTCTAACTAGTCTTTGAGAGATAATAGTTCGTAAACTAGATGCTAATAGAAATGATTCAATACCCATATCTCTTAGTCTTGTAATAGCAGCAACGGCGCTATTAGTATGAACGGTAGATAAAACAAGGTGACCTGTTAAGCTTGCTTGAATGCCAATTTGTGCGGTTTCAATATCCCTCATCTCTCCTACCATTACTATGTCAGGATCTTGCCTAAGAATAGCTCTTAAACCTCGAGCAAATGTATAGCCAGTTTTTGTATTTACTTGTGTTTGACCTATTCCTTCTAAGGTATATTCAACTGGATCTTCAACAGTGAGTATGTTTTGTGATGAATCACTTAAATATCTTAATCCAGCATACAAAGTAGTTGTTTTTCCAGAACCAGTAGGCCCCGTGAGCAGTATTATCCCCTCTGGGTTTTTTAGTGATGATTTGTAGTTTGATAATATAGTAGAAGGCAGTCCTAAATCATCTATATTAATTTGTGCAGACTGTTTATCTAAAAGCCTTAAAACAACTCTTTCTCCATATGATGAAGGCAAAGTTGATACTCTTACATCCACACTTTTATCTCCAAGAGAAAGTGACACCCTTCCATCTTGAGGCAATCTTCGTTCAGAAATATCTAAGCCAGAAATGATTTTAATTCTTGAAATTAATACTGAAGATATTTTATTATCTTGAGACAAAACCTCTCTTAATATTCCATCAATTCTATATCTTATTATAATTTTATCTTCGTAAGGCTCGAAATGAATATCAGATGCCCTATACTTAATAGCCTGACTTATAACACCATTTATAAGCTTAATTATTGGAGTATCATCACCACCACTCAAAAGATCTTCGGTTGCAGAAATCGAACCCGCAAATGATTGAAGATCAAACTCATCTGATAATTCTTCTGATATGTTATTAGAGGCATCATCAATAGTAAATGTATTAGTGAGAAGTTCATTAAACTTATCAGTACTACATGTTTTTAAATTAAAGTCTTTCTTTAAATACTTATAAAGTTCATGATAAATTGCAGATGAAATTTTATTTGGCGATATTACTTCAAACCCATCTGCGGATTGAGATGCAATAATTTGATTTTCTTTTATAAAATCATATGGAAGTAGTTTAAATTTCTCTTTATCCATAGATCAACTCAACAATGTTCATCAATCTTTGGAATCTCTTAAATCAATTAATTCTTGAGTATCGCCAGTCAGTACTTCTCTAGCTTTAATATAATTATACTTACTACTTGAAGCAGACGTCGCTGATGCTGAGTCAGTTATTATGGTTGGTCTTAGGAAAACCATTAAGTTTTTCTTAATAGTTGTTGATGATGAAGATTGAAACAATTTTCCTAATAATGGAACTGAACCTAAAAATGGGACTTTTGAAACAGTATCCTGTTTGTCCTCATCAACAAGACCACCAAGAACAATAATTTGATTATTATCGACTAATGCAGTTGTTTCTATAGCTCTTTTATTAGTGATAATATCTATACCACTCATTGGCACGCCTGCTACTCCAGAAACCTCAATTTTTATTTGCATAACAACAGAACTACCCTCATTTATTTGAGGTGTTACCTCTAACTTAATACCAACCTCTTGTCGTGATGTTGTTCTGAAAGGATTTGCATTATTTGTTCCAAGGCTTTCTCCGGTGGTAATTGGTATTTCTTGACCTATTATTGAGGTGGCTAATTCATTATCCATTGCCATAAGTGATGGAGTTGCTAGGATGTTTGAATTTGAGTCCTGAGCTATTGCGTTAATGATACCAACAAAATTATCTTTTCCAGGAGTGAGATCACCAAACCCTGCAATTAAACCTTGAGTATTTAATAATGAGGCTGAAGCTGTAGTTGATAAAGTTACATCAGTATCATCTGCAGATGAACCAACAATTGATAATAAATCTGGCCCAGAACCACCAAAGCGAGATAGCCCTATTGGAACACTATCTTTATCTGATCCATTAAAAATAGTTTCCACGCCAAGAGAGCTAGCAGCTGTTTCTGATAGCTCAACAATAATAGCTTCAACTAAAACTTGAGCTCTTCTTATATCAAGTTGAGAAATAATATTTCTTATTGTTGAAAGGTTAGACTCAGCAGAAGAAATAATAAGTGAATTAGTTTTTTCATGATGCGTTATCACAGTTTTTGTTCCATCATCATCTGGTATAAATCCACTAGAAACAGAATTAAGAATTGCTGCTACATCAGCTGACTTTGCATATTTTAGATAAACAACATCAATTGAGTCATTTGACTTTACATCACCATCAAGAGATTTAAGAGTCTCTTGAATATTAGAGGTTACATATTCATTTGCTGAAACTATGACTGAGTTAGAAGGATTAAAAGGTATAGCTATAAACTTGTTGATAGTTGGATTATTTTGCGCTTTTAATTTATCCAGAATTCTCACCGCTTCAATTGAAGATAAATTATTAAGTTTAATGATTGAAATTTTAGCTGTATTGTTTTTATCTAAATCTTTAATGAGGTCACTTATTCTTTGGACATTACTTAATCTATCTACAATCAATATTGAGTTAATCGAGGGAATGCTTGAAAGATGAGATTGCCTACCTGTTATAGGCTTTATCATTGGAAGAACTTCTTCAGTAGATCTATTAATTAATGGTATTACAAGTGTTCTGTAGTCTCCAGAAGAAGAAGTTGATAATATATTTTTATCTCTTGTAGCCTCATTTTCAGGCACGATTCTAACAAAACCATCCTCAGCAATTGAACTAAATCCATTAACCTGAATTGTTCTTAGATATACATCCCATACTTGATTTCTATCTAAATTGGCATTTGAGAATATTGTTACTCTTCCCTTTACCCTAGGATCTAAAATAATTGTTTTTTTTGAAAATTGAGCAATATCTTGAGTTACTTTTTTTATGTCAACATCTTCATAGTTAAGAATAAAGGATTCTTGTGATATAGCTAAATTGGTACTGCCAAAAAAGAGTAAAACGGCAAATGCACTATTTTTTATAAAATTTAATTTAATTATCTTCATCGTTAGTAATTCTATACATTTTTTGGCTGTAACGAAATACAGCACTATTGCTAGTAACTTCAATCAATTCATACTTACCTTCTAACATTTCACCAACAGCAACTAAGTATTCTTTATTTGCTTTTTTTACTACTACAGATGAATCTTTACCGCCTGATCTGATTCCTATAAGTTTATAAGAAAAACCTTCATCGTTTTGGTTATCTAAAATTAACTCTTGGCTACTTGTTAGTGATTGATTAGAAATAATATCATCAAATTTAATAACGCCAATATCCTTTATGTCAGGCTCATTATTAAATGAGTATACTAGCAAAATTGCAAAATATAATCCTGAGACAATCAACAAGCATAAAAATATATATTTGAGGTTTTTAAGATTAAACATAAGTATTATGGGCTACATTGTAGCCCATATTCTTTTAAGAGTTTAAAAACTAAATTTAAAACCTAAAGATATTGAAGTTCCAAGCTTATATTGATCATAAATAACTGAGGATGCCATTGCTGCATAATACTCTTCATCTAATAAATTTCTAAGCTCTAAGGATAATTTTAATGATGAAGTGTCGTAGTAAATTTCTTTAGAGTAAACAAAATCAACTAATAAAGGAGGCTCTTCAATAACATCTGGAAGCACGTCTATACCTCTTGCACGAACCCTGTCACTAACATAGTTAACAATAAAAGTTCCTTGTGAGCCTTTTTGTAGATCGTCCCATCCAAATTGAATATTTCCTATTAAGTCTGATTGACCTTGTAGACGTGTGTCTCTTCCGTTAGCAAATAAAGAAGCGGCACTTATTAAGGATCCCTGGCTGTTAACATATGTATCGTTAGCGCCATATACAACCTCGGATTCTGCGGCTGTAAGATTAAATTTTAATAAAAACTCTTTAGTTTGACCCCAATTAGAATTTGGCAATAAATCCTCAAATACTCTCTCGTATTCAAGCTCTATACCTGTTAATTCAGCACCAGGAACGTTCTGATAAGATGTAACGATCAGATCACCTGATTCATTAACAACTTCTTCAATTGGTTTAGATATATCTTTAAAGAATACTCCAGCTGTCATGAACTGATTAACACCCCAGTAATACTCAGCCCTTAAATCAATATTATCTATTTCAGAATTTTCTAAGTATAAAGACCCTGCTATTACTCGATCTGTATCAACATCTATGAATAGAGTCGGTGATAGTTCTCTGAATGTTGGTCTTGCAATAGTTTGAGAAATACCTAATCTAAATTGAAGATTTTCATTGAATTCAGGTAAATATGTAAGAGTAAATGATGGAAGCGTATAATCCTCATCAAGAACTTTTTCAATATTTGAATCGACTTGTTGAAATACATCATATGTATTTACCATTTGCTCACCATTTTCAGATCTAATACCCAGAGCAAGTCTATAATTTTCATTAATATAAGTATCTAGTGTTAGGTACATAGAGTCAGTAGTAAGTTCACCCTGATATCCAGCTGGTGATGATGCTGCTGTATTCTCTATTAGAATTAATCTAGAAGGATCAAAGTTTTTATCAGCAAAAATATAGTCAATTCTATTATCTAATCCATCCTGAGGAATAGGACCACCTTCAGATAAAAACCTATAACTTCTTACTTGAGCATCTCTGTTGTTCTCTGTTAAGTCATAACCAACCTTTAAAACAACATCAGAGCTAAATAGCTCAATTGGGTAGATAAAATCAAAACCTATATTTTCATTCTCATCTTCAACATAACTAAACTGAGTTTGATTTCGTCCAGTATTTACATCATATTTCCAGAAACCTCTGTCATCAGTATCTTCATAAAAAACCACCCTCTCGTATGGTGAGTGTCTTGATGCTTCCCCAGAAGTTACTCTTAAATCAAGCTGAGAACCATTATCAAACATATATGAATAATTGATCTGATTATTAGTAAGCTCTCTTTCAAAAAACTCAATAAAGTCCTCTCTTACATTTCCAGCATCACTAGAGTCATAACCCTGAAGTATTCTTGCTCTTTTGGTACCCTTATGGATATACATACCAGTATATTTAAGCTCATATCTATCCGTATCAATACCAAGAACTGACATAGCATAAGATGTAACATCATTTGAAGTGCTCATGAAAGTTTTATCATTAGATACTATAACGTCAACACTACCATTATTTTGAGCTTGAAGTGTTCCAGTTTGACGAATACCATCCTGTGTATCCCATGAGCTTCGCGAGCCTGCTGTAAACATCACGCCAAAAGTTGCACTTGAATCTCCGAGTATTTCATCAATAGAGATATCAAGCTCATCTCCATATGTAAAATTGAATGATGTATCTAGAGGTACTTCACCCTCTTGAATCACCCACAACTTAGAATTTTCAAATTCTCTTCCAATATTAGCTAATTCAACTACATCAAAATTTGAACGATCTAACTTAAGATTATTATTTATAGCTTGTTGAACAGAATCAGGAAAATCTCTGATACCATCATCATAACCAATATCATCATCTTCACCGCCATCATATAGTAATCCATCTGATAAGCTTGTAGAGTCATTAAACCCAGATGAGAAAGAAAAATCTAAAATTCTCTCAGTAGGCACTGATTTAGTTTCGATCTCTATAATACCTCCACCAAACTCTCCAGGCATGTCTGCAGAATAAGTTTTTTGAATTACTGATGAGTTAATTATTTGGGTAGGAAACAGATCAAGTGGTACAACTCTCTTTAATGGCTCAGGGCTTGGTAAATTAGAGCCATTTAATGTTGCTGCAGAGTATCTTTCACCTAAACCTCTAACATATACGTACTTGCCTCTAACCAAACTTAAACCTGTAAGCCTTGTTAAAGCAACCGCGATGTTGTCATCTCCAGTTCTTTCTATTTCAGATGAATCTAAGATTGCTGATATTTCAGATGTATCTCTTTTTTCATCAGGAATAAAAGAACCACTTACTACAACTTCCTCAATTTCTTGACCAACCATAAAAGGAGCTATTAGTAATAAACTAATAGCTACTTTATTTACTGTTTTGTTTAGTTGTTCTATTATTGCTCTCATTTGTTTCTCCAATAAAAATTTATTTGTTATCACTCTTATTTATTGGACGTCTATAGTTCCAGAGATTGTCCAGTTCTTATACCACGTATCAGTAGCTCCTTTAACAGCACCAATGTAATCAGTAGTGTCAAAGAAACCATCTGCATTATAAGTACTAGGAATCGCAGTAACAGTAGCAGCAGTTTCTGCTGAACCATTTACCGGACCACTTAATGTATTAACGTAAGAACCACCACCAGAATCAGCACCATATAAGTTGTTTGTGCCCTCTCTTACAATAGCTTCAATAGCTGCAACGGAAGCGTTACCATCAGTTTTAATAAAACCATTACACTGCATAGCTACAGAGTTCATTGAAAAATGAGGCGTTACAGCTCCATCTTGAGCAGTTTCAGCATAAGTGGTTTCTATACAGTTTGTAGAACCATCTTTTACAACAGCCACGCCATTATAGTATTGACCAGAGACACCTTCTTTTAATTTAAAGATTTCATCTTTTCCACTACTTAAGAAAGTAAAGTTTGCAACAATTGGATTTGATCTTGGCTCTGTTAAATATGCAACTGCTGCATCTGCATTAGTATTATCTGATTCAACAACATGATCACCCACTCCATTTGATTGCTGCACAAGCACATACTGCATTCTGCCTTGATAACCCCAATCAATATCTAAGTTATCATCACCAGCACCTGTACAAATTAAATGCTTCACATCAACTGTGCCACCAAAGAACTCTACACAGTCATCTTGATTGTTGTGAACTTGGATGTAATCAACAAGTGTACCGTTACCAACTCCACCAAAGGTAATTCCATTAAGCTCATTTCCTGGAAATACTTCATATCCAGCATATTGAACCCTGACATATTTTAGTGATCCACTGCTGTCATTTGGCAGTTCACCACCCATAATATCACCAGCTGAACCTTCAACTTCTTTCTCACAAGGATCAACTCTAACACCAGCTGAAGTAGCTGAGCCTGCGGTTGAGAAAGAACATTTGTTTATAGGTGATTGGCCTAAAATTACTAATCCACCCCATAGACCTCTTGTATTAATTATATCTGCTTCGCCGAGAATATCCTGTCGACCAGTCATAATAATTGGAGCTGAAGAAGTTCCAACAGCGTGGATATCTGAGCCTCTCATAATAACTAAGTAATCATTTCCAGATTCACCAAAAATTGTTACACCTGGATCTATCGTTAATGTAGCACTAACACCACCAGACGCTGTTCCGTCTGCACCCATGTCTTTTCCAACTGCAACTTTTCCATCTAATTTATAGTAGTTTCCAGCTATAAGAGTTAAATCTGATGTAATTTCTCCAGATAAACTACATACTTTTTTACCTAACATTACTTCTGATTCAAGGGTACCTTCAGGACATTCAGGTGCTTCAAATAAACCGATAGTCCAGCCCGATGCCCAGTTATTTTCTACATCTGAACCTGGTGAAAATGCACCTATATAATCTGTAGCAGAAAACCATGGATCAACTGCATAAAATAAATCGCCATCATCTTCAGCAACACTAGGGCATAAATCAGTTGCCGTACCAGCTGCGTGAACACCGGTTTCACACATTGCTGCAGTTTTTGACCCATTAAAAGCAGAAACAACAGCTGACTCTGCATCACCTAAAAACATTCCAGATACCAAAGTATTTGAATCGAGAACAAGATCAGTAGCTCTAGATGTTAGAGATGCTTCTAATTCTGCTGCCGTAACAGCAGCAGGAACTTCTGGTCCACTATCAGGTTGAGGTTCTGAATATTTAAATGGCGATGTATCACCAGCAGCATCCATAAAGACACTATGATGTTGAATTTTAGGAGTTAGAGCACCATCTTGAACAGTTTCTAAATTAGTTGCTTCAACAAGGTTTTGTTCATTTACATTTACAACGATGCCGTTAATATATACACCAGAAACACCTTCTTTGTATTTTAATGGCTCATCAATTCCTTGAGAAATAAAAGTAAAGTTAGCTACCATTGGTCTTGATCTAGGTTCTGTTAAATAACCAACAGAAGAATCTGAATTAGTATTATCTGATTCAACAATATGATCACCTACACCATTTGCTTGCTTAACAACAACAAATTGCATTTTTCCTTGGTAACCCCAATCAATATCTAGATTATCATCACCGGCACCAGTACATACTAAATGCTTAACATTTACAGTGCCACCAAAAAACTCAACACAATCATCCTGGTTATTATGGACTTGGACATAATTGACTTCAGTTCCATAGCCTACACCACCAAAAGTAATACCATTTAGCTCGTTTCCTGGAAAAATTTCATATCCAGCATATTCAACTCTTACAAAATTTAATTTTCCAGAATTATCATCTGGTGAAGCACCACCCATTAAAGCATCAGAACCCTCAACAACTCTCTCACACTCAGCTGTTCCTCTTACATCATTAGAACACTTGTTTATTGGAGCCTTACCGAGAATTACAATACCACCCCATAAACCTCTTTCATTTGTTGTAACTGTGCCTTCTATTGCGGTATTGTGAGTAAATCTAATTGGGGCTGAACGATTACCATTAGCAATGATTTTAGATCCTCTATTAACAACTAAATAATCATTTGATGTTCTACCCATTATCACTACACCAGCTGGAATAATTAATGTTCCAGATGCGCCACCTGCTTTATTACCATCACCACCCATGTCTATACCAACATCAACTTTTCCAAGCATTCTGTACATAACATCGTCCGTTAAAGTTAATTCACCAGTTATTGGTCCTTGTATTGCACATACATTATTACCTGCGACAGGTGATCCGACTTGGATAAATTCTGAATCAGGACATGATCCTGTAAGTAAGTTACCACTAGTTGATCCACCGGTAACAGAAGTGCCAACTGGGTCAGATAATGGACCTAATTCACCAGGCGATACTATTGATGTATCACCACTACCGCCACATGCGGCTAAAAAAAAGATTGACGTAACAAATAAAGTATTTTTTATTGATTTAGTAAACATGAATTATTCTCCTCCATGGAAATATAAGGAGTATTTAAAAGCTCTTGTGAGAAGTTAATGAGGAGAAAATGTTAATTAATGCTAATTTGTTGTTACAAAAAAGAGCTGTTTTGAAACATTTATGTGAAATGCTATCTAGCGATAGGAAGAGTAAACCAGAACTGTGAGCCTGTGTTGTTGGGGGCGTTTTTAACTCCAACGTCACCGTTTAGGCTGTTAACAAGGTTTTTAACAATAGCCAATCCTAATCCACTTCCTTTTTTTTCAGAAGCTCTCGCTTCTGCTGTTCTAAAGAATCTATCAAAAATAACAGGCTTATCCACATCTGAGATACCTTTGCCTGAATCAGTAATGCTAATTAAAACATTATCATGTTTATGCTTAGTTTTTGTAGCTATATTAATTACCGAATTCTCTTCACTATACTTAAAAGCATTATCTATAAGGTTAGTTAAAATCCTCTCAAGTGCTTTTTTATCAGCAAGAACATACTGAGTTTTATTTGGGCAATTACATTTAATGTCAATGTTTTTCTTTTTACCTAGATTTTTAAGAGAGTCAATGGATTTATCTATGCATTCTTGAAGGTTAAGTTTCTCAATATGCAGTTTCAATTCTCCATGCTCAATTCTTGATAGATCTAACAAGTCACTTACCATTTCTGTTAGCCTTTCAGAATTATGTAAGATTGCTTTAGCAAAAACTTTTGCTTGTTTTTTATCGTCTAATGCACTTTCTAATAAAGTTTCAGAATTTGCTCTTATGACACTTACTGGAGTTCTTAGCTCATGAGATACATTAGATATAAAGTCTCGCCTCATAGAATTTAACTGTCTTAATTGAGTAATATCATGAATAACTAAAATAAACTCTTTAGTAGTTTTTGATTGATTCATTGAACCAAGAATCCATTTTGTCGCTCCATCTTTAGTATCAATCTCAAATTCTATGTCAGCAGATTTTGATCTTTTGCTTTTCTTATATAGACTCTGAATTGATTTAATACCTAGATCCTTAATTTCTAAACCAATTACATTTTCTTGAGAAATAATTAATAAAAATTGTTCGTTACAGTATGTTATCTCACCTTTTTTATCAGCAACCATAATCCCTTCACCCAGATCATCAAGCACCAAACCAAATTGATCTCTTTGTTTAGCCAATAGATTGATTTGTGATTTTAAATCCTCTGAAATTTGAGAAATACTTCTAGCTACATTACCAAATTCATCTACTCTATCAGTAGGTAATGCTTTTATAGAACTTTTTTTCAATGAACCTCCAGCAAGATTTGAAGCTGCATTTGCAAGCTCAGCGATACTTGTATATGTATAATTAGCTGCTAAACCACTTGCTATAGTTGCAACCAGTAAAGCCACCATGGCAACAAGCAATATTGATAAATCTAAACTTTGAATTGCTTGGTCTAGATAGGTATATGGAACAGCAATCCTAATTATATTTGGCGATATCTCATTGTTATCCCTTATTGCAAAATAAAGTTGTTGCTGTTTAACAGAAGCACTGTATCTTGATGACCATCCAAACCCATACTTCATTGCTTCGATGAATTCTTCTCTGGTACTATGATCATCTAATTGGGACAATTCCTTTTCATCAATATATGAATCGCCTATAACCTTTCCATTATTTAAGATCAATGTGACTCTAGAATTTGATGCATTGCCGAGTCTATCAGCAATTGAGTCTGCGTTATTGTTTGTTAGAAGACTGTCTACTTCATCAATATATTCAACCAATAAGGATGCTTGCTTTTCTAATTGATCAAGAATTTGTTCTTCAAATGTTTTAGTTAGATCTCTCTCTGCAATAATGTAGGAGATAGTTATGCTAATTGATAATGATAGAAAAATTAAAAGGAAAATGCGGGCTCTAATACCCATAGACTATTCAGGTGTTCTTGTAAATTTGTAACCAACGCCTCTTATGGTTTGCACATATTTGCCCATTGATCCTAATTTTTCTCTGAGTCTTTTGATATGAGTATCAACAGTTCTAGTTGTTACATCTGCACTATAACCCCAGACATCCGATAATAGTTGATCTCTAGATTGAACTCTTCCCCTTCTATCAACTAACTGACGTAAAAGTTTAAATTCTAGTGCAGTTAATGTTATCGATTGTTCATTAACAAAAACTTCATGTGAATCTACGTCAATTAATAATTCGCCAAATTGTCTTTGCACTTCAAGATTTTCTTGCTTTCTTTCACCTCGCTTAAGAACTGCTTTAATTCTTAAAATTAACTCTCTGACACTAAATGGCTTGGTAACATAATCATCGGCACCTAGCTCAAAACCTACAACTTTATCAACTTCATCATCTTTTGCAGTAAGTATAATTATTGGCGTAGCAACTTTTTCTTTATCGGATTTAATTTCGCGACATAAGTCCAAGCCCGAACCATCTGGCAGCATCAAATCAAGTAAAATTAGTGAGAATGATCCAGAGTTAAGATGATTTCTTCCTTCAGATAATGACGGAGCTGAAACAACATCATACCCCTCTCTTGAAATATTGTATTCTAGAGTTTTTCTTATATCAGGCTCATCTTCGATGAGTAATATTTTTTGTAACATAATGATAAAAAATTATATTCCTCCGTATTTATACTCTTTTTTTTAAAAAGATAAAGTATTTTATTATTAATTTATAATTCTTTAATAAACTGTTCTCTTAATTTAGGTTTATCAAACTTTCCAGACCCTACTCTTGGTAAATTATCTTCATAAAATTTAATAGTAGCTGGTATTTTAAATGCAGCAAGCTTCGTTGATAAAAATGACTGGAGTCCATCAATTGAAAGTTTAGACTCTTCTCTTAAATAAATTGCTGCGCAAAGAATTTCTCCAAGTCTTTCGTCTGGAATACCAAATACACATGCTTCTAAAATATCCTCATGCTCATATATTGCTCCTTCAACCTCTGGGCACGCAATATTTTCACCGCCACGAATAACAATATCTTTAACTCTATCTAAAATATAAAGGAAAGGACCTTCAAATTTTCCAAGATCACCTGATCTAAACCACCCATCATTACTCATACATTCCTTTGTCGCTTCAGGGTTTTTCCAATAGCCAATCATGTTACCAAGTGACTTAATAGCAACCTCACCAACCTCTCCTTCAGGCAATTCATTCCAATCTTCATCAAGAATTTTGATTTCCGTCACTGGTGGTACAACTCTTCCTGTTGAGTCAGGGTGATTTACATATTCATCGCCACCACCCAAGGCACCTAATGCATTGGTTTCAGATAACCCATACCCAATAGCCGGTCTTGCTTCAAACTCAGCATCCAACTTTTTCACATGCTCGGCAGGTCTTGGGGCACCTCCTGCAGCCAAAGTTTTTAATGAAGATAAATCATAATTTAATCTTTCAGGATGGTTAAGCAATTCCCATGTCTGAGTAGGAACACCAGTAATATCAGTTACTTTTTCTTGCTCAATTAATTTTAGAGCTAATCCAGCGTCCCATTTTTTCATCATGATAATTTTTCTTCCAACTAAAATTGACATTAATAATCCTGCATGACTGCCAGTAACATGAAATAACGGTACACAATGTAAAATTACAGATTCTGAACTAACTATAGCTGCAGCATCTGGCTTAGTTTGAGCTTCAACCTGATTCATTACAGATGAGAAACATGCCCAACTAAACATAGTTGCTAAAACAGCTTTTTGAGAAGACAAAACACCCTTAGGCTTTCCAGTTGATCCTGAAGTATAGTAAATTGTTGCATGATCATTTCTACCGATCTCAACTTCTGGAAAAGTTTTATCATGACCATAGATAAATTCATCAAAAGAAGTAAATGAGCTGTCTGGAGTATAGCTAGTAACTATTTTTTTAACATTTGGGAGTGACTCTAGACCCTGTAATCTTTTTGTATCAGCTATTAATAGCTTAGCATCAGAATGTTCTAAGCCATATATTACTTCTGATGGAACCCACCATGAGTTTAAAGGCACACATACAGCCCCTATACCAACAATTCCAAAATAAGAATATACAAACTCAGGATTATTTTGCATGCAAATTGCTACTCTATCACCCTTTTGAATACCAGCTTCAATTAGTGCATTGCCAGTTTGAGCACTTTTCTCAAAAACCTCTTTATAGGTATATCTTTCATCCTCATAAATTAAACATTCTTTTTCTGCATGGGCTAATGCAAAATCTAAATAGCCTCTAAGGCTATCTGGAAGATTAATGTACTCTTTAAATGTTACTCCATTTTCGTTAACAACATCTTTAGTTTCGAACATTTGGCCTGGGGCAGTATGTTGGTCCAAAATTTCTTGATATAAATCTTTCATAATAAATTTTTATATATATTTAGTAGAAAGAAGTTATTATAACTAAACCACCTAATTAGTATATTTTTAAAATAAGGATGATAAAAAATCTTAAATTAATGAGGCAGTTTACACATATAAAAATAATGTATATTGCATGCTTTTTTATATTTGCACTATCCATAGAAGTAACTACAAAAGATTTTCAACCCATTGGCACTGTTAATCCATCAAAATATATCCCAGCTCAAAAAAAAATTTCAGAAAGTAAAAATGGAATGGTCACAACTCAACATTTCATTGCTACAAGAGTAGGAGAAAAAATACTCAACCAAGGCGGCAATGCATATGATGCTGCAATCGCAGTGGGTTTTACATTGGCTGTTGTGCTACCAAGGGCTGGAAATATTGGCGGCGGAGGATTTATGGTCATGCATGACTCTGCCACTAATAAAAACTATTCCATAGATTATAGAGAAATGGCTCCAGCTAAATCATTTACTGACATGTATTTAAATGAAGATGGTTCTTTTAATACTAGAAAATTATCTACATTTGGATATTTGGCTAGTGGAGTTCCTGGAACAGTAGCCGGTTTATGGGAGGTTCATCAGAAATTTGGTTCTTTAGATTGGGAATTATTGCTTGAAGACGCAATTCATTATGCTGAAAATGGTTTTGAGATTACTCCATACATGGGAGATATGTTAACAAAATATAAAGAAAAATTATCATATTTTGAGTCAACAAAAAAAATATTTATGAAAAATAATCCTGATTTTACAGGCAGCACACTCATACAAAAAGATTTAGCCAACACTTTAAAAATTATTGCTAAAAAAGGTAAAGATGGTTTCTATAAGGGTGAAGTAGCACAGAAAATTTCAGTTCAAATGCAAAAGAATGGAGGTTTTATCACTGAAGATGACTTAATAGCCTATAGACCACAATGGCGAAAACCCCTTATATCTAATTATCGAAATAACAAAATAATAACTATGGGTCCTCCATCATCAGGAGGAATTCATGTAATTCAAATGCTTAATATCCTTGAGAATCATGATCTTAAAGAAATAGGACATAATACTCCCGCATACATAAACCTATTAACCGAAGTTATGAAATATGCTTATGCTGATAGATCAAAGCATTTAGGTGATCCAGATTTTTTTAATGTTCCCGTATCAGAAATAATTGATAAACAATATGCTGCAACTATAAACAGTAAAATAAAACTTGGTGAATCAAATCCTTCATCGAATATTTTACCTGGTTCGTTTAATGATAATGAAAGTATTGAAACAACTCATTTTTCAGTGGCTGATAAAAATGGAAATGTAGTATCTTCAACCTATACATTAAATTCAACTTTTGGTTCAGGAGTTACAATTGAGGGAACTGGAATATTGATGAATAATGAAATGGATGATTTTTCAGCAGCTCCTGGTATTCCAAATCAGTTTGGCCTGCTCGGAGCAAAAGCTAATGAAATTCAACCAAAAAAAAGACCGCTCAGCTCCATGACTCCTACAATAGTAATGAAAAATGAAGAATTATTTTTCACTACTGGTAGTCCAGGTGGGTCAAGAATAATCTCAGCTGTACTTCAATCAATAATAAATATAATTGACTTTGATATGAATTTAGAAGAGGCTAATGAAGCAAAAAGAATTCATCATCAATGGCAGCCAGATATTTTGCAAATTGAGCTTTCATTGAATGATGAAATTAAGAATGAACTTCAAAAACTTAATTATGATGTTCAAGTTATCAATCCTGCTACATGTCTTCAGCTAATTATGAAAAAAAATAACACTTTTTATGGTTATGGAGACTTTAGAAGACCAGATGCTTTTGCTTCAGGAGATATTTATGACTGATAAACTTATGATTATAGCTATGTATGCTTTGCCTGCCCTTATTTTATTAATAATCTGTTTTCGAATAACTAAAAAGTAAAATACTTGTTAATGGAATTAGTATCCTTAATTTTATTGATCACTTTATTTCTCTGCATAGGTAGCTTCAGCTCTGTTGTTATATACAGATTGATTTTAATAGAATTTTCAAATACTAATATTAACTTATTTAAACCAAGATCTCATTGTCCAAAATGTAAAAAAAACATTTCTCTTATCCACTTAATTCCACTAGTTGGATATTTATTGCAACAAGGTAAGTGCATTTATTGCAAAGCAAAAATTTCATACAAGTATCCTCTTCATGAATTAATTCATGCTGCTGCAGGACTTTTTATATATTTTTATTTTGGTATAAATTTTACATCTTTTCTAATTTATATTTTATTTTCGATTTTTTATATTCTTTTCGAATGCGATCTTCAAAAATTATTTTTACCTTTTTATTTAAATTGTTTAATTACAATTATTGGTTTTTTAACTGCCTTTAATAGCAATATATTTCATATTGAATCATTAAATATTTTCAATATAACTCAATTTGAGCTATCTATTTATGGGTTTATCGTAGGTTATTTTATTTTATGGTTCATTAACATAATTTATAAGTTTTTTAAAAAAAGAGATGGGATTGGGGGTGGAGATTTTTTATTGCTTGGAGGTATAGGATCTTTGGTTGGCCCTTTTATCTTACCGCCAATTATCTTTATTGGCTCAATTTCAACATTAATATTGGGATTAATATATAAGCTAAATTTAAATAATGAATTACCTTTAGGTTCTGGACTAATAATTGGATTATTTATTTATTTATTAGCAAGATTTTTTGAACTTTCTTTATTTGGGCTGGTCTTATAGGTAAGACCTTTGAATATCCTCTTTAATTCAAAAATCCCCTAGGTCGCTAAAAAGCAGGTTTTTAACCTGCTTTTTTTATAAATATTGAATTGGAGCGGGTAGAGAGGATCGAACTCTCATCAAAAGGTTGGAAACCTCTTATAATAGCCATTATACGATACCCGCGTTCGCACATTATAATAAAAATAACTCTAATATCTCTACCTTTTTAAAAATAAATCGTGAGCAATATTTATATTAATTTATAAGACTTATACTTTTTTGAATCAATGCATGTTGCATTTTCAGAAAATTCATTCTGAATTTCAAGAGAGTCACTATTACCAATCCAATTATCTAAAAGTATTTTTTGATAATCTTCTTTATAAAAATAATTTATCCATATAAAACTATTGTCTTCTGAGTTATCTTCGAGATAACTTATCGAATAAGGTATTTCGATTAATCTGAGACTATTTATGAATTTATTAATAGCTATTTCAAAAGTACCAAAATTGTAACCCTCATTGAACTTACATCTCAAAATTTCTGCATTTAAATATAAGTCACTACTAACAGTTAACTCATCTTTAAAATTAAGTCCTCTATTTTGATATATTGGAAATTGACAAAACGCAACATTTTTAAAGTTATCATTGTTAATCTTATCAACAAATTTCTTTACGCCTTCATGGTTTTTGTCAGAAATTATAGAAATAATAAAGTTAGTTATATTGGAATTATTTTCTGGAAAAAATATTGAAACTTTAAGATTCTCTTGCTCTGCAAGAGACATATATTTTTTAATATTTTTTGAAAAAAAAGTCTCAAGACTTATTAAAGATTGGTTTTGGTTTAAATTGCAATTAAATAGATCTTGTGTGTAAGCAAAGTCAGCCTGAATTAAGGTACTTAATTTAATTTCATTTTCAGAATCTCTCATACCACAGGCCGATATAAGTATTAAAATTATTAATGTGTATAAAACTTTAATCATGTACATATTGATATAATTTGTTAATGGAAAAAAAACTAAGTTTAGTCACCTTTCTTGTATCTTCAATACTTACAAATTTTACCATAGCAGAAAACTATAAGATTGCTTTTGGATCATGTCTTGATCAAGAAAATCCTCAACCAATTTGGAATTCAATTTATAAAGAAGATATTGATTCATTTGTATTTCTTGGCGATAACATATATGGAGACATTCCTTCTGGAAAATTAAACAAAATGCGAGAGGCATATAAACTTCAAGCAAAAATGATTCCCTCATGGCTATTTAAAAAAAATGTAGAAATGATATGGGACGATCATGATTTTGGTGAAAATGATGGCGGTTCATCATATCCACTAAAGCAAGAAGCTCAAAAGTTATATTTAGATTTTTGGGAAATTCCTAATGATGATATTAGACGACAAAGAGATGGCATTTATAAGAATAAAATAATATACATAGATAATTTTATAATTAATCTAATCCTTCTTGATACTCGTTACTTTAGATCTGATCTAAAAAAAACAAATGGTATTAAGCCAATTTATCTAAAAAATGAAGAATTAAATGCAACAGTATTAGGCGATAAACAATGGTCTTGGCTTATGGGGGTTATGAAAATTAAATCAGACTTAACTATAGTTGCAACCTCTATACAATTATTACCAACAGAGCACAGGTTTGAGAAGTGGTCAAATTTTCCATCAGATCATTTTAAAATTAAGAAATTATTAAAATCTCAATCACGACCCATCATAGTTATTTCCGGAGATAGACATCAAGGAGCCATTTATAATGATGAGAATATTTACGAAATTACATCATCATCCTTAAACAAAACTATTTCATCGATTTTTAGAAGACCTAAAGAAGTAGATAAATATATGTTAGGTGAAATGTTTTCTGGTGAGAATTATGGCCTTATTACAATCAATACTAATCAAAAAATAATTAATCTAGAAATAAAAGATATTAACGGCAACATGGTTCTTCATAAAAAGTTAAATTTAAAAAAGGGCTAAAACTAGCCCTTTTTGATAAATCCTATTTTTTAATTCATAACAAGAACTTTGTTACGATAAATAGCATCACATTGACCAGAATAAAGATTTGCTAAATTATTTTGCATCTGATCTTTAAGATAGTTTACTTTAAGATCACATGTTAATGAGCTATCAATTAAACCAGTATTTGAATGTTGGATATAATCACTATAAAGACCAAAAATTACAACGTCATGATGTGTTTTTGACAAATCATCTCTAACAATTATTCTGCCTCTATCTGCTGATGTATAACAACCAACTGATTGTTTTGGACAAAAGTCCTCTACTATATTTGTATTATATTCAATTTGAATATATCTAGAATCTAAATCTAAATACTCTTTTGCACTATCAAATATAGCTTCGTTAGCTAAAGCGGTTGTGCATATCATGAATAATGATGCGAAGATTCCATTTTTAATATATTTCATTACAACTCTCCTTAATGTTACATTTATGTGACATTAGTTACAATTATGTTACATATTTGTCACATATGTGTCAAGCACTAAAGAAATGATATTTGAATACTAAATTGTGTATTTTTTATAATTAATCTGTAAAGATATGTCTATGAGTTCTCTAAATATTATATTTCCAGATCAGCTATCTCTTAAAAATGAAGCTTTGAAGATCACATCTGGTGAGGATTTATTATTTTTTTATGAACCTCATGACTCCTTTTATGAAATATCTCATCACAAACATAAGCTTGTCTTTCAAATCAGTGCATTAAGACATTTAATAAATACAGTTGAACATAAAAATATAAGGCATGAAAAGATATCTAAGAAATCACCTAAGTTAATTGAATATTTATCAGACATAAAAAAAGAAGTGCGCTTCTCAACGATTAATGTTTCAAGACCTTCTGATTTTAAAACTCTGAAAGATTTAATGTATTTTTGCCAATCATCTAACGTAGAGTTAAACATATACGATGACAAAAATTTTATAGCATCACCTGCTGATTACCAATATTGGGCTAAAGATAAAAAATCAACAACTCAAGAATTTTATTATCGATGGTTACGAAAAAAAAATAATATTCTTATGGATGGTAATTCAAAACCGATAGGTGGTAATTGGAATTATGACAAAGAAAATCGTCAAGGTATTTCAAAACTTAAATCACCTATTCCTGAGAGATCAAAAATAAAAACTGATCAAATCACATTAGAAGTAATGATTGAAGTTGAGCAAATATTTATTAACTCTTATGGAGATTTAGAAAATTTTAATTGGGCTGTTACACATCAAGATGCACTTAATGAATTTAATAATTTTTTAGATAAGTATTTAAATAATTATGGGGCATTTCAAGATGCTATTAATAAAGACAATGCCTTTATGTTTCACTCCCTTCTCTCTCCTTATTTTAACGCTGGACTTCTAGATCCTTTAACTTGCATTCAAATAGTTGAAAGAAAATATCATGAATCAAATAGCTCAATACCCTTAAATTCTGTTGAAGGCTTTATTCGTCAAGTTTTAGGATGGCGAGAATTTATAATGGGAGTTTACTGGGATAATATGCCGCAATATAAACAGCAGAACTTTTGGAATCATAAAAAAGATCTCACCGAATCATGGTATACAGGTGAAACGGGTATACCGCCTCTAGATGGAGCAATAAAAGAATCTGTTGATCTTGGTTACACTCATCACATTAATAGGTTAATGGTAATTTCTAATTTAATGAATTTGAGTGGTATTGATCCAAATAGTATTTATAGATGGTTCATGGAGATGTATGTTGATACAGCTGATTGGGTTATGGTGCCTAATGTATATGGTATGGGTACTTTTGCAGATGGTGGAATTTTTTCAACCAAGCCCTACATTTGCGGTTCAAGTTATATGCTTCGAATGTCTAATTATAAAAAAGGTGATTGGTGTGACGTTGTTGACGGTCTCTATTGGAATTTTATTGAAAAAAATATTAATTTCTTTAAAACAAATCCCAGATTATCTTTAATGGTAAACGCTTTAAATAAAATTAACCCTGATAGAAAAAAACTTATTTCAGCTAGAGCTGAAGAATTTATAGAAAAAAACACAATTTAAATTGTTTCTATGTTCTGAAGAAGAATATCTGCAGCTATTGGAGTAATTTTTTTATAATCATGATCAATATCATCTAAAACTTTAAAATTCCATCGAAGCACATAATTATTTTTTTCGGCTTCTTTAATTAAAGTATTAAAATAATTATTTGCTCTTTCAAATCGATTAATGCCTTGAATTTGAGCACCTTTAGATGTGTTTAAACTTTTAAAACCAATATCATCACTTCCAATAAGCAAATTTACCTTACTAGCTGCATACCAGCGCATATGGTCATTAGAAATTTTGATTGGTGAATTCTTAATTCCATATGGAAATTCAGCATCAGATATAAATGTATACCAGCCAGCATTAGCAATTACTGCGTTTGAAATTCTTTTATCATCACTTAAAAGCATATATCTATGTATGAACTGAGCTCCTGCAGAATGACCAAACATATCATATGTTTGTGTATTTAATGAAAATTTACTTTTTATGAAATTAAAAATTAAAGAAATTGAATTATTAATATATTCACTTTCATCTCTATTTACTTTTCCTGATGATTGCGCCATTTCAAGAAGAGCAAAATATCTAAAACTTTCTTTAGTAAATTTGGGTGCTACAACAATCACATTTTTATTTGCTATATATGGCCTCCATTCTGAAAGATAGTTTTCAGCATTTCTGCTATTTCCATGAATTACAAATATAACTTGAGTATTTTCATCTATAACATCAGGGCTTATATAGTAAATCTCAACATCAGGCTTATTCCAGTATGCAAAAGTTGTTTGATTTATTTCAGATGCACTTATACAAACTGGACAAGTCAAAAGCAAAAATAGTTTTAAGAAATATTTCATGAATCCATTTTAGCAATGAAATTATTTAATAGGTTAAAATGCAACTAAATTTAGTGAATATCAATGCAAGATAGAACAAATCTCATAAGAAAAATACATGAGTCTAAATATAAAATTACTTATGTATCTAGTGGTGGGGGCACTAATGCCATATCATCATTACTTAAGGTGCCCGGGGCGAGTAATACTATTCTTGAAACATATGTGCCCTATTCAAAAAAATCTATGGATTTATTTTTAAATAAAAAACCAGATCATTACTGCTCTCTTAATACCTGTTTAAGCATGTCAGCAAACGCATATAAAAAATCATTACAAATTGAACCTAATACAAAAACTAAATATTTAGTTGGAATTGCCGTGACTGCTAGTCTTGCAACTACATACAAAAAAATTGGTGATCACAAATTTTTTATAGTTATGCAAACTGATTCTTATACCAAGACAATTTCTTGCGTACTTGAAAAAAATAAAAGATCTAGAGAAGAAGAAGAAGAACTTCTAACAGAATATGTTTTAAGCTTAATTGCAGAAGCTTGTTCCATTAAAAAAAATTATCCAGAACACCATGAAAATGTAGATATTGAGACAGTAAGTGCTGAAAAATCTTGGAGGAAACTTTTAAATAATGAAATAAATTATGTTTCAAGTGATAAAGCTACCCCTGAACTAATTTTTCCTGGATCTTTCAACCCATTACACGATGGCCATTTAAAAATGAGAGAGATGGCTGAGAAAAGAACTGGCATGAGAGCTACTTTTGAGATATGTGCTAAGAATGCAGATAAGCCACCATTAACTTTTTATGAGATCAAAAGAACACTTGATCAGTTTGATGATAATGATAGTTGGGTTATGACATCAGCAGGAAGATTTAGTGAAAAAGCAGAAATGTTCCCCAATAGTGTATTTATTATTGGGGCAGATACTTTTATGAGAGTATTTGATGAAAAATTCTATCTAAATAAAAAAGATATGCTAAATCATATTGAAAGGTTTAATGATCATAATATTCATTTTCTAGTGTTTGGTCGAATGGTAGAAGGCAAATTTATATCTTTAAGAGATATTGTTATGCCAGAGGGAATAAAACACAGATGTACTGGTTTTGATGAAGCAAGCTTTAGAGATGATATATCTTCTACTAAACTAAGATTAGAGGACTGATATTAATTGTGAGGTGGTAATTTAGCTTCTACAAACCACTCGTGAACTCTTTTGGCAGGATTGAATTTTTTCATTCTCATCTTCTTATTCTCAAGAGTAAACTTTCTAGTTTTAATAGCTGTGTAGTGATAGGTATGACTATCGCGAGTCTCGCCTTCAGGTATTAAATAGACTTTAGTTTGTTTTTTATCTGCCATAATGGAATGCAATTATACACAAAAATTATTAAATAAGTACTTAGATAAATAAGTTTTTATATTTTAAAACTTTATTACCTCATCCTTATCCCAAAGCCCCCAATAGGCTCCCACATCTCCCTCTGCTTCTATTTTCCATGACTCATCAAAAGATGAAAAATAGAACATATCAATACCTTGATCTTTTGACCATAGTTGCGCATTGATAAAGTACTTTAAGTAATTTGTATAAGATGGATGAGCTCCCCATAAATCACTGCCTTTAGAAGGCCATCCTGTTTCAGTGATAATTACTTTTTTACCATTCGATGCTTTGATAGCTTCGTTGTACATATCTTTCATATATAACAATGAATATTCAGCTGCACAACCCTCCCAAAAAGGATAACAATTAGCTAGAACCACATCACAGGCATTAGTTATATTCGGTCTATCTCTGAACTCATAGTATGCATCTACATAGCCAACAGGAATGTTATTAATTCTCTCCTTAACATAATTAATATATGAAATTAGTTGACTCTCTTCTAATTCTTTTCTGTATATCACTTCATTACCAACAGCAGCAACATCAACAAGATCATTGTTTGCTAACTTAATCAAGCCTTCTACTTCTTTATCATTGGAGTCCATATCATCACTAAGCCATGCTCCAACAAGAGTTTTGAACCCCATATCTTTTGCGATTTCAACAATACGAGCATGCTCATTTAATGAAGAAAATGTTCTAATAGAAGCTGTATATGGTTTTAATATTTCTAAACGTCTAATAATTTGATCATCTGAGACTATGTCTCCAGGCTGTTGTGAACCCTCGTATAAGCTAAAGCAAATACCATGAATTTTACTTTTAAGAATTTTATGACAAAGTTTTTTTAACTCCTCTTCAGATAATTCATCAAGATTAGTCCCCAATAGTGATAAAACTTTTTCATCTCTAAAAGACATGATTTTATATTTCTTCTTTTCTTTGTTGTAATTGTGTTCTTATTTCTGCAGCTCTATCTTCATTTATCTCATAGTCTCTCATAACATAAATAGCAATTAATGTGCCAATTATAGGAATAGAGGAATACGCTATTCTTAGGCCTGTTAGAGCCCCCTCTGGTTGTGTTGATGCATCAGCTGAAAAACCAACATAATACATAATTAAACCAGATAATAGTCCGGCGAGTGCTGTTCCAAGTTTAACCATCCAC
>CACJBC010000015.1 GCA_902591565.1 uncultured SAR86 cluster bacterium | reverse complement strand
AACCAGCTACTAGAACCCCCCAAGCAAGAGCGTACACTGGAACACTGAAACTCGGTGCTAAAAATATTGCAGCAATTATTAATGAAATATTAAAAATCAGAGGTGTAAATGCTGGCAAGGAAAAACGATCATGAGTATTCTGTATACCGCTTGAAAATGCAACCAAAGAGATTAATGCTAAATATGGAAACATTATTCTTAATATATCAACAGCTAAATCTTTCTTAAATTCATCAAAATAAAAACCTGGTGCAAAGATAAAAATAAAAATTGGAGCGATTAAAAGAACTATGAGTGTAAAGAAAAATAAAACGCTTAAAAATGAACCAGCGAGCGCATTTAGAAAGCTATATATATTTTTTTCATTTTGTTTTTTTTGATAATCACTGTAAATTGGAATGAATGCCTGATTAAAAGCACCTTCTGCAAAAAAACGTCTAAAAAGATTAGGAATTTTTAAAGTTACAACAAAAATATCATGAAACACTGATGCACCCAATAAACTAGTTGTAGCAATATCTCTAATTAAACCAAAAACTCTAGAGACCCCGGTCCAAGCCGAAACTCTAGTAAGAGCTTTATAGATTTTATTTGATTGAATTTTAGGCATCTTTTTTAAAATCTAAAGATGCAGAATTAATACAATACCTTAATCCTGTAGGTTTTGGACCATCATTAAAAACATGTCCAAGATGAGCATCACACTGCTTACATTTAACTTCAATTCGTGACATTCCATGAGATAGATCAGGAATCTCAGAAATTATATTTTTATCTTTTGGAAGGAAAAAGCTTGGCCAGCCACAACCTGCATCAAATTTTGTTTCTGATTCAAACAAAGATGTACCACAGCAAATGCAAACATACTCCCCTTTTTCGTCGAAATTCCAATATTTACCTGTAAATGGTCTTTCGGTTCCTGATTGTCTAGTTACATAGTAACTTTCATCATTAAGTTGAGTTTTCCAATCTTCATCTGATTTTTTTTTATTCGTCATTACGTAATTGTAATGAAGTAGATTAGATATAGGTAGATTTATCTATTTATATATATAAAAACTTATTTATGCAGATTTATAGTATTGTTGTGTGTAATCTGTAAAGTCTTTAAGCAGTGTTGTAGATGGTGTATATATTCTTCTTCTTTTATCAATAGTTGATGATTCTTCATTGATATAACCAAGTTGAACAGCTTGTTTAAGCACTTGTAATCTTTTAATTCTAGATGCAAATTTTTGAGGCACCAAAGTAATAGCATATTCTTGAGAAATTTCAGAACCCTCTAAAGACTCAAGCATAAATCTCATCAAAAAATAGAATCTATATGTATCAGATTGAAAAAAATTCAAAGAATCTGGATTATTGGGATTATCTATAGTCGCATCTAAGACTATTTTGATAAGATTTTTAGATTTATTTATAACCTTTTCATCGAAGTTTGAAATATCCATAAAATAAACACCCTAAAAGTTTATATATATTATTTTTATATATATGCAATTTATGTGCCAATTAATGAAAGAATTAGTAACATTTTTGTTAAGATATTTTAATATCTCTTCTGTTAAGGTGTCTTGCTCTAGATTTTAGAAAAACTGATGCCGTATTTCCGCAATTTTTATAATCTTTTTTAAAGATGTTAGATTCAGTTTCAATATCATAATTTGATTTATATGATTCCAATGACAAATCTCCTTGATAATCTGGTTTATTGTTATTTAGATATCCAGATAAGACCTCGATGTTAAATATCTTATTAGATTTTTCTATCTCTAAAAAATTTTGCAGATCATTAATAATTTTGATTGTCCCATTAATTTTTCCATCAAAACTGTGACCTGCAATATGGGGTGTAGATATCAAAGAAAAATCAATAATCTCTTTAGATGGGATGGGCTCATTTAACCAAACGTCTGAAATATAATTAATATTATTAAACTCTATAAGATCTGGCTCATTCACAACCCCTCCTCTTGAGGTGTTAATTAATGTTTTGCTGTTCATTTCCATCAAGAAAGATTTATCAATAAGATTCGATGTAGGGAAATTAGCATCAAATGTTAGGGGCACGTGAATACTTATTAAGTCACACGTCTGAATCTTTTTTAAATTAACCAAGAAGTTATGGTCTAAAAATGGATCATAAACATAATTTTTGAAAGAAAAAAAATCCAATGCCCTTTTTAATTTACTACCAATATTTCCATAACCAATTATTCCGATTCTGTCATTTGATTGAAATATGCTTTTTTCATGGAGAAATTGAATAGCTGACATAACATAATTAACTACAGATTCAGCATTTGATCCAGGGCAATGAAACCAATTAATGTCATTTGATTGAAGATAATTTTCATCTATGTGGTCTGTGCCTGCTGTAGCGGAACACACAAGCTTAACTTTAGTTTTATCCAATAATAACTTATTAATTTTTACAGTTGATCTAACTACTAAAATATCAACATTTTTCAAAACATCGTTGCTTATATTAAATGAGTTAAGATATTCAAATTCAATTGAATCAAATCCTCTTAACAATCCAATAATTTCTTTGAAAGATTTAACTCCGTCGTCAACTACTATTTTCATCTTAGTTAGACTTATCGGGTGTAATTAAACTCTTAATCCATCCAAAAAAAGTATTATTACCAAGAGTGTATTTATCTAAATCATCAAAATCCTTTGCTAGTTTTAACGGATCTTCTAAAAAATTAGCCCTAGTATTAAAATCAACATCATCTAAAGTCTTGACCAGTTTTGCTGGGTTGCCAGCAAATATAGAATTTGGTGGAACATCTTTTGTTACCACAGCTCCCGCTCCAATAATGCTATTTTTGCCAATAGTTATCCCTTTACAAATAATAGCACTATCGCCAATCCAAACATTATCTTCAAAAACTACTGGCTTTGCATTTCCAACTGGCTCTGCTCTATCATAGATTCCATGCCAATCAGCATCAGAAATATATGCGCCATGAGCAATCATGCAAGCATCACCAATAACTATACTTTTGGCAGACATTATTCTTACACCAGGAGTAATTAAACAATATTTACCAATCTTTATTTCACCTTTATGTTTGCCAATATCCCAAGAAGTAAATTGAATGTGTGCATCTTTAGAACCAATTAAAGTTGGATAATCATCAATAGAAACGTTTCCTCCAAATACTTTTATGTATCTTGGTTTAAAATAAGCTCCTCCTTTACCAAGATAATCAAATTGGGGTTCTAAGAATTGCCTTACATAAATTTTGACAATTTTAGTAAATAATTTTTTTAACCAATATGGTCTATTGTCTTTTCTAATAATAATCTCCAAAGGTGATATTTTAATATGATAAAGTAGCGAAAAAATTATTTCATAAAAATTGATTAAAAAATATTTAAAAGAATTTAGGCATTTATTCAATATAGGATTTCCAATACTTGGTTCTCAAATGTCTTATGCGCTAATGGGTACCACCGATACAATTATTGCTGGAAGAGCTAGCGCCTCAGACTTGGCTGGACTTGCTGTAGGTAATGCTTTTTCGATGACTATTTTTATGTTTTTTTCAGGTGTAATTTTTGCAGTAACACCAATAGTTGCTCAGCTATATGGAGCAAAAAAATTTCAACTTATAGGTCAAAAACTTAGAGAAGTATTGTGGATAGCTGTTCTTTTGGGATTCTTGATTGCTTTGTTATTTATGAATATGGGGATAATTTTAGATATATTACCAATCGATAAAAGTGTGACAAATATCTCAGAAAAATATCTAAAAGCAGTAGCCTTGGGTTTTGCCTTTATTACAGTTTTCACATGTTTAAGATGCTACAGCGAGGGTATGACCCTAACCAAGCCTGTTTTTTATATTGCTGTCTTCGGGATGATATTAAATATTCCTCTCGATCTTATCTTTGTATATGGATGGTTTGGAGCTCCAAAATTAGGTGGAGTTGGTTGTGGCATAGCAACAACAATTGTTTCATTTATTATGATGGTAACAATCTTAATTTACATCAATATAAATAAAAAATATAAGATCACAGAGCCCTTCTCAAAATTTACATCTCCTTCTATTGAAACTACTAAAGAAGTGTTTAAGCTTGGATTGCCAATTGGTTTTGGAATTTTTATTGAGCTAAGTATGTTTTCAGGTGCTCAAATTATTCTTGGTATCTTGGGTGAAGATATAGTTGCAAGTCATGCTATAGCAATTAATGTAGCAAGTTTATTTTTCATGGTGCCATTAGCAGTTGGTTTAGCTGCTGCAACTAGAGTTGGTAATTTAATTGGTGAAGATGACTTCAAACAAGCTAAAGTTGCTTCTTCATCGACCATCTACTTATGTATGTTAACTGCATTAATGAATGTAGTTTTAATTTTAAGCTTTAGAGAAGTTATTGTAGGCATATACACAACAGATGAAATTATATTTTCTCTTTCTGTATATTTATTAATTTTTGCTGCGATCTTTCAACTGCCTGATGGAATTCAAATGGGCGCTCTTGGAAGTTTAAGAGGTTTTAAAGATACTTTTGTTCCAATGATACTTTTATTTATATCCTATTGGATATTTGCAATGCCAATTGGATATTATCTAACTATGACAGGTTTTGGTGAGCCCATGGGTGCTGCTGGAATGTGGTTCGGAATGATAATTGGATTAAGTATATTTGCAATTTTAGCAATATTAAGACTTAGATGGATTATTAAAAAATATCTTAAAAAAATTGAATTTACTTATTAATTACCTTTGCAACAGTTGAGCCAATCTCAGTCAGGTTATCAGCCACATGAACCCCACATTCTTTTAACTTAGAAATTTTATCTGCAGCAGTACCTTTACCTCCAGATATTATTGCGCCAGCATGCCCCATTCTTTTACCAGCCGGTGCGGTTTGGCCTGCAATATAAGAAATAACTGGTTTTGAAACATTATTTTTTATATATTCTGCAGCATTTTCCTCAGCAGTTCCTCCAATTTCTCCAACCATCACTATGGCTTCGGTTTGAGGATCGTTTTCAAATAACTCAAGTATATCTATAAAAGATGAGCCCGGAATAGGATCGCCACCAATACCCACACAACTGCTTTGACCAAAACCTAAATCAGTTGTTTGTTTAACCGCCTCATAAGTCAATGTACCAGACCTTGAAATGATGCCAATAGACCCTTTCATATGAATACTTGCAGGCATAATGCCTAACTTAGCCTCTCCAGGCGTAATAAGACCAGGACAATTTGGGCCAATTAAGGAGAGACCTAATTCATCAACTCGTTTTTTAACATCAAGCATATCTAAAGTTGGAACGCCCTCTGTAATACAAACAATTAATTCTATTCCTGATTCTGCAGCCTCTAAAATAGAGTCTTTACAAAAAGGAGCTGGAACAAATATCAATGATGCATTTGGCTGAACACTTTTTATTGCTTCATCCATGGTATCAAATACCGGCTTTCCTAAATGAGTTTGGCCTCCCTTGCCTGGAGTAATACCCCCAACAATATTAGTGCCATAATCTATAGCTTGCTCAGAATGAAGAGTTGCCTGTGAGCCAGTAAACCCTTGAACAATTACTCTTGTGTCTTTATTGACTAAGATACTCATTTTGCTAATTCCACTGCTTTCTTGGCTGCATCGCCAAGATTGTTAATACTTTCTATCTTTATATTAGCTTTAGATAAAATTTCTGAGCCTAAATCTGCGTTGTTACCTTCAAGTCTAACTACCACAGGCAACTCAACACCAACCTCTTCAATTGCCGCTAAGACTCCCTCGGCAATAAGATCACACCTTACTATTCCACCAAAAATATTTACTAATACAACTTTTACATCTGGATCATCCAAAATAATTTTAAATGCCTTAGAGACCCTCTCTTGTGTTGCTGTTCCTCCAACATCAAGAAAATTTGCAGGATTTCCACCAAAGTACTTGATTGTATCCATTGTACCCATTGCAAGGCCTGCTCCATTTACCATACAGCCAATATTTCCATCTAAAGAAACATAACTTAAATCATTCTTTGCTGCTTCAGATTCTCTAGAATCTTCTTGAGATGGATCATGCATTTCTGCAATCTCAGGCTGTCTATATAAAGCATTTGAATCTATATTTATTTTTGCATCTAAACAGTGCAACAACCCTCCACTTGTTATGACCAAAGGATTAATTTCAAGCAAACTTAAATCTTTTTCAATAAATAACTTCATTAAATTTTTAAGCATTGAAGTAAATTGTTTAGTTTGCTCATTATTTAACTTTAAAACTTTTGCAATTTTTCTTGCTTGAAAGCCTTGAGCTCCGCACAGGGGATCTATTGGTTCATAGATAATTTTTTCAGGAGAATTTTTTGCAACCTCTTCGATATTTACTCCCCCTTCACTTGAACCAATAAACACAACTCTTTGAGTATCCCTATCAACTACAGCACTTAAATATAATTCTTCAGCTATATCTGTGCATTCCTCAATAAGAATTGAATTAACTAATTGACCTTTTTCATCTGTTTGATAAGTTACTAGCCTTTTTCCTAACCACTTCTTTGAAAATGAAATTGCATCTTCGGGAGTATCAACTAACTCAACCCCACCTGCTTTTCCTCTTCCTCCAGCATGAACTTGAGCTTTAACAACCCATTTAGTACCACCAATATCTCTACAAGCTTTAAGTGCATCTTCTGCTTCATAAATTACTTTACTATTTGATACGGGTAAGCCATATTGTGCAAAAAGTTCTTTGCCTTGAAATTCATGTAGATTCATTATCTTTTATTTCCTATATGTATAGCTTCATTATTTACAGCCAATGCGGCCTCATGGAGAGCCTCGGAAACTGTTGGATGGCTAAAAATTGTTAGTCCCAGATCTTCAGAGCTAGCACCAAATTCCATAGATATTAATGCCTGTTGAACAATTTCTGCAGCTGATGGACCAAATACATGAACTCCTAAAATTGTGTCTGTTTTTGCATCGGAAAGAAGTTTTACAAAACCAACTGATTGATCTACTGCTAAAGCTCTTCCACTTGCTGCAAAAGGGAACTTACCAACTTTATACTCAATGCTTTCATCCTTTAATTCCTGTTCATTTTTACCAACCCAAGCAATTTCAGGATGTGTATATATTACCGATGGTACCAAATCATAATTCATTTCTGCATGTTTTCCAGCAATCCTCTCAGCAACCATTATTCCCTCTTCACTGCCTTTATGAGCTAACATTGGTCCTCTGACTACATCTCCAATAGCCCATATATTTGAAACATCAGTTTCACAATGCTCATTAACTAATATAAAACCTCTATCATCTAATTTAATTCCAGAAGCCTCAGAGAATACATCATTTGAGTTAGGCTTCCTTCCAACTGCTACAATCAATTTATCGAATTTCATTTCCTCAGACTTACCTTTGGTTTCGTAAGAAATTTTTACTGAATCTTTAAGGCTTTTTGATGAAGTTAATTTACAACCAAGTCTAATATCGAGACCTTGTTTTTTAAAATCTTTAAGTGTTTCTTTTGCAATTTCTTTATCAGCCATAAATAAAAAATCATCCATAGCCTCTATAACGGTAACCTTGGATCCTAATCTTGCCCATACACTACCTAGCTCAAGTCCAATAACACCAGCTCCAACAACACCTAAGGTCTCTGGAACTGAAGAAATTTCCAGAGCACCAGTACTATCTAGTATATTTTTATTATCAAATTTTGCTGAATCAATTTCTATAGGAGATGACCCAGACGCAATGATAATATTCTTAGCTTCAATGATTTCAAAATCACCATTTGCATATGTAACTTTTACTTTATTGCCAGCAATTACCTTGCCTCTTCCAGCGATAGGAGTAACTTTATTCGCTGCAAATAATCCGCTAATACCACCAGTAAGTTTTTTTACAATATCATCCTTTCTTTTCATCATCGCAGAGAGATCTAAATCGATATTCTTTATATCAATACCATGTGTTTTTAGATGATTTCTTGCATCATGATATCTATGAGAAGAATCAAGAAGAGCTTTAGAGGGAATACAGCCAACATTCAAACACGTGCCTCCAAATGTTGGATTATTTTTTGAATCCGTATACTCTTCAATACAGGCAGTTTTCATACCCAATTGAGATGATCTGATTGCAGCTACATAACCAGCTGGTCCTCCACCTATTACAACAACGTCAAACATAAGTTTCCTCTTTCTATAAATTTAATAATAATCTTTCTGGTGACTCTAGTTGTTCTTTAATTGAAACTAAGAATCTGACTGCTTCTTTGCCATCTAAAAGCCTGTGATCATAACTCATTGCTAAATACATCATCGGCCTAATTACAACTTCTCCATTTAAAGCTACAGGTCTATCTTGTATTGCATGCATTCCAAGTATTGCGGTTTGCGGTGCATTTAAGATTGGCGTAGATAGTAGAGATCCAAAGACGCCGCCATTTGAAATGGTAAATGTTCCGCCTTGCATCTCATCGATTGTTAGCTTGCTATCTCTCGCTTTCTCAGAATATTCTAAAATTGACTTTTCAAGTTCAGGGAGAGACTTTGTATCAGCATCTTTTATGATTGGAACAACAAGACCTCTATCTGTTGAGACAGCTACACCTATGTCTTGATACCCGTGATAAACAACATCAGATCCATCAATTGAAGCGTTGACTATTGGGAATTTCTTTAAAGCTTGAACTGCAGCTATTACAAAAAAGCCCATAAAGCCCAATTTAATACCATGTTGCTTTTCAAATTCTTGTCCATACTTACTTCGCAATTCTTTTATGGGCTGCATGTCAACTTCGTTGAAAGTAGTAAGCATTGCAGTCTCTTGTTGAACTGACACAAGTCTTTGAGCAATAGTATTTCTTAACCTTGTCATTGGAACTCTTTTTTCAGGCCTTGATGAAGACAGAGCAGAGCTCTTGGTACCTTCATTTTCAGAAATTTTATTTTTAGACTCTAGATGATTAATAACATCTGCTTTAGTTATTCTCTGATCTTTCCTTGAAGATTCTATTGATTGAGGATCAATATTATTTTCGGCAATAATTTTTTTAGCAGCAGGGCCAGATTTTTTATTTGAAGCCTTTGATGTGTCTTGTTTTTCTAATGCTATTTCTTCCTTAGTTTCTGTTTTTTCTTCATTTTGAGGTTGAGTTTTTTGGGAATCATCAAACTCGCCAATAACTTCAGCACTATTAACAACATCACCTTCTTTTTTTAAAATTTTTGTTAAAATTCCGTCAGTTGGTGCAATGACTTCTAAAACAACCTTATCAGTTTCAATCTCAGCAATAATTTCATCCTGATTAACATGATCTCCTTCTTTTTTTAGCCAATTTGCAACAGTTCCATCTGCAACAGATTCCGGAAATGTTGGTGATTTAATTTCAATTGCCATAATTATCCCTATTGTAAAGCTTCTTCTAAAAGATTGTTTTGTTGTTCAAGATGTAATTTCATCATTCCTACCGCCGGAGCAGCCGCCGGAGGTCTGCTCACCATAGAAATATCCTTATCAAAATCTAGCCTATCTAAGACTCTTTGTAATCTATGCCTATGACTAAACCATGCCCCTTGGTTTGCAGGCTCTTCCTGGCACCAAATAATGTCATCAACATTTTTATATTTTTTTAGGCACTCCTCTAAGTCATCATATGGGAATGGATATAACTGTTCGATCCGAATAATTGCAATGTGTTCTTTTTTATCTTTAACTCTTTTATTCTCAAGATCATAGAAGACCTTTCCAGAGCATAATATGACCTTTCTGATATTAGATTTTTTCTTGGTATCACTATCAATAACACATTGGAAAGATCCTTTTGTTAAATCGGTAATTGAAGATGTTGCGTTTGGATTTCTTAATAAGCTTTTTGGCGAAATAACTATAAGAGGTGTTCTCATTTTTCTTATCGCCTGCCTTCTTAGTAAATGAAAGATCTGAGATGGTGAGCTAGGAATACATACTTGTATGTTTTCTGCTGCGCATAATTGTAAAAACCTTTCTATTCTAGCGCTGCTATGTTCAGGTCCTTGTCCCTCATATCCATGCGGAAGAAGCATAGTTAATCCAGATAGTCTTTCCCACTTATGCTGAGCTGATACAATGAATTGATCAATAACAACTTGTGCACCATTTACGAAGTCTCCAAATTGAGCTTCCCAAATAGTTAGTCCTGTTGGCCAAGTTGCAGAATATCCATACTCAAAACCCAAAACCGCTTCTTCCGACAGAAGTGAATCGTAGATATCGAATCTGGTGTTATGATTTTTGGCAATTTTTGATAAAGGAATATAACCATCTCCTGTTTTTTTATCAAAAACGCATGCATGTCTATGAGAGAATGTTCCTCTTCTTACATCTTGACCTGTTATCCTAATTGGATAGCCCTCTGCAAGCAATGTGGCATATGACATGCTTTCAGCAAAACCCCAATTTATATCAGCGTTACCATTATTCATCTTCCTTCTATCATCAAAGATTTTTGATGCTTGTGTTCCAAGATTAAATGAACTGGGTACCTCATTTATTTGATTTCCAAGCTCTTTAAACTTCTTTTGATCAAAAGAGGTATCTACTGGTGGCCACCACAAAACATCTAAATATTCTGTCCAATCAAACCAAAGTTCATTGTTTGAATATTTAGATAAACTTTTTGCTACTGTTTCACCGCCCTCCAAAGATTTTCTATATGTTTGTTTAATTTCTTGAGCAGATTCATTTGAAATGCAACCCTCTTTCAAAAGTTGTTCTAGATATTGATTAAGTACAGATGGGTGCTTTGCAATTGCTTTATACATGGTTGGCTGCGTCGCTGAAGGATCATCAGCCTCATTATGGCCTCTTCTTCTATAACAAAATAAGTCAATAACGACATCTTTATTAAATTTTGCCCTATATTTGCATGCAATTCGAGCAGCTTTTACTACCATTTCTGGATCATCGCCATTCACATGAATAACTGGAGCCTGAATCATTTTAGCGACATCAGTTGCATAGTCAGTTGATCTAGCATCAAGTTTATTACTTGTAGTAAATCCAATTTGATTATTAACTATGATGTGAATAGTTCCACCCACATTAAAACCTCTAGTTTGTGACATCTGCAATGATTCCATTACAACACCTTGACCAGAAAATGATGCATCACCATGAAGAAGAACTGGTACAACTTTTTTTCTATTCTTGTCATCTAGTCTATCCTGCCTAGCCCTAACTGAACCAAGCACTACTGGATCCACAATCTCCAAATGAGAAGGATTATTATTTAGAGAAACATGTACTTCTCCACCTGGTGTATCAATATTAGATGAAAACCCTAAGTGATACTTTACGTCTCCTGTATTTGCACCTTCAAGAGTATCAGTTTCATCAAATGCAGAGAATAAGTCTTTTGGTAATTTTCCTAATACGTTTACTAGTAAATTTAATCTTCCTCTGTGAGCCATGCCAAAACAAATTTGATTTGCTCCCAATGCTCCACAATTTTGTATAACAGCATCAACTAACGGCACTAATGACTCACTTCCATCAATGCCAAATCGTTTCATGCCCGGATATTTTGCAGCCAAATATTTTGCTAGACCTTCTGCTGAGTTCAGCCTTTCAAAAATATGTATCTTTTCTTCATTTGAAAAAGTATAGTTATCAATTTTTGATTCAAATTGTTTCTGAAACCATCTTCTTTCATCTGAATGCATAATATAGTTATATTCAATGCCTATATTGCCGCAATAGATTCTTCTAAGCTCTTCAATAATATTTCTTAAAGAAGATTTTTTTGATCCAGTATTAAAAGTATCAGTATAAAACTCATCATCTAGATCTGATTCATTGAGACCATGAAATTCAATCTTAAGGTCTTCAATTAGATCTCTTTCCATAATTCCCAGCGGATCTAAATTAGCTTCTTGATGCCCTCTATTCCTATATGCCTGAATAAGCCTTATAACTTTTCCTTGCCTTTCATCAGAAGTAACATTTGAACTTATTGAAGCTCTTGATAAATTTTTAAACTCATCAAGAATACTTTGATGAGATATTTCAACATGACCATTTGATGAGTTTGGCAAAGCATTAAAGAATTCTAGCCATTCTTTGGAAAGCTCTTCGGGTTTATTTAAATATTTTTCATAGAGGGTTTCTAAGTAAGCAGAATGCCCTGCTGACAAATGTGAACTCCCCCATAGTTCTTGCATCGAATTAGTCATTTCAAGTTAATTCATAGCTCCGTCTGTAGTGATAATTTCTTTTTTATCTTTTAATAACATTTTCTTAATTTCACCAATTGCTTTGTTTGGATTTAATCCTTTAGGGCATACACTTACACAATTCATAATTCCGTGGCATCTATAAACACTGAATGGGTCTGATAAATCTTCAAGCCTCTCATTAGTTTTTAAATCTCTTGTATCGGCAAGAAATCTATATGCTTGAAGTAAAGCAGCAGGTCCTAAAAATTTATCTGGATTCCACCAAAAAGATGGGCAACTTGTAGAGCAACATGCGCACAATATGCATTCATATAATCCATCTAATTTATCTCTATCTTCCGGAGACTGAAGTCTTTCTTGCTCTGGAGCAGTAGTACTATTTTGAAGAAAGGGTTTAATTTTTTCGTATTGTACATAGAACTCTGTCATATCAACAACTAAATCTCTAATAACTGGCAATCCCGGTAATGGTCTTAACTCAATTTTGTTTTTCTTTAAAACAGAGGATAATGGTGTTATGCATGCAAGGCCATTCTTGCCATTTATATTCATGCCATCAGAGCCACAAACTCCTTCTCTACATGACCTTCTATATGAAATGGATTCATCTTGTTCTTTTAATAAATGAAGCAAATCTAAAACCATTATATCTTTTGCTGGTTTTTCAATCTTGTACTGTTTGATGTATGGAAACTTATCCTCCTCAGGATTATATCTATACATATTTACTTCTAGTGTTTTCGCTGCCATCTAATAAGTCCTTACAATTGGGGGAAAAGCTTCAACTTCAGAGGGACTAAAATTCACATCTCTTTTGGCGACAGATTTTGATAAAGGATCATATAAGGAATGACATAACCATCTCTCATCATCTCTATCAGGGAAATCATCCCTGGCATGAGCACCCCTACTTTCATCTCTACTATATGCCGAAATAGCAGTTGCTTCTGCAACTTCAAATAAATTTTGAAGCTCAATTGCTTCAACTCTACTTGTATTAAAAGCATTACTTTTATCTTTCAAATGAAGTTGATCAACCTTCTCTCTAATTTCTTGCAGCTCATCAAGTCCTTTTTTCATGTATTCACCTCTTCTAAAAACTCCAAAATAATTTTGCATACATTGTTGGAGTTCTTTTTTTACTTCTGCTGTTTCATAGCCGTTATCAGAATTATTTAATTTATTTAATCTATCAAGGGCACTATCGATGTCATCTTTATCAGAGGATTTAACACCACCACCTGATTTTAAATCTTCTTGAATAAACATTCCTGTAGCCCTTCCAAACACAACTAAATCAAGAAGTGAGTTACCGCCAAGTCTATTTGCTCCATGGACAGAAACGCATGCTGCTTCACCAGCTGCAAACAAGCCAGGAATAATAGAATCAGTTCCATCAATTCTATTGAAAGCTTGTCCATTAATATTTGTTGGAGTGCCGCCCATCATATAATGACATGTAGGAACAACAGGTATTGGTTCATATATTGGATCCACGTGAGCAAAGGTTCTTGATAATTCGCATATTCCAGGTAATTTTGCATTTAATACATCAGCTCCAAGATGGTCGAGCTTTAAGTAAATATGATCATTATTTTCACCACATCCTCTTCCTTCAAGTATTTCAAGAACCATTGATCTGGCTACAACATCCCTGCCGGCAAGATCTTTAACATTTGGCGCATATCGCTCCATGAACCTTTCACCATCTTTGTTTATTAAATATCCACCCTCGCCTCTGCAACCTTCAGTAACTAGTGAGCCAGCACCATATATTCCAGTCGGATGAAATTGCCACATTTCCATATCTTGTGCTGGATAACCAGCTCTTAAAGCCATAGCAAGACCATCTCCAGTATTAATTAGTGCATTAGTAGTTGATGCATAAATTCTTCCCGCTCCGCCTGTAGCCATAACAGTAGATTGCGCTTTTAAATAAGCAACCTCTCCGTATTCAATTGAAAATGCAATTACACCAGTGACTTCATTTTTTGCATTTTTAACTATGTCTACTGCAAACCACTCATTTAAGAAATTTGTTCCTTCTTTTACATTGTTTTGATAAAGGGTATGAAGAAGAGCATGGCCGGTTCTATCAGCTGCAGCACAAGTTCTGGCAGCTTGGCCTCCCTTTCCATAATCTTTTGACTGACCTCCGAATGGTCTTTGATATATTCTTCCATTTTCAAATCTTGAAAATGGTAATCCCATATGCTCTAACTCAAAAACTGCCTTTGGCCCTTCTGAGCATAGATACTCTATGGCATCTTGATCACCAATATAATCTGCTCCTTTGACAGTATCATACATATGCCATCTCCAGTCATCATTTGGATCGGCGCTTTGAATAGCACAAGTTATACCACCTTGGGCAGATACTGTATGAGATCTTGTGGGAAAAACTTTAGATACAACAGCTGTTTTTAATCCAGATTTGGCAAGTTCAAGAGATGCTCTCATTCCTGAGCCACCACCACCAATAATTAGAGCATCAAATTCTAATGTTTTGATATTTGAAGAATTATAATTAGTCATGTATTAAAACCAAATAATTAAAATGTATAGAGCAGCAATTAATGCTCCCATTAAAATAAATATAAATTCATAGATTTTTCTTAAAGTATTGGCAGAGGCTCCCAAAGTTGAAGAAATAAAGCCCAATGTTCTTTTTGTTAAATAGTCAGTTCCAACAGTCCATAAGCCAATATAAGCATGTACACATGCAAGCAATATAAAAATACTGAGCGAAGCTTTAAATACGTTGCTGCTATTTAAAAATTGAAAAGTAATTCCACTTGTCCAGAATGTGTACTCTAAATATGCAAGAAATGAAATAAAGTAAAGCGCACTATAGCGTTGAAGATACCATGTCAGTCTTCCGCTTTTCATAGCATTACCCATAAAGTTAATATAGCGTTAACAGCAAATAAAACTAGAGTAGTAACTGCAGACTTGTATGATGATGACAGGCTTTCATTAAGGATATGGAAATCCATTAAAATATGTCTTACACCAGTGAAAATATGATATTGAAAAATTAGAATTAAACCAACGCATCCAAATTTAATTCCTAAATTTGTGTCATAAATAATCATAAAGTTATTAAAAGAATCCTGATTTTGTGTTAATTCTGAGAAGATAAAAACTGATAAAGGAAGTATTACAAAAAATATAAGAATCCCACTTATTCTGTGAGTAATAGATAAAAAAGCTGATAGCGGGAGTTTTATCTTTAGTAGGTTTATGTTTACAGGTCTATTTTGTGTCATTCAGAAAGTGACAAATGTCATTTTTTTATGTGTTTTATGGCTAAATTATAACCGATTATAAGCAATATAAATAAATGAAATTTTAAAAAATATGCTATTTATTTTTAACATGCTTCATCATTCTTTGTCTTTTCTTAATTTGCCTGTCTGTTAACTTATTCACTTTATTTTCAAAAGGGTTATCAGATTTTCTAAAAATTAGTTTCAGTTGAATGCTTTGCAGTTTTAAAGAGGATCTAAAAGAATTTTCAAGATACTTTTTGTAATTTTGAGGGATTTTTTTATCTTGATTTGAATGAATAACTAAGGTAGTTGGATTGATGCCGCCAAAATGGACGTGCTTAAGCTTCAATTGTCTTCCGTTGACTGATGGAGGAGCACTTTGAGAAATAAATTTTTCTAAAAGCTTATTCAATGATGAGGTTGTGTATTTCTTTTGAGCGTTTTCAATAACATTATTTGTCTCCTTGAAAAGCTTTTTAAAACCCCTGCCTTTGATGCCGGAAATTTCTATTTTAAAAAAATTATCAACAAAATTTGATTGAACTCTTTTTGTCTCATATAAATCATCTTTTTGTCTTTTTGTAAGTAAGTCCATTTTATTGAATGCTAAAACAAGTGGCTTGCCCATTTCAGAGACCATATTTATTATCTTCAAGTCTTGATCAACAAGCCCTTCACTTGCATCGCACATAAATATAACTACATCACAAGTCTCAACAGAATGCATTGCTCTTACATATGAGAAATACTCTATCTTATGAGCATTCCTGTAACCTTTTCTTATACCTGCAGTATCTATGAAGACAAAGTCATCATCATTTACAGAGAAAGGTATGCTGATCGCATCAATGGTAGTTCCAGCTATTTCTGAAACAATAAGTCTATCTTCTTTTATGAACTTGTTTATAAAAGTTGATTTGCCAGCGTTGGGTCTTCCTAAAATTGCTATTTTCTTCCCTTCGGGCACCTTCGTTTGATTGTTTGGAAGTAATTTCTTTATAAACGATCTTAAATCAAGAAGGTTTTTGCTGTGCTCTGCGCTAATCTCAAAAAAATTATTAATACCTTTTTTATTTAAATCTTCTTTAATTAAAGCGTCTGATTTTTTATCTATTTTATTAAGAACTGTTATAAAAGTTTTATTTAATTTTCTTAATCTTGAAAGAATATCTAAATCTTCTTTATTTAAATTTTGCGACCCATCAAGGAGAAATATGATTAAGCTTGATTCTTCAGCTGCAATCCATGCTTGCTCAGCAATATCTTCTTTTAAGATGGTATCATCCTGAGCTATTCCACCTGTATCAATTAATAAACTTTTCTGTTCTCCGAAGGATATATATCCATAATTTCTGTCCTTAGTTAAACCAGAAAAGTCAGAGACTATTGCTTGCCTAGATTTTGTTAATTTATTGAAAAGTGTTGATTTTCCAACATTAGGTCTTCCTATTATTGCTATTGAAGTGAACATAATTAATTAACATTTTATATATTTAATGCAAATAAATTAAATGCTTCATCTATTGCATAGAAAGTTTTGCTCCTACTAATGAGAGCTTTGATTGGTTTCTTTGAAATTTTTTTTCTACCAACAGTTTTTCCATTAACAGGATCAATAATATGTATGTAACCCTCAAAATCACCGACTATAATAAAACCAGAATTGCTTATAGGATTAGAAAGATTTCTATTTAAGTAACTATCAGAGCTCCATGACTCCTCAAGTGTTTTGGCAAAAAAAGTTTTAAAGTTCGATTCAGATTCAACAAGAACTATTAAGCCTTTAACTAAGAGTGGAGAATAAAAAGATGAGGATTGGGACTGCCATACTGATCTTTTCTGTGAAATATCAAAAATGTTTAGGTTACCTTGATAATTAGTTGTATAAACATACCCACCTTCAATTAATGGCGAAGAATCAGAATCAATTATATTTTCAAGCTCTGAGGACCCACTTACATAAGATATTGCACCATCCCATAATGGAAATCCGGTATCCAAATCAAAAACACCCATCCTGCCGTTATCAAATGTAGTAAACACCTGATTTGCATCTATAACTGGACTACTACTTCCTCTTATTGTAAGTGCAGGCAGTTTAGATCTATATGACCATGAAACTACTCCATTATTTTTATCTAATGCTATTAATTCACCAGAATCTGTTTTTACAACTACGAATTTTGGACTAATAGCAGCCAATGATAAAACCTGAGCTTTAACATTAGTTCTCCATATAACTTCACCATTTTCTTGATCGAGTGAAATTACATTTCCAGAGATATCTGATACAACTAAAATACCAAAACCTGCTGCTATTCCAGAAGATAATTCGCCATAATTTTTTTCCCAATTAGTTTTTCCATTTGAAGAATTCAAGGATTTAATGTTTCCATTAGAGTCCGAAAAATAAACCAATTGTGAGCTAAAAGAAGGAAGAAAATTACCAAGCGTGTTCTCTCCCTCAAATGACTCATTCCATCTAATATTAATATTTTGTGTGGTTGAAACTTTATTTAGAGCTTTTGGCTCATCCATGTCTGCTTCATCATTGCCCGAAAATTTTAACGATGACAATGAAGAGCATGCCGAGAAAAATATCAGCAAAGTAAAAATACTTAAAGCTTTTGTAAAAGAGTGGTCTATTTTCATTTTTCTTCTATTAAATTGCTAAATTTGAAATTTTCATAGAAACAATAGATATAGATGCTTCGCTTGAATATTTTTGTTTAGCTAAATCATATTGCTCAATTGCTAAATCTTTTTTATCTTGTTTGCTTAAAATATCGCCAATAAGCTCATGTATTAAAGCGTCCGTTGATCCAGTATAAATATCAAGGACGCCTAGCGCTTTATCGAATTCTTCCTTAGCATATAAAATCCTAGCTAAATTAATTCTAGCTATTTTATTAAATAGTTTATTTCCACCAAACCCATCGCTCATTTCTTTTAATTGATTAAATTTTTCATAAGAAATATCTAAATTACCAGCTTTGGCTTCAATTGAAGCCTTGTTTAGTAATGCAATCATTGAATAACCTGAAGATGGAAATGAGTTTGTTAGTTCCTGGAAAATTTCATTAGATGCATTTTTTCCTTCCTCAGTATTTATTTCTTGTGCAATCCACTTATTATATATTTCAGCAGCTTGTTCATTGTTTTTCTTCTCTAACTGTAAGTTCACTACATATGCTGTTATCAAGAAAGCTAATAAAATAAATACAACTATGATTAATTTTTGATATTTGACATAAAAATTACGCAACTTTGTCACTGCTGTATTATTTTCAAAAACTTCGTTCATGGTATTTCCTGTAATTATAATGCTTTGTAAAAACTATATAGATCATCAATTGAGACAGCCTGCTGCTCTTTAAGTTCATCTTTTAAAGGCTTAATAACTACTGATTTATTGTTTAACTCTTCTTCTCCAAGAATAATTGCAAAATCTGCATTGTTTTTATTTGCTTTTCTCATCTTAGATTTCAAGCTTCCTTCAGATAAACTTATATCAAGAACAATATCTTTATTTAGAGATCTTAGATGATGCGCTATTTTATATGCTTTTGGCTCTAAATTACTAGTTTGTATAATAAATGAAACTAATTTTTTTTGATTATTTTTGAGGCTTACTATTTCAGAAAATCTTTCTAGGCCAATTGCCATTCCAATAGCTGGCATTTCTTTACCACCTAGTTGTGAACAGAGATAATCATATCTACCGCCACCTAAAAATGAGTCTTGTGCTCCCAACTCTGATGAAATAGCCTCAAATACAAAACCGGAATAATAATCAAGGCCTCTGACTAACTTATGATCAATTTCTATATTACACAAATCTGAGAATTCATTTTTTAATGAATTTAATAAATCAATTGATGATTCATCAACAAAGTCTTTAATTGATGGACTATTTTTAAGGATGCTTTTAGTTTCAGAGCTTTTTGAATCAAGAATTCTTAATGGATTCTTTTCAAGTCTTTCTTGATCTTTTTCGTTAAGCTCTTTTTTAAATGGCTCTAAAAAATTGACAAGGGCTTGACAAAACGACTCTTTATTTTCCTTAGTGCCTAAATGATTAATTTTAATAACGCAATTTTTGAGATCAAAGTCTTGAATAATAGAACATATTATAGAAATCATTTCGTACTCTGGAAAACCTTCGGGAATACCAAGTATTTCAACACCTGCTTGATTAAATTGTCTATATCTGCCTTTTTGAGGTCTCTCGTATCTCCACATAGGCCCTAAGTACCATAACTTATGAGTCGATAGTTCTAACTTCTTTTCAATTATAGATCGAATAACGCTTGCTGTACCTTCAGGCCTCATAGCAAGCGCTTTATCATTTCTATCATTGAAAGAATATATTTCTTTATTAACAATGTCAGAAGAGCTGCCAACACTTCTAATAAATAGGTTAGCATCCTCAAGAACAGGAGTTCGTATTTCTTGAAATTTGTAATTTATAAATATATCTTTAATTCTTTTTTCTACTTCAAATAATTTTGATGATAAGTTTTTCATATCACCATCATCATATAAATCTTGCATTCCAGTTAATGATTTGATATTTGCCAATTTAGCCCCTCGCTATGATGTTTGATGAGTTTCTTAATGATAACTTTTCTCTTACTTTTTCCTCTATTTCCTTCACCAAATTTTCACTACTAATTTTTTTATCAGGAATACCATCAACATAAAGTAAATTTTTTGGGCTAGCTCCAGTTAAACCAATTTCTGCTGCTTTGCTCTCACCAGGTCCATTTACATAGCAGCCAATGACTGCAACCTCAATATCATCAGAAATATCCTCTAATCTTTCTTCTAATTCGTTAACAACCTCAATTACATTAAAGTTTTGTCTTGAACAACTTGGACATGCAATAATTTTTACACCCCTGCTTCTAATATTTAAACTCTTTAGAATATCCCAACCAACTTTAATCTCATCAACAGGATTAGATGCTAATGATATTCTAATAGTATCACCTATACCTTCAGTCAGAAGCATTCCAACTCCAATTGATGATTTTACCGTGCCAGCCCTGAAGCTTCCTGCTTCCGTAATACCAAGATGTAAAGGATTATTAATAAGATTTGATATTTTTCTATATGCATCTACTGTCATCTCTATATTCGAAGCTTTTAAACTCATCTTATAGTTTTTAAAATTATATCTATCCAATATTTCTACATGCCTTAAAGCTGATTCCACTAAGGCATCAGCATTTGGTTCACCATATTTTTTTTGAAGATCTTTTTCAAGCGAGCCTGCATTTACACCAACCCTTATTGGAACATCATTATCTATTGCAGCGCTAATAACTTCTTTTATTTTTGATTCTTTTCCAATATTTCCTGGGTTAATTCTTAAGCAATCTGCAGAATCAGCAACCTCAATTGCAATTTTATAATCAAAATGAATATCAGCGATAAGTGGAATAGAAACGATTTTTTTAATTTCCTTGAAAGCCTTTGCTTCGTCAAAACCGGGCACAGAAACTCTTACAACATCTGCTCCGGCAGCATGCAATTCATTTATTTGATTAACTGTTGAGACAACATCCGCAGTATTGGTGTTAGTCATTGATTGAACTGCTATTGGATTACCTCCGCCAATAGCAACATCCCCCACATTAACTATAGAAGTTTCCTTTCTTTTTATCCAATTAGTCATTATCAAACATTACAGTGCTTACATTAAGTCTATTAGCATTAGTAATAAAATCAATGCTATTGCCATTATATGAAGCTTCTAAAGCTGTTGCATTCCCAACTACAATTTTAAAAGGTTTATTAATCTCAACTTCAAAACTATCTCCATACTTAAATAACTTGTTAACTATTAACTCGTCATATGAGTATATTTCAACCCAACATTCATCAAAAAAACTAAAAACAAGTTTATTTGAAATACTAATTGAAGGCTTCTCCTCAATTATGTTTGCAGGAGTTTCTATTAAATTATCAAAATTAATAGCATCTCCAATTTTATCTAATTCATTATTGCTGTATGTTTCTTTTGCTGATAATGGATCATTGTTCTTAATTTCTTTAGAAAAGCTAATATTTATAAATACCGCTGCAACAATTATTAAAACTATAGCCCCTGCTGCGACTTTAAAAATTGGTATTAATGAAGGATTAATTTTAGCGATAGATTTTTTAATAATTTTATCTTTTCTATTATTGTTTTCAAATAATGGCGGGAACTCACATTCTATTGATAAAAAATCTTGGTATTTAATAAAATATGCTCTAGCAAAAACCTCACTTGGAAACACTGAGTAATCACCAGATTCTATTGCATTTATGTACTTTATATTCATATATGCTGCCTTAGAAACTTCAACTTTACTCATGCCAAGCTCTTGTCGTGCTAATCTAAAAATCTTGCCAATTTTTCCTGATCTAGCTGACTTCATATTTTCTGTCATGATATTAGTTTATGGGATATGAGTTTCTTGCTCTTAATCGATTTATTTAATTTACCAACTAGCTGACCACACGCTCCGTCAATTGCATCTCCTCTAGTAACTCTTAATGTTGTAATAAAGCCTTTATCCATAAGAATTTTCTTAAAATTTTCAATAGCCTTTGTTTCAGAGCGCTTATAATTTGAGCCCTCAAATGGGTTAAAAGGTATTAAATTAATTTTACACGATATATTTGATAAGAGTTTTGCTAGTTTTCTTGCCAATTCTTCCGAATCATTAATGCCATCAATCAAAATATATTCTATGGTGATGCTTCTTTTGCCATCATATTTTTTTAGGTAACTGTTGCACGAATTAATTAAATTACTTATTGGATATTTTTTATTGATGGGAACTATTTCATCTCTTAATTCGTTTGTTGGTGCATGAAGAGATATAGCTAAAGAGACGTCTATTTCATCGCATAGCCTATCTATTTGAGGTGTTATGCCTGAGGTACTTATAGTTATTCTTTTCCTTGAAAGCCCATATGCAAGTTGTTCCTTCATTATCTTTGCTGATTCAATAACGGGTTCAAAATTTAACAGCGGTTCTCCCATTCCCATAAATACTACGTTAGTAATGGGAGGTTCATCATCTTGATAAAAATTAGCAAGCCATAATTGGCCGATAATTTCATCAGGTGTAAGATTTGTTTCAAATCCTTGTGCTCCGGTGGCACAAAAAGTGCATTGAAGAGCACAGCCTGCCTGTGATGATATACAAAGAGTCATTCTTTTCTTTTCAGGTATTCTTACCATTTCAATCATAGATCCTGATTCAAGTTTTACTAAATACTTAATTGTTCCCTCTGGAGATTTATAAACCTTTTCAATCATTGGTGTTCTAAGGCAAGCTATTAGTTCAAGCTTCTCTCTAAGAATTTTATTGAAGTCAGTCATCTGACTAAAATCAAGGATACCTTTCTGATGAACCCATTTAATAAATTGTTTTGCCCTGAATTTAGGCTCACCAATATCATTAAAAAAAGCCTCTAGGGATTCAAGAGAATACCCTAGAAGATTTATTTTTTTATCAGACAAAATCTATTTAGATACTATTTCTTCTTCGTTGAAAAAATAATTTATTTCCCTTACAGCGCTTGTTTCAGAATCAGATCCGTGAACAGCATTGGCATCTATGCTATTTGCAAAATCTGCTCTTATTGTTCCAGGATCGGCTTCTTGTGGGTTGGTGCTGCCCATAAGTTCTCTATTTTTTTGGATTGCTCCCTCACCTTCAAGCACCTGAACAAAAACTGGACCAGATGTCATGAACTTTTTAAGATCGTTAAAAAAAGGTCTGCCTTCGTGTTCAGCATAAAAACCTGATGCCATTTCATCATCGAGCTGTATTAGTTTGCCGGCAACAATATGAAGACCATTGTCCTCAAATCTGGAGATTATTTTGCCAATAATATTCTTTGATACTGCATCTGGTTTAATTATAGATAATGTGCGTTCTGTTGCCATTTTGAATTCCTTATAAAAAATTTTAGGTATTATATGAAAGTTATTTAAATTCTTCTATCCATAACATCTGAATAGCTTCAAGAATTTTTTCATTTGATTTGTTTGGATCTCCAATAAATCCATCTAGGTTACAAATTTTATTATGTAGATCAGGAAAGCTTATCCATTGAGGATCAATGTCTGGAAATTTTTCTGAAAGCTCGATAGCGATATCATTTGTATCCAACCAATCTATACTATTCATTAGTGATTCTCTGAAACCATATTAATATTGTATTTAGGTATTTCAATTTCAATATCTTCATCTTTTGGTATTGCCTGACAACTTAGTCTTGATGTTTGCTCAAGCCCCCATGCTTTATCTAGAAGGTCTTCTTCGATTTCACTTGCTTCATCTAAACTATCAAAGCCCTTACGAACAATACAATGACAGGTTGTGCATGCTGCAGACATCTCGCATGCATGCTCTATTGGTATACCATTTCTTAGAGCCGCCTCACATATAGTTTCATCAGGTTGATTTTCGATCAAAGCTCCTTCAGGACAAAGGTCTTCATGAGGTAAGATTTTTATTTTAGGCATTACTATATGGTAAAGCTTTCACCACAACCACATACTGCTTTAGCATTTGGATTTACAAATTTTATTCCTTGGTTAAGGCCATCTTTTTGATAATCAACTAAGCTACCTTTAAGAAAGTCTAGGCTGCTATTATCAACAAAAATTTTGCATCCATTTTTTTCGAAAACTACACCGTCATCATCAAAAGAGTCAACATAATCAAAAAAATATTCATAGCCTGAACATCCTGCTTTTTTAACTCCAATCTTAATTCCAACACCTTTACCACGATTTTCAAGACTTGATAAAAAGTGATCAATCGCAGAATCCGAAAAATTTAAGTCTGTTGAGCTAAAAACTTGCATGATTATTTATTGTTTTGATTCGTAATCTTCTATTGCTTGTTTTATTGAATCTTCAGCTAACACGGAGCAATGTATTTTTATTGGGGGTAGTTCAAGGGCATCAACAATCTCTTTGTTTTTGATAGCTTTTGCTTCTTCTAAGGTTTTACCAATAAGCATATCAACAAGTTCACTTGAAGATGCTATAGCAGAACCACACCCGTAAGTTTTAAATTTTACATCTTTTATTACATGGGTATTACCTGACGGCTCGCACTTTATTTGCAATTTCATAACATCTCCACAAGCTGGTGCTCCAACCATACCTGTTCCGACGTTTTCTTCTTTTGGATCAAATCTACCAACATTAAATGCCTTTGGATCATTTAAAGTATTTTCAAATTTGTCTACAACTTTTTTACTATAAGCCATTTCAAGCCTCCATTATTAATGTGTATTCCAGGTTACAGTATCTAAATCAATTCCATCTAGATGCATTTCCCAAAGTGGAGAAAGTTCTCTTAATCTATCAACCACATTATTTAATATTGATAGAGTTTTATCTACATCGCTCTCTTTTGTAAACCTACCAAAAGAAAATCTTATTGAGCTATGAGCTAATTCATCTTTTCTACCAAGAGCTCTCAAGACATATGAAGGCTCAAGGCTTGCAGAAGTGCAAGCTGAGCCTGAGGATACCGCAATATCTTTAAGACCCATTATTAATGATTCTCCTTCAACAAAATTAAAGCTCATATTAAGTATGTTTGGG
>CACJBC010000014.1 GCA_902591565.1 uncultured SAR86 cluster bacterium | reverse complement strand
CAAGTTTAGCCACAAGAACACCAGCAGCTGTTCCAATTGCAAATGCAATCATTCCAAGAATTAGAATACCTAGTGTTTCAGGGCTTAAAAATTTGTCTGCAGCAAGTTTGGAACCAACAGATAAACCAAGAAATATAGTAACGATATTAATTAGTGAATTCTGAGCAACATCACTAAGTCGATCAACAACTAATGATTCTTTCATCAAATTTCCAAGACACAACATTCCTAACAAAGGTGCAGCACTTGGAAGTAATAAACCAACTAATAAAAATAACATTATTGGGAAAATAATTTTTTCATTTTGAGAAACTTCTCTTAATTGCACCATTTGAATTGTTCTTTCATTCTCATTTGTTAGTGCTCGCATTATTGGCGGTTGAATTAGAGGCACAAGTGCCATGTATGAATATGCAGCTACAGCGATTGGCCCAAGAAGTTCTGGGGCTAATATTGATGATACATAAATTGCGGTAGGGCCATCTGCACCACCTATAATTCCAGTTGCTGCTGCTTGCTTTAATGAAAATGTAATTAAACCAAAATGATTAAGTAATAGCGCACCCATAACTGTTGCAAAAATACCAAATTGAGCTGCTGCACCAAGAATTAGTGTTTTTGGATTAGCTAATAAAGGTCCAAAATCTGTCATTGCTCCAACACCCATAAAAATTAATAAAGGCGCTATTCCAGAACCTATAGCAGTTTGGTAAAACACATAAAGAATACCTGGACTATATCCAAAGTTTTGAGCAATATTATTTAAGCTGCTTAGCTCAAGATATGAAGCATTTTTAACATATTCATTGAGATCAATATTAGATAATCCAAGTTCATTGATTAAAATATTTATCTCATTAAGGTTATTGGCATATAACATTCTTTCAATAGGGCTCATTGATAAGCCAATTTCAGGAATATTTGTAAGCAATGCTCCAAACCCAATAGGAAGTAATAATAGAGGTTCAAACTTTTTACTTATTGCAAGATAAATAAGGAGAAGGCCAACTGCAATCATAATTGCTTGACCTGAAGAAATGCTAAATATTCCTAAAGTAGAAAAAAATTCAATTAAATTCATTAGGTTGATACCTCAAAAAGAGGGTCACCTGATTTAACTTTATCCCCATTTTGAACGAAAACCTTTAATATTTTACCTCCAACAGGAGTTTTAACAGTAGTTTCCATTTTCATTGCTTCAAGAACTATTACTGTGTCATCTTCATGTACATTTTCACCAACATTTTTTTCAATACTAAAAATATTTCCTCCAAGAGGCGCATTGACTAATGTGCCTACTTGGTTTTCATTTACATCAACTGCTTTAGTTTTAATGCTATTTACGCTTGCTCCATCAATAATTTCTGGTTCAGCTGTTTTTGAAAACTTAACAATATATTCTTTTTCATCAATTTCCACTTTGTAAAAACCTTCTTTATCTTCATTAAGTTGTGAAGGTGACTTTTCAAAGAAATCATTATTATTTTTATTCTTTAGGAATAAAAGACCAATCTCTGGAAATAGTGTATATATCAATAGGTTTTCATCATTATTTTCAATTTCAAGATTTTCAGATTTAATAATTTCTTGGAATTGATCTTTCATATTTTTGTATTCATCTTTATCAATAAGATCTGCGGGTCTACATGTTATCGGCTCATCACCATTAAGAACAAGATCTTTTAATATTTTGCCAACCTCTGCTGGAGTTTTACCATACTCTCCTTTAACTAATGCTGAGGTTTCTTTTGTAACCACCTTATATCTCTCTCCATTCAATACATTAATTACAGCTTGTGTACCAACTATTTGGGATGTTGGTGTTACTAGAGGAATATATCCCATATCTGATCGAACTAAAGGTATTTCATCTATTACTTCATCAAATCTGTCTATTGCATTTTGCTCTTTGAGTTGATTTTCTAAATTAGTAAGCATTCCACCTGGAACTTGGGAAGTAATAATCCTTGCATCAACTCCTTTTAATGAACCCTCAAAGTCAGCATATTTTTTTCTTACTTCTTTAAAGTGTTTTGCAATTGGGGCAAGTTTATCAAGTTGAATATCTGTTTTATATTCAGTTCCATCGAGTATTCCCACAATAGTTTCTGTTGGAGAATGACCATATGTCAAACTCATTGAAGATATAGAGGAGTCAACATTATCTACTCCAGCCTCAATACATTTTATAGCAGTGGTAGTAGACATACCTGTTGTAGCATGACTATGAAGATGAACAGGTATCTCTAACTGATCTTTTAACCTTGAAACTAGTTCAAAACCAAAATAAGGATCTAGCAGGCCAGCCATATCCTTAATAGCCAAAGTGTGACATCCAAAGTCTTGGAGTTGAAGACTTAAATCAACCCAAGTTTTCATATTATGAACAGGGCTGGTTGTGTATGAGATAGTTCCCTGTGCGTGACCACCATGTTCAATAGTAGCTTTTATAGCAGTTTCCATGTTTCTAGGATCATTGAGGGCATCAAAGATTCTAAAGACATCAACACCATTTTTTATTGATTTCTCAACAAATTTATAAACAATTTCATCAGAATAGTGTTTATAACCTAAAAGATTTTGGCCTCTTAGGAGCATTTGCTGAGGAGTATTAGGCATTTTATTTTTTATTTTTCTAATGCGCTCCCATGGATCTTCTCCTAGATATCTAATACATGAGTCAAATATAGCCCCGCCCCAGGACTCTACAGACCAATACCCAATATTATCAATTTCAGTCAAAATTGATTCCATGTCTTCGTATCTAAGTCTTGTAGCTAAAAGTGACTGATGAGCATCTCTTAAAACAAGCTCAGTTATACCAATTTTTTTATTATTCATTGAATATTCTCTTTTGAATTAACTTAATAATTTTTTTATGTTCCTCTATATGATTTTGTGTCTTAGGTACATCAATACTAATCGAACCTTTTGTAATATCATTTTCAAAAAGACTAGCAACTGTATTTATAAGAAGTATTAGTGTTGTTAAAAATATAAAAACAGTAATCATGCCTGTTAACATCAAATTAATACCAGATATTACTATGTCATTCATTTTTTTAAATCTTTAAAAAGTGAGGATATGTATAATTTTCTTTTTAATATTATGAAAATATTATACAATATGATACTTTATTTTTAAATATTGTAAATAATTTACATAAATTAATTTTATTATGAAAATAGCTATAAATGGTTTTGGAAGAATTGGTAAAAATATAACCAGGCATTTAATTGATGGTGGTTATCTTTCTGGAAAAGGTAAGGTTTTAGAGTTAGTTGCGATCAATGATTTAGGATCAATTCAAAGTAATGCACACTTACTAAAATATGATTCTATTCATGGGACTATCAACAATAATATTTCAGTTGCTGATAATAATATTATCATAGACGAGTCTTCTATAAAGTATTTTTCTGAAAGAGATCCGTTAAGCCTACCTTGGAAAGAGCTTGAAGTTGACTTGGTTTTAGAATGCACAGGTATTTTTACATCGAAGGATAAAGCATATTCACATATTGAAGCTGGTGCAAAAAAAGTAATTATTTCTGCGCCTGCTCAGGATCCAGATAAAACTGTTGTTTATGGCGTAAATCATCTAGATCTTTCTGATGAAGATAAGATCATTTCTAATGCCTCATGTACGACAAATTGTTTAGCCCCACTTGCTAAGGTCATTCATGATAAATATGAAATTAATACTGGATTAGTTAATACTGTCCATGCAAGCACAAATGATCAAAGTTTGCTTGATGTTGCTCACTCAGACTTATACAGAGCTAGAGCAGCTTCTTCATCAATTATTCCTTCTAAGACTGGTGCAGCAAAAGCTATAGGTCTAGTTATTCCTGAGCTAAATGGAAAATTAAATGGTATGGCAACTAGAGTGCCTACATTAAATGTATCTATGCTAGATTTTACATTTGAAACAACTAAAGATTTTGAAATAGTGGAATTAATAAACGAAATTAGAAATGCATCGGAATCTTCTCTTAAAGGCATCCTTTCTGTTTCTGATTTACCGTTAGTTAGCATAGACTTTAACCATAATGCTGCTTCATCTATTTTTGATACAAACCACATATATAAAATTGGTAAACAAACTAAAATTTTAGCCTGGTACGATAATGAGTGGGGTTTTTCAAAAAGAATGGTAGATTTATCATTATACATAGAAAAAATTTCTTCCATTTCATTTAAAGAAACTGCTTAATATCTATTTTTAGGGTATATTCTGTTCTTGTTTAAAGAAGGATATTATGAATTTCACTAGAACTAAAATAATATGCACAATTGGTCCTGCAACTGAAAAACTTAGTGCATTAAGAAAACTTCATTCAAACGGTATGAATGTGGCAAGAATAAATATGTCACATGCTACACATAAATCTGCAAAATTAATTATTGACAGAATAAAAAAGATTAACAGTGAAACTAAGAATGAAAATGGAAAAATTGGTGTTTTACTGGATACACAAGGTCCAGAAATAAGAACAGGTGATACTGAACTTCCATTAGAACTTAAAGTTGGCGAAGAGGTCACTCTAACAGTAAGAGATCAAGTTGATGTAGAAACCTCTTCAATTAAAATAAACTATAAAGATTTAATCCACAGTGTAAGCCAGGGCTCAAAAATATCTGTTGATAATGGCCTAATCAACTTTAAGGTTCTATCCAAGGATGAGGAAACACTTTTATGTAAGGTCATTGATGGTGGTAAATTAGGTTCTAAACGTCATGTAAATCTACCTGGTGTAAGGGTAAATCTCCCTTCATTAACTACAAAAGATCTTGAAGATATAAATTTTGGAATAAAAAATAAAGTTGATTTTATTGCTTTATCCTTTGTAAGGAACTCAGAGGATCTTGATAAACTTCAAGCGATTCTAGATAAAAAGAAATCTCATGCAAAGATAATAGCTAAGATTGAAAATCAAGAGGGTTTAGATAATATTCACGATATCAGTAAGGCTTCTTGGGGTGTTATGGTTGCGAGAGGCGATCTTGGTATTGAAACAAGTCTCACAGATTTACCTAACATTCAAAGAAGAATTATGTATGCATGCGCAAAATGGGGTAGAAGATCAATAGTTGCAACCCATTTGCTTGAGTCCATGATTAATAATCCAACTCCTACCAGAGCAGAAGTTACTGATATAGCTAATGCTATTTATGAAGGAGCAGATGCAATTATGTTGTCTGGTGAAACTAGTGTTGGCAAATATCCATATGAGTGTGTAAATTTTCTTAAATCAATTGCTGAAAAAACTGAAAAATTTAGAACGTTAGGTTATGAAAATAATTTTTTACCAAATTCTGATTGGCAACATATTGGTGTGGCGGCTAAGAACTTAGCAGAATCAATTGGCGCAGATGGCATAATTGCCATTACTAGAACTGGCAAAACTGCTAACTATATATCTAATTCTAAACCGCATGGCATTCCTGTTTTTACTTTTACTGAGAATAAGAAAACATTAAATCAACTTTCATTAGTAGGTTCAACAATACCATTTTATTTAACTGGTTTATTTGATCATGAGAAAACGCTTATAAAGGTATCTAAAATACTTAAAAATTTTTATAAGAGAGATAATCTTAAATTTATTATGGTTTCTAGTATATTTTCTGAAGAACATTCTGAAGCAATACAAATCATTAATATTTAAACTATGCAACACAGTAGTCTAATACTAGATCTCATAGATCAAAGCCTGAAGTCAAAAGGTTCTGCTAGTTTTATTGTTAGCGGGGGATCAAGTCCTGTTACCACTTTTCAAGAAATATCTAAAATGGATACTGATTGGTCTAATGTTGATATATCTTTGGTTGATGATAGGGTTGTTGATCCAACGCATAAAGATTCAAATGAAAAACTAGTTAATGATTTATTAATGATTAATAACGCATCAAATGCAAACTTTATCTCAATTTGTAATGACACCAAAAGCTTAAAAGAAATTAACAGGCCATATACTGTAATGTTGCTTGGTATGGGTGAGGACGGTCATTTTGCATCCTTATTCCCATCATTAATTGAAAGTAATATAGAGTATTTTGATTTATATGCAGAGCCTGATATTTTTTTTACTGAACCAATGGGTTCGCCATGTCATAAAAGGGTTAGTATGAACCTGAGCATGATATTAGAATCTGAAAATATTTTCTTGCTTGTATCAAGCGATAAAAAAAATGATGTTTTAAAACAAGCTGAATTTGATAAAAACTTACCGTTATATTATTTATTGAATCAATCTCGAAAAGAAATAAAGATAATTAAAAGCTAGACTCTAGTTTTTTCAATATTTTTAATTACTTCATCCTTTCTACTGTCAAAGACTTTACCAAATCTTGCTTGAACAGTGGCAGATAATATATCAATAATCGCCAGATGGGCTAATCTTGAGGTCATTGGTATATGAAGATTATTTTCAAGGTGTGTATGAATGTGTAAGACTATATCCGAGAGCCTAGCTAAAGGAGAATCTTCTGATGTTAGCGCAATTGTTTTAACACCATTTTTTTTAGCAATTTTTGCTGTTTCTACAATTTCAGTAGTTCGACCAGTAAACGAAATTAAAACTAATAAATCTCCTTCTTTCATCATGGATACAATCATCCTTTGATTAATATAGTCTGTATGGGCAACCACCGGAACACCAAATCTAAAAAATTTATGTTGTGCATCTAAGGCTACAGGTCCCGAGCCTCCCAATCCAAAGAAAGTTATACTTTTTGCATTTGCTAATAAATCTGTTGCTTTATCTATTGCTTCGGGATCTAAATTTTGACCAACATTAACAATTGTAGACTGAATATCACTCATCACTCTCTTGACTACTTCGGGTGTGTCTTTGTCAACATTTAATCTGTCTAACAAATCATTGGTATTGGTAATTTCTTGAGCAATTTGAATTTTGAAGGCAGGGTATCCATCAAAACCTAATTTTTTACAAAATCTATTCACTGTAGGTAAACTAACACCAGCCTCATCAGCTAATGAGGTTATAGATTGAGTAATTACTTTAGTTGGATTATTTAAGACTGAAAGAGCAATCCATTTTTCAGATTTACTTAGCTTAACTTCACCGTTTACCAATGTGTCTAGAATCATTTTGTTAATTATATAGAATTGTAATTTATTTACAATATTTAAGATATATGAGTGATATTGTATATTTTTAACATAATCTATCGTAAAATTATGCATACATTTGAAACTAACAATATGAATTCAGAAGATAAAGATCCAATTGAAACGAGTGAATGGTTAGATGCTATAAATAGTGTAATAGAAGAAGAAGGAATCGATAGAGCTTCTTTTTTAATGACAAAGCTAGCAAAAAGACTGAATGAAGAGGGCGCAATACCTTCATATAACCTAACAACACCATTTAGAAATTCTATACCTGTAAAAGATGAGGCTCAAATGCCTGGTGATCTCTTTATGGAAAGAAGAATTAGATCTTTGATAAGATGGAATGCATTGGCGCTAGTATTAAGAGCTAATAAAAATGATGACGATTTAGGTGGTCATATTTCAACATTTTCTTCTGCTGCAACACTTTATGATGTCGGCTTTAATTATTTTTTTAGGGGCTCAGAAGGACAGCTTGAGGATTTAATATATTACCAAGGTCATTCGTCACCAGGAATATATGCGAGGTCTTTTTTAGAAGGCTATCTTCATGAAGAAGATTTAGATAATTTTAGAAGAGAAGTTAAGAAACCTGGTCTTTCTTCTTATCCTCACCCGTGGTTAATGCCAGATTATTGGCAATTCCCTACAGTCTCAATGGGTTTAGGACCAATAATGGGTATTTACCAAGCTCATATCATGAGATATATGTCAGCAAGAGGCCTAGTGCCGAGGAATGATAGAAAAGTATGGGTATTTTGCGGCGATGGTGAGATGGATGAACCCGAATCTAAAGGGGCCATCGCTCTTGCAGGGCGAGAAAGTTTAGAAAATTTAATTTTTGTGATTAATTGCAATCTTCAAAGATTAGACGGTCCTGTAAGAGGTAACGGAAAAATTATTCAAGAGCTTGAGGGTTCATTTAGGGGCGCTGGTTGGAATGTCATAAAAGTAGTCTGGGGCAGAAAATGGGATCCTATCATGGCTAAAGATAAAGAGGGTAAGCTTCAAGATATTATGGATGCAGTGCTTGATGGAGAAATGCAAAACTTTAAAGCAAAAGGTGGTGCATACACCAGAGAAAACTTCTTTGCTAAAGATCCTGATGTCTTAAAAATTGTTGAAGACCTAACTGATGAGGATATATACAGATTAAATAGAGGAGGTCATGATCCATATAAAGTATATGCTGCTTACCACAAAGCAGTTAATTCATCTGGGGCTCCAACAGTAATATTAGCTCTTACAACTAAAGGTTATGGAGTAGGATCCAGAGAGGCTGATAATACAACTCATCAAGTTAAAAAATTATCTCTAGATAACATTAAATCATTTAGAGATAAATTTAATATTCCTATTACAGATGAAGAAATTGAAAATATTCCATATGTGAGACCATCTGAAGACTCACCTGAAATGCAATATCTTAAAAAAACAAGAGCAAAACTTGGCGGACCGATTCCTAGAAGAAGAAAAGAATCAAAAGTCTTAAAAATGCCAGATGATAAAACCTTTGCAAAACTCTACCAAGGCTCAGAAGAAAGGAAAATTTCAACTACAATGGCAACAGTTAGAGTAATAACAGATCTTTTGAAAGATAAAGAAATAGGCGAAAGAATTGTTCCAATAGTTCCTGATGAAGCAAGAACTTTTGGTATGGAAGCATTATTTAGACAAGTTGGCATTTATTCATCAGCTGGTCAAAATTATGAACCAGAAGATGCAGATAAAGTTATGTGGTACAAAGAATCAAAAGAAGGTGTCATGCTTGAAGAAGGTATCACTGAAGCCGGTGCTTTTTCTGCATGGACAGCATTAGCTACTGCATATACTAATTACGATTTTCCAATGATCCCATTTTATTTATTTTATTCTATGTTTGGGTTCCAAAGAATTCATGATTTAGCATGGGCAGCAGGAGACTCGCAAGCAAAAGGTTTTTTAATTGGGGCTACATCAGGAAGAACAACACTTAATGGTGAAGGATTACAACACCAAGATGGCCATAGTCATATTCTTTCGTCCACTATTCCAAATTGTTTATCTTATGACCCAACGTTTTCTTATGAAATAGCAGTAATTATTAAAGACGGTATTCAAAAAATGTTTGTAGAACAAAAAAATTACTTTTATTACATTACAACAATGAATGAAAACTATGAACATCCGCCAATGCCAAAGGGTGCTGAGGACGGAATTATTAAAGGTATGTACAAATTACTGCCTGCAAAAAAACCAGCTATCAGGCTTCTTGGCTCCGGTTCTATCTTGAATGAATCTATCAAAGCAAAAGAATTATTAAGTAAATATGGAATTGAATCTGAAGTATGGAGTGTTACAAGTTTTAATTTGCTGCGTAAGAACGGTATGGAGACGGAACGAGCAAATCAGTTAAATCCAACAAAAAAAGAACAAAAGACATATGTTGAAGAATGTTTTGATGACTATTCAATACCAATTGTAGCTTCAACAGATTATATGAGGTCTTATGCTGAACAAATTAGACCTTATGTAAAATCAGATTATACGGTGCTTGGCACAGACGGTTTTGGTAGAAGTGACTCGCGAGAGAATTTAAGAGAATTTTTTGAAATAGATGCAAACAGCATCACTCGAGCTGCTGTATATACTCTATTTAAAAATAAAATAATTGATAAGGCACAACTTAAAGAAGTTTATGATGATATTGAGGTTGACCCACTTAAACCAAATCCTTGGGAAGTGTAATGTTAAATATCAAGCAAATTAATATTCCTGATCTCGGTGATGTTGAAGAGGTTGAGGTAATTGAGGTTTGTGTAGAAGTAGGTCAAACAGTTGGTTCCGAAGATTCAATTATGATTCTTGAAACCGATAAAGCAGCAATGGAAATTCCTGCATCAGTTGATGGCGAGGTTAAAAATATTCTAATCAATGTCGGAGATATGGTTAAACAAGGTATGCCCTTTGTTGAAATTGAAATATCTGAAAATTCAAATGAAAGCATAAAAAATCAAGATATCAATAACGAACCTGAAATAAAAACTGAGACAAAAAAAGAGATAATAGAAGATCATTCTCATGATGAAATATCTATATCTAAACCTTTAATCCCTGATCTCGGTGATGTTGAAGAGGTTGAGGTAATTGAGGTTTGTGTAGAAGTAGGTCAAACAGTTGGTTCCGAAGATTCAATTATGATTCTTGAAACCGATAAAGCAGCAATGGAAATTCCTGCATCAATTGATGGCGAGGTTAAAAATATTCTAATCAATGTCGGAGATATGGTTAAACAAGGTATGCCCTTTGTTGAAATCGAGACAATTGTAAAGGTTGAAGAAAAAGAAACTAAAGCAACTGAAACTATTGCCCAAGAAACTATTAACACTAATGCAGATAATAATAAGAAGATTCCAGAAAAAACAAAGCAGAATAGCCAACCTATAAATTATAAAAATACTTCTGTTCATTCAGGCCCTGCAACTAGAAAGCTAGCAAGAGAATTTGGAATAAATCTATTAGAAGTTAAAGGTTCTGGTCCTAAGGGCAGAATATTAAAAGAAGACTTGCATGCATTTGTTTCTCAGAGACTTAATGATCAAAAATCACATGCTGGCTTTCAGTTCTCTCAACCAGATATAGATTTTTCTAAATGGGGAAATATTAGTTTTGAGAAACTATCAAAATTTCAAAAAACTGCTTCAAAAAATCTTCATACCTCATGGATTAACATCCCACACGTAACACAACATGATGATGCAGATATAACGGGCTTATTAGCTCTAAGAGCAGATTTAAATAAAGAAAATAAGACCAAAGTATCTCCATTGGCATATATTATTAAATCAACCGTAGAAACTTTAAAACTATACCCTTTAATGAATACATCTTTGAATAAAGATTTGGATACTGTTGTTATAAAAGATTATTTTAATATAGGTATAGCAGTTGATACGCCAGAGGGTTTAATTGTTCCAAACATCAAAGATGCTGATAAAAAATCTATATTAGATATATCTAATGATGTTATAAGTCTTGCCAAACTTGCAAAAGAAAGAAAGTTAAAAGTTGAGCAATTGAAGGGTGCAACATTCACTATTTCATCACTAAGTGGAATTGGTGGAAAATATTTTACTCCAATTATTAATCCTCCTGAGGTAGCTATATTGGGCTTATCTAAACCATTTGAAAATCTCTCAATTGAAAATAAGGAGATAGTAAATAAAAAGCTTTTACCAGTTTCTCTTTCATATGATCATAGGGTTATAAATGGTGCCTATGCAGCTAAATTTGTTACAGAATTATCAAATCAGTTAAATCAATTACAATTTTTAAAGGAATCTTTTAATGGATCTTAATACATTCAACTTATATCTATTTGGCGGGACTGGAGATCTATCTAATAGAAAATTAATACCTGCAATGTTCAGACAAGAAACACTTGGTAATATTAATAAAGATAGTGAAATTATAGGTATTGGCTCTAGAGATATTTCAGTAGATGAATATGTATCTATGATCAAAAATTCTTTAGCAAAATATTTTCCCAGCTTTACAGAAAATAATGAGGCATGGAATAGATTTTCCAATAGAGTTAATTATATTAAAGTTGATATAAATTCAGATAATGATTGGAAAAATATCAATAATATTCCTGGCGATAGGGCTGTTGTATATTATCTGGCTACACCACCAAATTTATATAAGCAAATATCAACTTGCTTAAAAGACAATAATCTAATTTTTGATAATTGTCGTGTTGTTGTTGAGAAGCCAATTGGTTCAGATCTTGAATCTGCAAAGAATATAAACAACTCTCTATCCGAAGGTTTTAAAGAAAATCAAATTTATAGAATTGATCACTATTTAGGCAAAGAAGCTGTACAGAATCTGTTAGCTTTAAGGTTTGCTAATACTATTTTTGAAAAAAGTTGGTCAAATTCTGCTATTGATCATATACAAATTACTGTTGCTGAGGATTTAGGTGTTGAAGATCGCGGAGGTTATTACGATGAAACTGGGGCCTTAAGAGATATGGTTCAAAATCATTTGCTGCAAATTCTTTGTTTAATTGCAATGGAGCCACCAGTATCAATTCAAAGTGAGTCTGTAAGGGATGAAAAATTGAAAGTATTAAAATCTTTAGCTCCATTTACAAAAGAAAATATTGTTACAAACTCTGTTAGAGGACAGTATCTAGATGGAATTTCAAAAGGTGAGCCAGCATGCTCTTATGTTAATGAAGAAGGTGTTGATTCAAAAAATAATACTGAAACCTTTGTGGCTCTGAAACTAGAAATTAATAATTGGAGATGGTCAGGAGTGCCTTTTTATTTACGAACTGGAAAAAGGATGCATTCTAAATCATCTGAGATAGTTGTTAGGTATAAAGCTGTACCTCATAATATTTTTTCAAAAAAGGCTTCTTTAAAAGCAGATCAGTTAGTTTTAAGAATTCATCCTGATGAAGGAATTGATCTTAAATTAAATACAAAACAACCAGGGGTTTCTGGATATGATCTTCAAGAATTGCCTTTAGATCTAAATTTACAAGATTATCATGAGCTTGGTCATCAAGATTGTTATGAAAGATTATTACTAGATGTAATTAGAGGCAATCCATCACTGTTTGTTAGAAGAGATGAAATAGAAGCATCATGGCAGTGGATAGATAACATTATCAAACTATGGGATTCAGAGGATGTTCCTATGGAAGAATATATATCAGGGGGATGGGGGCCGTCTAATGCCGATTTATTGCTTAAAAAAGACCTTAGATCATGGAAAAATGGCTCAATTAAAAAATGAGTGTAAATAAGAAATTAATTGATATCAAAAATCGCATTGAAGATAGGAGTAAAGATTCTAGATCAGATTATTTAAAAAAGATAAAATTTTCTTCAGAGCATTCGAAGTCTGCAAGAAACAATATGGGTTGCAGTAATATTGCACATGCCTTTGCATCGTGTGACAAAGCCCAACAAAATCAAGGGGCTAATGGCGGCACGGTTATAGGAGTAGTTTCAGCATACAACGATATGCTTTCTGCACATACGCCATTAAAAGATTATCCAGATATTATTAAAAATTCAGCAGTGAAGAGAAATGCTATTGCAAGGGTCGCTGGGGGCGTGCCTGCAATGTGTGATGGAATCACTCAAGGAGAACCTGGGATGGAGCTCTCTCTTTTTAGTAGAGATGTTATTGCTTTATCAACTGCTGTAGCTTTATCGCATAATGTTTTTGATGCAGGCATATGTCTGGGTGTCTGCGATAAAATTGTTCCTGGATTGGTTATCGGTGCTCTTTCATTTGGTCATTTGCCAATAGCTATGCTTCCTGCTGGACCTATGCCAACTGGAATTTCAAATGAAGAAAAATCTTTAAATAGAAAAAAATATGCAAGTGGAGAAATTGATAGGTCTGCTTTGATATTATCTGAACAATCTGCATATCATAGCTCAGGTACTTGTACCTTTTACGGTACTGCAAATACTAATCAGTTGATTATGGAAGTAATGGGCTTACAACTTCCAAGCGCATCATTTTATCAACCTAATAGTAAAGAAAGGCAACTACTTATAGATAGAACAGTAGAATGTATTTTGGAATTAAATGATAAAGATATCAAAATGGGAGAAATGCTTGACTCAAAAAGTTGGGTTAATTCAATTGTTGCTCTAATTGCTAGCGGCGGATCAACAAATCTAGCAATTCACTTAATAGCCATGGCTGAGGCGGGAGGCTTTAAAATAACTATAGAAGATATTGATGAAATTGCATCTATAACACCAATAATCACAAACATATATCCTAATGGGACAGCTGATGTTAATGAATTTCATAATTCTGGAGGTGTTGCTGCATTTATAGGCTCTCTTCTTGATGGCGGCTACTTATTTGAAGATGTACAAACTATTATCGGTAAAGGTTTAGAGATATATAGAAATAAACTTGAGATCGAAGATGACAACATTATTTGGAAAAATAAATCAAAGATCCTTGATCAGAGCATCATCAGAGATGTTAATAATCCATTTAGAAATTCAGGTGGTTTAAAGTTATTAGATGGGAATATTGGAAAGGGTATTATTAAAACATCTGCCCTTAAAAATCCTGATAAAGTAATTAAAGCTCCTGCAATGGTGTTTAATGATCAAGAACAGGTTTTAAAAGCATTCAAAGCGGATGAATTAAATAAAGATTGTATTATTGTAGTTAGAGGTCAAGGTCCATCAGCTAATGGAATGCCTGAGCTTCATAAGCTTACTTCGCCATTAAATGTTCTTCAATCCAAAGGTTTTGAAGTAGCTATAGTAACCGATGGAAGAATGTCAGGTGCCTCTGGAAGTGTTCCAGCGGTTATACATGTTACTCCTGAAGCAATAAATAAGGGAAAAATAGGACTTATTAACAATGATGACTTATTAGAATTAGACATTAATAAAGGAACTTTTAAGTTGTTAGTAGATAAGGATATTTTACAAAATAGAAATTATTCAGAAATTAAACCTGAGCAAAACGGTGTTGGTAGAGAATTATTCAAAGCTTTTAGAGATAAGGTTGGCACAGTTGAAACTGGAGCATCAATTTTTTAATGAATATTTTAAATTTAATAAATAAAACTAAATTGTTACCATTAACAACGCTGACATTAAGAGAGGATGTAGAACCTTTATGTGATATTTTATTAGATACTTCTATTCCCTTTATTGAGATTACACTTAGGGATGATAGAACATTAGAAATAATTGATGAGTTTAAAAAATTCTCTGATATTCATCTTGGGGTTGGAACGATAAGAACTAAAGAACATATTGATATTGCTAGTAAAGCAGATGCTTCATTTTTAATTACTCCAGGTTTTTCAGAAAGTCTTGCTAATCATGCAGCTTTAAAAAATATACCAATGATTCCTGGTGTTCAGACACCATCAGAAATTATTAAAGCCAATGAGGCTGGATTTAGTACTCTTAAATTTTTCCCCGCTGAATTATCTGGAGGGGTTAGTCGCTTAAATGCATATAAATCAGTATTTCCTGATATAAAATTTATACCAACCGGTGGAATTACATATGAAAATACTTTAAGTTATCTAACTTTAGATAATGTTATAGCTGTTGGTGCTTCAGCTTTAATACCTAGTGATTTAATTAAGAGTAAATCATGGAAAGAAATCAAAAATAAATTAGAAAAATCAAAAGAATTAATTAGTAATTGTTAACCCTAGGAGAGGAGTATGTTTAACACTTTAGATTGGATAATTGTAGGCCTTTACTGTGTTGGCATTATATCTCTAGCAACTTATGTGTCTAGAACAGCACTTGGAAAAGAAAGAACTGCTGAAGATTATTTTTTAGCAGGAAGATCACTGCCTTGGTGGGCAATTGGTGCATCTTTAATTGCTGCTAATATTTCAGCTGAGCAAATTATCGGTATGTCGGGACAAGGATTTGTTGTAGGAATGGCAATAGCTGTATGGGAATTAACGGCGGCGATAGCTTTAATTGTAATGGCAAAATTTTTTCTTCCATTATTTCTTGAAAAAAAGATTTATACAATGCCTCAGTTTTTAGAGGAAAGATTCGATAGAAGAGTAAGTTTAGTTCTTTCTTTCTTTTGGTTGACTGTTTATATCTTCATAAACTTAACTACGGTCTTGTGGTTGGGTTCCATCGCAATTAATACATTAACCGGGCTTTCATTAGTTAATGGCTTAATCTTATTGGCATTATTATCATTAGCTTATTCTCTTTCTGGTGGATTAAAAGCTGTTGCAATGACTGATATTGTTCAAGTTGTTTTGCTAATATTTGGAGGTCTAGCAGTTTCTTATATCGCACTTAATATAATTTCTAATGATAGTGGTGTTCTGAGTGGTCTAACAATTGTGTATCAAGAATTACCAGAAAAATTTGATATGATTCTTTCACCTGACAATCCATCATATGAAAATCTACCAGGTATATGGATACTAATTGGAGCAGGTGTATGGATTGGTCATTTTGCGTATTGGGGCTTCAATCAATACATTACTCAAAGAGCATTAGGTGCAAAATCTATTCGAGAGGCACAAAAGGGTGTCATGTTTGCAGCATATTTAAAATTATTAATGCCTTTGGTTATTGTTTTACCAGGAATATGTGCAGCAATATTATTTCCAGTTCTTGAGAAGTCTGATCAAGCTTATCCAACAATGATGTCTCTTCTACCAAATGGGTTGCTTGGTTTAACTTTTGCAGCTTTGATTGCAGCAATTGTTTCTTCTTTGGCATCTATGACAAATAGCATAAGTACCATCTTTACAATGGATATATATCGAAAATTTTCAAAAAATCATGTTTCAGAATCTAAATTAATAACTATTGGAAGAAATGCTGTTGTCATTTCTTTATTGATAGCTGTAGTTGTTGCAAAACCACTACTAGGAAGTTTTGATTCCATTTTTCAATACATACAAAATTTCACTGGACTATTTACACCTGGAATATTAGTTATATTTTTAGTTGCGTTATTTTGGAATAAAGCTACAACTCTATCCACATTGGTAGCTGCAATATCCTCGTTAGTTTTATCTATTTTTATTAGCTTTGCTTTTCCAGAATTACCATATATTCATAGAATGGGGATAGTATTTTTTATATCTGGTTTTGCATGTTATATGACATCCTTAATTCAAGGGTATCAAGTTCAAGTAAAGGCTATTGACTTAAATGGAGTTGATTTCACAACTTCAAGATCCTTCAATATAAACTCAATGATAGTAGTAGGTGTTTTAGCATTTATTTACATAACATTTGCATAAAAAATTATGATAAAACATTTCACTATATTTATTTCAACTTTGTTAATTGCTTCTTGCGGTTATAAAGATTCTGAAAAAATTATTAATGAACAAAAAGTTGATTGGTCAAATCATAGAACTTGTTCTGTCTCAGTTGATAATAAATTTTTAGATAACTTACTTCAAAATATGACTTTGGAGCAGAAGGTTGGACAAATTATTATGCCTGATATAGATGAGGTTACTCCCCAAGACGCAAAAGAATATCAATTAGGTACTTTTTTAAATGGTGGTGGAAAGTTTCCAAATAAAAACAAAAATAGTACTGTTACAGATTGGAAAAAGCTTAGTGAAGATTTTTATAATGCATCTCCGGTTGTAAACGGTGTTGTTATTCCTATACTTTGGGGTACAGATGCTGTTCATGGTCATAATAATGTAATTGGAGCAACAATCTTTCCTCACAATATAGGCTTAGGTTCTACAATGAATCCACAGTTAATCAAAAATATAGGGGAGGCAGTAGCAAAAGAACTTCTTTCAACAGGAATACCATGGACTTTTGCGCCAACTATTGCAGTTCCACAAAATGACTTATGGGGAAGAACATATGAGGGTTATTCTGAGAATCCAGAATTAGTCTCATCACTTGGAGAAGCAATGATTCGCGGTCTTCAAGGTGAGGGAGATAGCTTTTTAGACAATGATCATGTTCTAGCAACTGCAAAACATTTTTTAGGAGATGGTGGTACCAAGAATGGAATAGATCAAGGTAATACAATTCTCAGTGAAAGAGATCTAAGAGAAATTCATGGAGAGCCATACTTTGCTGCAATTAGTTCATGTATTCAAACTGTTATGGCAAGCTTCAATTCATGGAATGGAGAAAAAGCACATGGTAGTGATTATCTTCTAACAGATATTTTAAGAGATGAAATGGGTTTTGATGGCTTGGTAGTGGGTGATTGGAATGGTCATGGTCAAGTTCCAGGATGTACTAAAGAAAATTGTCCAGAATCATTTAATGCAGGCGTAGATATTTTTATGGCACCAGATGAGTGGAAGACTTTGTACAAAAATACTTTAAAACAAGTAAGAAATGGTGATATATCAATTAAGAGACTTGATGAGGCTGTTAAAAATATATTAACAGTAAAATATTTATTGGGTATGTTTGAAGGAAGAAAACCTCATCTGTATCCTCATAATTATATTGGTGATGCTAACCATAGAAAAATTGCAAGACAAGCTGTAAGAGAGTCTATCGTTCTTTTAAAAAATAATAACAATATGTTGCCTATTAAATCAGGCAAACATATTCTTGTTGTTGGAGATTCTGCGAACCATATTACAAAACATATGGGAGGGTGGACTATTACGTGGCAAGGAAGAGAAAATGCTAATAGTGAATTTCCTAACTCTAAAAGTATTTATCAAGAAATTAAATCAAAAGTTGAGAGCAATGGGGGTAGTGTTGAATTTTCTATAAATTCATCTTTTATCAAAAGGCCAGATTTAGTTATCTTTGTTTATGGTGAGGATCCATATGCAGAAGGTGATGGGGATAGAAGGCATCTATTTTTTGAGCATCAAGATAACAAATTCTTAAAGTACATGAAAGATATTAAAAATAAGGGAATTCCATCTGTTTCTTTATTTATATCTGGAAGACCATTGATTGTTAACAAAGAAATTAATTTATCAGATGCTTTTGTACAATTATGGCTTCCTGGCACAGCAATTGAAGGAATTACAGATGTAATTTTTACTAATATAGACAATCAGATAAATTATGATTTTAAGGGAAAATTATCATATTCTTGGCCAAAATTTTCATCTCAAACTAAATTAAATTTCGGGGATGAACAATACGATCCACTTTTTCCATATGGTTATGGCCTAAATTATGAGGACAATATTTTTCTAAATGAAATCAATATCAATGAAGATATACCTCAAAAGAATGAAATAATCCTATTCATGGGCTCAGGTTACCCATCATATAAAGAAGTCATTTCATATTATGATTCAGTAAAAAATAAACAAATATATGAGGGAATAAGTGCAGATATTTATAAAAATGAAAGAGCAGGAATTACCATTTCAAAATTTGATTTTAAAAAACAAGATGATGCTAAAACAATAGATTTTGGTAGTAAAAATATATATAAATTTTGGGATATTAGCGGCTCAAGTGAAAATTTATCATATATGGTAAATGGAGCTTTAGAGTTGGTTATGAGAGTAAAAAACTTATCAAATGATGATCTTGAATTAATTACACAATGCCAAAAAAATGAAAATCAAATTAAGGCATCAGGATCTGCTAAATGTTATAAATCCTTTGATTTATCTGTAGCCTTAACAAGTCAGCCGGTTGATAAATGGATAAAAATAATAATACCTTTAGCTTGTCTAGATAACGATGATTTTGAAATATCATCAATTACTTCCAAAGCTAAATTAGCGACAGTCGGTGACTGGATGGTAGATGTTCACTCCATTAAATATAAAAATAATCAGGAATTAAAAAGCTGTAAATTGCATATAGAAGAATATGAATAAAGTTTTACTAATAGATATTGGCGGTACAAATTTGAGATATGCTTATTCTGATGGAGATTTATCATCTTTGTATGAAACGAATAAAATTCAACTCTCATGCATCAAAGGCTTTAATGAGATATTGACCAATCTAGTAAAAGATAAAGATATTGACTCTTTGGTAATTTCAGTAGCTGGCCCAAAGATTAATGGATCAATAACAATGACAAATAGAGATTTTTCTATTAATGAAAAAGATATAAAAAATACTTTTAAATTTAAAACATGTCACTTATTAAATGACTGGGAATCAATTGGCCACAGTTTGGCTGCATATGAAAGCTCAGATTTATCTATAATTAAAGAAGGTACTGAGTTCAATGATAATAGTTTTTTTATTGGCCCAGGAACTGGTCTCGGTGCTGCATTATTAATTGGAGACGACAATGTAATTCCTACAGAAATTGGAAATACCACAGGATTAACAAAAGCATTACTTAAAAATTATTCAATTGATAATGCAGATCATTTCAGAACTTTAGAAGATGTTTTATCGGGTAAGGCTATATCTGACATATATGAATACAAAACCGGTATAAGAATTAGCTCAGAAGACATTGTTCAAAGATATGGCTTTGATGACGAGATGGCTAATTATGTAATTGATGGTTTTATTAAATCTTTAGCTGAAACTATATCTGATATGGCGTTAACCTTTATATCAGGAAAAGGTATATATATCGCTGGAGGATTAATTAGATCAATATTTAAAATCATGGACAAAGAAAAATTCATCGAATACTTTTATGGTGATAAAAAATTAGTTCATTTACAAATTTTAGAAATGATAAAGATTGGTATTGTTGAAAAAGAGCATGCTTGTCTTCATGGAAATCTTAACTTTTATAAAAAAAATATAAATAAGGCTTAGCAAATTATGAGCAGTAAGAAAGAATTATATCTTGGGGATAATCTTATTAATTCTGCAAATACAGAAATATCTGGAAAAGAAGTTGTTATAAATAATGAAAACTTTTACAAGATTTCAAATGTTAAAAAAATGAGACCTTTTTTCATGAGCATTGTAAGTGCTTATGATCATTGGTTATTTATTTCATCTACTGGAGCATTAAGTGCAGGAAGAAAAAATAGTAATAACGCATTATTTCCATATTATACCGATGACAAGATAGCAGAATCCTATGAAGTTACTGGCAACAAATCTATCTTTCATATATGTAAAGATGGTAAAAATTTTTTATGGGAGCCTTTTACAAAATCTTCAGATCTAGTTTATAAAACAGAAAGAAACCTTTATAAAAATCTTAGAGGAAATAAGGTTATTTTTGAAGAGATCAATCAAACTCTTGGTATTAAATTTTCTTATCAGTGGACTACTTGTGATTTATATGGTTTTGTTAAAACTTCCTCACTAAAGAATTTAAACAAAGAAAGTATTTCTATATCAATTGTAGATGGGTTTCAAAATCTCTTACCATGGGGTCTTGATGAAGGAATACAGTCAAATACAAGTAATTTGGCAGATGCATATAAAAGAAATGAATTGGATTCTGATTCAAAAATAGGTATATATGCACTAAGCGCAACTATCGTTGATCGTGCAGAGCCAAGCGAGGCCTTAAAAGCTAATATAGTATTCCAATTAGGTCTTGATAAGACTAAGGTTTTGTTATCATCACACCAACTCGATAAATTTAGAAAAGGTCACGAGGTAACAGAAGAGCTTGATGTTAAAGCAGAAAGAGGGGCATATTTTATAAATGCAGATTTTTCTCTTGTGCAAAATGAAAAAAAAGAATGGCTATTTGCAGCTGATATTAATAAGTCTTCATCAGATATAGCCAAACTTAAAAAAGAAATAATTTCAAATAATGATTTAATAAGTAAAGTTAAGAGTGAAATTCTTAACTCATCAAATGAGCTGTATAAATTAGTAGGGTCATCTGATGGAATTCAGCTTTCCACCGATAGAAGAAGGAATATAAGGCACTTTGCAAATACTCTTTTTAATATTATGAGGGGAGGAGTCTTTGATAAAGACTATCAGATTGAAAAAGAAGATTTTGTAAAATACATATCTAATGCAAATGTAAGATGTGGCAAAGAAATGACTTCAGACTTTAAATCATGGCCAGATATTTTTGATTTAACTTTTTTAAGAGATTGTATAAATAAGAGTCGTTCAAGCACTTTTAAAAGACTTGCAACTGAATATTTACCAATAAAATTTAGTAGAAGACATGGTGATCCAAGTAGACCATGGAATAAATTTTCAATCAATACTCGTGATGATATGACCGGTAAAAAAGTTCTTGATTACCAGGGTAATTGGAGAGATATTTTTCAAAATTGGGAGGCCTTAGCTTATTCATATCCACAATTTATTGATGGAATGATTTATAGATTTCTTAATGCCTCAACTTTTGATGGTTATAATCCATATAGGCTTACAAAAGATGGATTTGATTGGGAAACCATAGAACCAGATAATCCATGGTCATATATTGGATATTGGGGTGATCATCAAATTATATATTTGTTAAAATTTTTAGAAATCTCTGAAAATTATTTTCCCGAAAGACTTAACTCATTCCTTAATAAAAATGATTTTGTATATGCTAATGTCCCATACGAAATTAAGGACTATAAATCTATTTATAAAGATCCTAAAAATACCATAGATTTTAATTTTAAATTAGCAGAAGAAATCGAAAGAAGTAGATTAAAAGAAGGAGCAGATGGAGCTATACTAAAAAACTACCAGGGTTCTATTCATGAGGTAAATTTCTTAGAAAAAATTCTTACAACAGTTTTATCAAAACTATCAAATTTTGTTCCTGGAGCAGGTATTTGGATGAATACTCAAAGACCTGAATGGAATGATGCTAATAATGCTTTAGTTGGAAATGGTGTCTCTATGGTAACTCTTTATTACTTGAGACGTTTTTTAAGTTTTTTTGTAAAAGTTCTTCAGAATGATAAATCCTCGTCATTTGAAATTTCAACAGAGTTATATCATTTCTTTGAAAAACTTAATTTATCATTTAGTTCTATTGGATCTGAAATAGATGATAAAAAGAGAAAGCAATTTGTAGATGAGGTCGGAGAAGTTGCTGCAGAATATAGAGATAGAATTTATACTTCTTATTTTTCTGGAACCAAGGATGCATTAGACAGAAAAAAAATTATTCATTTTTTTGAAACCGTTCTTTGTGTTCTTGAAGCAACAATAAACTCTAATAAAAGACAAGATGGTCTTTATCATGCATATAATCTGATTAATCTTAAAGATAAAGAAATTACTATTGATAGACTTTCAGAAATGCTTGAAGGTCAGGTTGGTGTTTTGAGTTCAGGATATCTTTCAAAAGAGGAGTGTTTATCAGTTTTAGATAGTCTTAAAAGTAGTGATCTATTTTGGGATGAACAATACAGCTATATCCTATATCCAAATAAAGAATTATTAGGATTCATGAATAAAAATATAATACCCGAAAAAGAGATAAATAAATCAACTCTACTAAATGATTTAATTAAAGATGGAAATAAACAAATCATAGAAAAAGATATTAATGGTAAATACCACTTTAATGGATTATTTCATAATGCTAATTGTTTGGCTGAAGAATTTTCAAAATTACCATCTAAATATAATGATCTTGTAAATAAAGATAAAAATATTGTTCTAGAAATATTTGAAAGTGTCTTTGATCATAAATCTTTTACAGGCAGATCTGGAACTTTTTATGGATATGAAGGGCTTGGATCTATTTATTGGCACATGGTGTCAAAACTATTGTTAGCATCAGCTGAGGCCACTCAAAAGTCTATTAATGATAAAAGTGACCCTAAGATGATTGGTAGATTTTTTGATCATTACTTTGAGATAAATGAGGGTATTGGAGTGAATAAATCTCCTGAGTTATATGGCGCTTTTCCAACAGACCCATATTCTCACACTCCAAGAGGCAGAGGTGTGCAGCAACCCGGGATGACTGGTCAAGTGAAAGAGGATATTGTTAGTAGATTTTATGAATTAGGTTTTACTGTAAGCAATGGAAAAATTTCATTCGATCCGACTATTTTAAGAAAAACAGAATTTATTGAAGAAGAAAAATCATTCAAATATGTGAATTTAGAATATGAAATTAATTATCTTGACTTAAAAGAATACTCATTAGCTTTCACTGTTTGCCAAGTACCAATAATTTATAGCTTATCGGATAAAGAAAACATAAGAATTTCTTACATGGATAATTCTGATAAAACTATAGAAGGTCATGAATTAGATATTGAAAGTTCAGAGAGTATTTTTAATAGAACAAATTTAATTAAGGCTATTTATGTAAGTGTTATTAAATGAAGAAAATAACGAACTATATATTTTCTTTATTTTTTCTTGCTTCATGTAGTCAATCTGGAGACTTGAGTATGGGTATGAATGCAAAAGAGTTGATTGGAAATCCTGAATATCCAGCAATTTCTTATGGAGGCTATAGGGAAAAATCTCGAAAGTTTCAGCCTACAATTGATGAAATCAAAGAAGATATTTTTATAATGCATGCTCAAGGTTTTAGAATCTTTAGAACCTATGACCTTCATCACCCTTTTGCAGAAAATACATTAAAAGCAATAAGAGAAATAAAACAAACTAATCCAGATTTTGAAATGTACGTAATGCTTGGCGCTTGGATTCAGTGCAAAGATGCATTTACTGAAAATCCTATTCATAAAGAAGAAGATTTTGAGGGTAATAAATCTGAGATCAATGAAGCGGTGAGACTTGCTCAAGAATATCCTGATATTGTAAAAATAATTGCTGTTGGGAATGAGGCTATGGTTCATTGGGCATGGAGCTATCATGTGCCCCCAAAATATGTTCTAAAGTGGGTAAAGCATCTCCAAGAATTAAAAGAAAAAGGAACACTTAATAATAATTTATGGATTACCAGCTCTGATAATTTTGCCTCATGGGGAGGAGGTTCTGAAGATTATCACAACGACGATTTAAATGAGCTAATTAGATCTGTTGATTTTGTCTCTATGCATACTTATGCTTTTCATGACACTCACTATAACCCAAGTTTTTGGAATATAGATTCCATATCTGATAATGCAGATAAACAAGATATTATCAAACAAGCAATGCGAAGAGCGGTAGATTATGAGCTTGATCAGCTCAAAAGTGTTAAAAATTATGTCCACAAAATTGATTCGTCAAAGGAAGTTCATATTGGTGAAACAGGCTGGTCTAGTGTTGCTTCTGACTTATATGGTTATGGTGGCACAAAAGCAGCTGATGAGTATAAATTAGGCTTGTACTATGAAATGATTTCAGACACTTGCTTTAATATGCTGCTTACTTGCTTTTATTTTTCAGCATTCGATGAGCCTTGGAAAGATTCAAAAAATGAAAGTGGTTCTGAGAACCATTTTGGACTTTTTACAGTTGATGGTAAGGCCAAATATCCATTGTGGGATAATGTAGATAAAGGGGTATTTAAAAATTTAACAAGAGGAAGCAATCAAATTACAAAAACTTTTAATGGGGATTTTGAAGCTTTATTAAAAAGCTCAGAAATACCACCAGTAAAATAGTTTAAATAAGGGGGAGTTATGAGAATAATACCAATTTTAATATTCATATTCGCATCATATTTTATACAAGCTGTTGAAGTCACTTATAAAAATAACAGTATGTATGTCAATGATCAGCCATACTACATGAAAGGCATTTGCTATCACCCAGTACCCAAGGGAAAAATCAAAAGAAATTTTTCAAACCTTGATGAAGACATTAATCTCATGAAAGAAGCAGGAATTAATACTGTAAGGGTTTATGAGCCAATAGACGATATTAATGTATTGAATAAATTAAATGAAGCAGGCATTAAGGTAATTATTAATTTTGGTTATAACCAAAGAGGTAGATATGATATTTTATCTGGCACATTAATCGATTATATTTTTAAATATCAAGACCATGACGCAATATTAATGTGGGAGCTGGGTAATGAATATAATTATCACCCTCAATGGTTTGGCGGCGATATAACAACTTGGTATAAAGTATTAGAGGTTGCATCTCAAGCAATAAAAAGTATTGATTCATCTAGATTAGTATCTTCTGCTCATGGAGATTTACCAACAAAAGAAGTCTTAGAACTTGCTCCAAGTGTTGATGTATGGGGCCTAAATCTTTACAGATGGGACAAACCCGAATCAGTATTTGTTGAGTGGCCTGAAGTAAGTGATAAGCCTATATATTTTTCAGAATTGGGAGCTGATAGTTACATGACTAGACCTCATGAACAATATGCATCAGGTGAGAACCAACAAGCACAAGCAGATGCTAATAAAAGAATTCTAGAAAAAGTTCTGGAAAACTCTGATAAAAATATTGGTGCATTTGTTTTTTCATTTACAGATGGTCTCTGGAAAGCTGGCAACCCAAATAAGCAAGACACAGGTGGCGTTGTGCCCAATAGTGATGGAACCCCATATGATGGTTCAGCAAACGAAGAATATTGGGGAATAGTGGATATATATAGAAATAAGAAAATAACTTTTGATGTAGTAAAAGATGCTTATTTAAATTTTGATGTTAAATAAAGATATGAATCCATGGGGGGAGATCATATGAATAGTGAACGAAATATTGCAAACAGTGTTCCAATGGGACAAAAAATAGCTTTTGGCTTAGGAATGTTGGCTAATCAACTGTTCCCCGCATTGCTTTCAATTTTTATAGTTGTTTTAATTCAGGACCTTGGATTTAATCCTCTTTTATATGGAATTATTGCCTTTGTTCCAAGATTCATAGATGCGATAACAGATCCACTTATGGGTTTTATATCTGACAATACAAAATCTAAGTGGGGCAAAAGAAGACAGTATGTTTTTTTTGGAGGCATATTAACTGGTATTGCTTTTATTTTATCTTGGCAGCTCTATGC
>CACJBC010000013.1 GCA_902591565.1 uncultured SAR86 cluster bacterium | reverse complement strand
CCATTTGTTCTGCTGGTTTATCAAACTTTGATAAAAATAAGATCAATAAATTGGATTTTCTAAAACTTCCTAAAGGCAGGAGCGATTTTATAAAAGATATTCCTGCAAATATAATTATTGATTATGCGCATAATCCAGAAGGGTTTGTTTTATTTTTATCATCATTACAAGATTTTTTTGATAATTTGGTTGTCGTTTTTGGTTGTGGAGGTAATAGAGATAGAACAAAAAGACCATTAATGCTTAATGCTGCTCTGAAATATGCTGACAAGGTAATATTTACATCTGACAACTCTAGAAATGAAGAGTTTAGTGAAATTTTATCTGATGCTATTGCAAACACTAATAGTGAAAGCAAAATTGATGTAATTGAAGATAGAAAAGCAGCTATCATTCGTGGAACAAATTTAATTGAAACAGAGGACTGTTTGGTTATTTTAGGTAAAGGACATGAAGAGACACAAGAAAAAGATGGTCAGATACTATTTTTTAGCGATCATGAGGTAGTGAATGAAATTTATAACTAACTCTAATGACTTATCTAAATATTTAGATACTCCCATCAATAAGAATATTCAGATAAAAGATATTTCCATTGATTCTAGAACTATCAAGAAAGACTCGCTATTTATTGGTATAAATGGCGAAAATTTTAATGGTAGTGATTATGTTGATGAAGCAATTCATAAAGGAGCATGTCTTGTAATAACTGACAGTGAGAAATATAAAACTTGCAAGAATAAAAATATAATCTATGTCAATAATTCCATTTCTGCTCTTAAAAAGATTGCAAGCAATATTCTTAAATCTTTTGACGGAAATGTAGTAGGCATAACAGGAAGTAACGGAAAGACGACGACAACTAAAATTATTGCAAATGTTTTATCAAAAAGCTCATCAACTTTAAAAAATTATAATAATGAAATTGGAATGCCTTTAAGTATTTTTAATGCAAAACAAAACTCAAAGAATTTAGTAATTGAGATGGGTGCAGCTAAACCTGGAGACATAAAATATTTAAGTTCAATTTTAAAACCAAATATTGGAGTAATTACAAATATTGGTAACTCTCATTTAGAAAAACTCAAAAATATAAAAGGAGTCTTAAAAGTTAAATCTGAGTTAGTCTCAAACATAAAAAAGGATGGTTACTTAGTAGTTCCAAATGAAAACAACGAACACCTAAAATTCTGGAAAAAAATAATTAGAGGAAAAGAATTGATCACATTTGGCATTGAAAAAAAATGCTGATTTTTATGCAATAAATATACAATCCTCAATCAAAAAACAAGAATTTAATATTATTTCAGATAAATATAATATAGATCATAAAATCAAAACTTCATTGTCTGGAGTTCATAACATTAAAAATATTCTTGCAGCATTTGCCGTTTCATATTTAGTTGAAAACTCACAAAAATTATTTAATCAAAGATTAGAAAAGGGCGCTCAAGTAAGACAACAGCAAAAGCAATGGATAAGAGGATCCTTACTAATTGATGATACTTATAATGCGAATCCAGAATCTGTAAAAAAAGCCATTGATTTTTTATCAAACTCAAACAATCGAAAAGTGTTCATTATGGGTGACATGCTTGAATTAGGAAGATATAGAAAAAAGATGCATGCGGATGTTGGACAGTATGCAAGAAGAAAAAAAGTAGATGTTTTTCTTGGTTTTGGAGAATTAACAAAATATGCTGTATCTGAATATGGTAAAAATGGATTATTTTTTAATAATGAAAATGATCTTAAAAAATTTATTAAAGAAAACATAAAAAGTGGAGACATAGTTCTGATTAAAGGCTCTAGAGGAATGAAAATGGAGAGATTTATAAATGTTTGAATATTTAGGTACTATTCTTGTAGACATAGATCCAGGTTTTGATGTTTTACGCTATTTAACTGTAAGAACATTGGGCGGTACAGTAACTGGATTATTAATATCTATTTTATTAGGCCCAATATTAATAAAGTCTCTCAAGTCTATGCAGTTTGAGCAGCATGTTAGAGTTGATGGACCAAAAGCTCATTATAAAAAATCAGGAACACCGACTATGGGTGGGCTTTTAATATTATCGTCATTAGTGATTTCGACGTTACTATGGGCCGACTTAGGCAACAGATATATTTGGGTTGTTCTTTTCACAACTATCGCTTTTGCTTTAATTGGATTCTTTGATGACTATTTAAAAATAAAAAATAAAAGTTCAGACGGACTTAATTCTAAGCAGAAAATATTTTTACAAATTATTGCTTCATTTATGGCTATGTATTACTTATATCATTCTGCTGAATTGATTGCTGAAACTTCATTTATTGTCCCTTTCTTTAAAGATCTAATAATTCCTATGAGCGCCTTTGTATTCATATCAACTGGAATGTTTGTTTTAATTGGTTCATCTAATGCTGTAAATTTGACTGATGGTCTTGATGGTCTTGCTATATTGCCATCTGTTCTTATTGCAGGAGCTCTTGGACTTATCGCCTATAGCATGGGTAACCAAATTATTGCTGATTATCTGTATTTACCTCACCTAAAATTATCAGGAGAGTTAATAGTCTTTTGCGGGGCACTTATTGGTTCTGGTATTGGTTTTCTTTGGTATAACACGTATCCTGCTCAAATTTTTATGGGAGATATTGGATCGCTAACTTTAGGAGCAATATTAGGGATACTGGCGGTGATTTTAAGACATGAGCTTGTTTTTGCAATCATGGCAGGCGTATTTGTAATAGAAACCTTAAGTGTTGCAATTCAGGTTATTTCATATAAGACTCGAGGAAAAAGAGTATTTTTAATGGCGCCTATCCATCACCACTATGAATTAAAAGGTTGGCCAGAGCCTAAAATCATCGTTAGGTTTTGGATAGTTACATTAGTTCTAATTTTAATAGCATTAGCTACATTAAAACTTCGATAAATTTAAGGAATGAAATCTTTGATATATGGCTATGGGGTTACAGGAAAATCTTTTGAAAGATATTTAACTAATAGAAATATTCCTTTTGATATTTTTGATGAAAATATAGATCGGTATAATAAAAAGAATAATCTCTCTGATTATAAAACTATATTTTGCAGTCCTGGAATTCCAAAAGATTTATATGAATCACTTAGACAACACGCTGAGGTTGTTACAGATCTTGATATTTTTTTTAAAGAAGATAACTCAATAAAAATAGGTATCACTGGAACAAATAGAAAAAGTACAACTTGCTTTCATTTAGAACAACTTATTAAAGAAATAGATACAGTTAATCTTGTTGGTAATATCGGTAATCCAATGCTAGATGTGATTAATAATAATAAAACATATTCAATTATAGAGTTATCCAGTTTTCAATTAGATAAGATGAATTTTAATGATTTAGATTACGGGATCCTTTTAAATATAGCACCAGATCATTTAGATTATCATGGGTCCTTTGAAGCTTACAAAAGTGCTAAAGAAAAAATTAAATCTTCAAAAAAATTCTCCAATGAAAATAATCCATACAAACTCTTCAAGTGGATAACAGGTATAGAATCAAAAAAATTAGACCTAAAAAACCTTCCTTTTAGATTTGAAAAAATTACTCCATCGGTCATTAATGACTCAAAATCAACCAACTCTGACTCGCTCCTCTTTGCTCTTGAAAATGCTATAAAGTTTTTTGGTTTGAAAGATTTTGTATTAATTGTTTGTGGTGATCCAGCAAAGGAAAATCATAAATCTCTTAAGATTAATGGACCTGAAGAAATTTTAGTTTATGGAAAACACAAAAAAGAAATTGACGCATGCTTAGATAACAATAACAAAAAATTATTTAACACACTTGAAGATATTATTTCATATCTAAAAGATTCAAATAAAAAAAATATTTTATTTTCACCTGGATATCCAAGTGGTATGGATTATAAGAATTTTGAGATTAGGGGAGAGCACTTTAATTCTTGTTTAAACCAAGATGAATAGAACAAACAATTTTTTAATTTTATTTTCATTTATAAGCTTAATGAGCCTTGGTTTTATTATGGTTGCTTCATCTAGTATTTATGTCGCTGATGAGATGACAGGAGACCCATTTTATTTTGCTAGTAGACAGCTAATATTCATTTCAGTTGGGTTACTTGCAATGAGTATTTTTCTGCTATTGCCCTCTGATTTTTTATTTAAATCTGATTGGGTGTTTATGCTTATAAGTATTCTTTTGTTAATTGCTTTATTTATTCCAGATATAGGTACTTCAGTAAACGGGAGTATTAGATGGATAAGATTAGGACCAATAAATATTCAGCCATCAGAAGTTTGTAAATTTAGCTTAATTTTATATATATCTGGTTATTCGGTTAGAAGAATGTCTGAAATTAATACTCTAAGAAGCTTTCTTAAACCTTTGTTGCTTCTTTTTATTATTTCATTATTAATAATGGGTCAGCCTGATCTAGGATCTACAGCAATAATATGCTTGCTTGTTGTTGCAATATTATTTTATGCAGGAATATCTTTTTTTCAGTTCAGTTTATTATCAATTTTAATATCATTGTTGGGATATTTAGCTATTTCAAGCTCACCCATGAGACTGGCTAGAGTTCTTGCTTTCACTGATCCTTTTGCAGAGGATGTTGTAAGGAATGCTGGTTGGCAACTTTCAAATTCATTAATAAGCATTGGTCAAGGAGGGTGGTTTGGCTTAGGCATTGGTAATAGTTTTCAAAAGAACTTTTTTTTACCAGAAGCTCATACAGATTTTATTTTTGCAATTCTTGTTGAAGAGCTTGGAATAGTTGGTGGATTGGTTTTGATTGCACTGTTTGTTGTTTTGTTTATTGGTATTCTTAGAGTAGCTCTTGATTCTTTTAGTAAAGACAGGCTATTTCAAGGGTATGTTTCTTTTGGAATTATGGTTTTAATAGCAGTTCAAGCTCTGTTTAATATGGCAGTGAATATTGGGTTGCTTCCAACAAAAGGACTTACGCTTCCATTTATTAGTTACGGCGGAACTAGTATTATTATGATGATGTCCCTTATAGCAATAGTTATAAGAATAAATAATGAAAACAAATTAATATAATCGTATGAAAATTCTGGTATCTGCAGCAAAAACAGGAGGACATATTTTTCCTGCAATAGCTGTTGGCAATGAATTAAAACATAATGGTCATGATATTATTTTTATTGGTTCAGGCGCTCCAATTGAGATCAATGCATTAAAAAAAACAAGTTTTAGTTACTACCTCATATCGATGGAGGGATTCCGGGGTAAAAATTTTTTAGGGAAAATTAAATCTTTGCTACTTATACCAATAAGCATTTTTAAAATTTTAAAAATTATTAGAAATGAAAAAGTCGATGCCATGATTGGGTTTGGTGGCTTTATTACAGTTCCAGTTGGTATTGCATTTTATATATCTAGAAAACCAATATTTATCCATGAACAAAATGCTGTCTTGGGCTCAGCCAATAAGCTGCTTGGAAAGTTTTCAAAGATTATTTTTAGCGCTTTTAAATTAAAAGAAACTTTTAAAAATACATGCATTACCGGCAATCCCATTAGAGAAGAATTTCGTAAAGACATTCCAAAGGAAGATTATTCTCATATTACAAAGATATACATAACTGGTGGCAGCCAGGGTTCAGAGTATATAAATACTAATATCCCAAGGACATTTGAAGGTCTAAGTAAAAAAATATTGGTTAAGCATCAATGTGGTAAAGGAAAGGATAAAGACTTAAAGGACTTGTATAAAAAATTTAATATTGAGGCTGAAGTCAAAGACTTCTATGAAAACCCTGAATCATTAATAAGCTGGTGTGATTTTGTTATTTCTAGAGCTGGAGCCTTATCTGTTTCTGAGGTTACCTCATTATCCAAAGGCTTGCTTATGATACCGTTACCGTCTGCTATTGATAATCATCAATTTTACAATGCAAAACATATTGAGGGCTTAAATATGGGGCTTATACATGAGGAAAAAGATGGTTTAGAAGCCCTTAAAAAAAAGATATCAACAATTGTTAATCAAAAAACATACAATACATGGAAAATACACAGAAATAAAAACCATCTTGAATCAGCTTCTATTATCGCAGGCAAAGTTATTGAATACCTTGAGCAAATGAAATGAGTTTTTTTAAAAAAATAAAACATATACATTTTGTAGGCATAGGCGGTGCCGGAATGATAGGTATAGCAAGATTGCTTCTCAAAAAGGGCTACAAAGTATCTGGATCTGACATTAATGACACATATGAGCTAAAAAAAATTAAGAAAGAGGGCGCAAAAGTCTTTATAGGTCATGACAAAACAAACATCAGTAAAGCGAACTTAATTGTAGTTTCAACTGCTATTGATAATAAAAATCCAGAAATTATTGAAGGCATAAAGAATGGTATAACAATAATTCCTCGTGCTGAAATGCTTGGAAGCATTATGAGAGGTTATGAGAGCATAGCCATCGCTGGAAGTCACGGTAAAACAACTACCACAAGCATGATTGCAAAAATTTTTAATACTGCTGAATTAAGTCCAACATATGTAGTTGGAGGAAAAGTTTTAAGCACCGATGAAAACTCTGATTTAGGTATGGGTAATTATTTAATCGCAGAAGCAGATGAAAGTGATGGATCTTTTACTCATTTAAACCCAGATATAGCGATATTAACTAATATAGATGATGATCATTTGATTCACTATGACAATAATTTTGAAAACCTTTTAGATTCATTTATTCAATTTTCAGAGAATGTGCCTTTTTATGGTTATCTGATAGTTAATGGAGATGATAAAAATATAAAAAAAATTACAAAAAGAATTTCAAGAAAACAGATTACTTTTGGAAAATCAAAAAATGTAGATTTTCAAATTTTAAATTCTGGCTATAAAAACGGATTTCAGACTTTTGAGATTATGGATAATCAAAGAAGTAAAAAATATGTCTTTTGCATTAGACAGCCTGGCTTTCATAATATTTATAATGCTACAGCCTCTATAGCTGTATGTATAGAAGAAGGTTTACCTATAAATGCAATAAAAAAAGGCATTAAAGAATTTACAGGAGTTGGCAGAAGGTATGAGAAGGCAGATATAGAAATTAATTCGAATAATAAAATTCTAATAGATGATTATGGTCATCATCCAATAGAAATTCTTTCTAATATAAAAGCATGCAAAGAGGAATTTCCTAGAAAAAAGATATGTATGATATTTCAACCTCATAGATTTTCAAGAACAGCACAATTATTCGATGATTTTATTCAAGTTCTTAAAAAAGTAGATTCATTGATAATGCTGGATATTTATGCTGCAAGTGAAAATCCTATCAAAGGTATTGATTCAAGAACCATTGTTGAAACACTTAAACAAAACGGTCATATAGATGTTTCGTATATCAAAAAACATAATGATGTAATTAAACTTATTCAATCAAAAGAAAATAGTTTCGATGTTCTTATTACCCAAGGAGCAGGCAGTGTTTCAAGCGTATGCGAATTAATAAAAGAAACATGGAAGAAATAAAAAAAATTATTGTTATATGTGGTGGTTCGTCATCAGAAAGAGAGATATCTTTGCAAAGTGGTAAGGGGGTCTATGATGCCCTGAAAAAATTAGGATACGAAACAACTATTGTAGATTTTAAGACTATTAGTGATTTTAATATTTTTAAAACATATGATCTTATTTTTATAGCATTGCATGGATTTGAGGGTGAAGGAGGTAATCTCCAAGAAAAATTTGATGATTTATCTATACCTTATACTGGATCAGGGCCAGAAGCTTGTAGAAACACATGGGATAAAAATACATGTAAAACAATTTTAAAATCTCATAATGTTATGACTCCATCATGGAAATATTATGAGACTTTAAAACCATTTTTAAATCAACCATTCAAAGATTTTCAAAATAAAAATTATTTTTTAAAACCAAGTCAAGAAGGTTCAAGCGTTGATATTTTTAAGATAAAAGACGATAAAGATTTTATGGATGCTCTTAATAATGCAAACAATATAGATAGACCATTTTTAATGGAAAACTGTATAGATGGAAAAGAGTTTACTGTCACAATTATCAATGATGAATGTATGCCGGTAATAGAAATAGTAACTGAGAATGAGTTTTATGATTATGATGCAAAATATATCTCAAATAATACAGGGCTTATTGAAGCTCATCTTACTTCTGAGGAATATTCAGCAATAAATGTGGTTGCTTTTAATGCATATAAAGCTCTTAACTGCAGAGGATGGGCAAGGATTGATATTCTTCAAGACATCACAGGTCAATTTCATGTTCTTGAAATTAATACCGTTCCAGGAATGACATCACACAGTTGTGTTCCAAAATCAGGAAGCTTTCTTGGATTGGAATACGAGGAAGTAGTTCAAAATATTATTAATGCAAAACTTTAAAAATACTTTTTATGCCTTAATGGTATTCTGTTTTGCTGGATCAGTTTTTTCAAAAGGTTTAGATATTGATATTTCGCTAGATTCAGAAATATATTTAAAGTCTCAAAAGATATTTATTGAAAAATTAGGTGAATTAAAGACAAAGAACGATATTAAAGATTTACTTGAGGAGCAGGACTGGATAGATGAATACTTTCTAAATGTTAAACCATTTAGTAATTCTGCAAAATTAAATATAAAAACAAGAACCCCAATATTTATATTAAATAATGAATTTTTTGTAGATACCAATTTAAAAAAGTTTAAATTTGATAAAACTTTTCTTAATTTGATTTCTGTAAATGGACCCATAGAAGATTTGAAAGAGCCGCTTAATATTATTAATTTTTTTAAAGAGAATAACTTTGATAATACTAATATAGAAAAAATTACATACTCACAGATTTCAGGATGGCAGATTCAAACGAATTTACATGTCATAATGATTGGCAATAAAATTTCTAATAATAAATTTAATTCATTAAAAGATACCTTAAATTACTTGTACGAAAATAGAAAAATTCCTAGTATGATAGATCTAAGGTATAAGGATGGAGTTGCTTTAGATTATGGCAAATAATGGTAAAAATTCTAATATAGTTGTTGGCTTAGATATAGGTACTTCTAAAGTAGTTTGCATTGTAGGTAAATATAATGAAACTCAAAAACTAGAAATAATCTCACTCGGTGCATACCCATCAAGCGGCTTAAAAAAAGGAGTGGTTGTAAATATTGATGCAACAACTGATGCAATTAAAAAGGCCGTAGAGCAAGCTCAATCCATGATTGAGGATAAGATTCGATCTGTATATGTAGGCATTGCAGGTAGTCACATTAAAAGTCTTAATTCTCAAGGCGCTGTGGGCATTAAAGATAAAGAAGTTACACCTTATGATATTGACAGAGTTATTGATTCTGCTCAGGCAGTATCAATTCCATCTGATCAAAATGTTTTGCATGTCCTTCCTCAAGAGTACGTGATTGATGGTCAAGAAGTTAGCCTGGACCCGCTTGGAATGGCTGGGGTGAGGCTTGAAGCAAAGGTTCACTTGGTTACGTGTGCTAACAGTGCAGTAAAAAATATAGAAAAATGCATAAGAAATTGTGGCTTATCTGTTGATGGTTTTGTTTTAGAGCAATTAGCTAGTTCTCATTCTATTCTCTCTGAAGATGAAAAAGATTTAGGAGTATGTTTAGTTGATATTGGTGGAGGTACTACCGACATAGCAATATTTAATTCTGGCTCAATAGTTTTTACTGGAGTAATACCTATTGCTGGTGACCAAGTAACTAGCGATATAGCGCAAGCGTTGAGAACTCCAACACCTCAGGCCGAGGATATAAAACAAAAACATGGTTGTGCAGTTGCTGAGTTCACAAAAGATGATGAAAGTATTGAAGTTCCTGGTGTGGGAGGAAGACCAACAAGAGAACTCTCAAGAAGCTCTTTAGCTGATATTATTCAACCTAGGTATACAGAGCTATTTGAACTTGTTAAGGCAGAAATTACGAGAAACGGATTTGAGGATAAAATTTCTGCTGGTATTGTTTTTACAGGTGGGACATCGAAAATGGAAGGTGTAGTTGAATTAGCAGAATCTATTTTTCAGACATCTGTAAGACTAGGTATTCCAAATAAATTCTCTGGAATGGAAAGTATTTTGCAAAATCCAATCTATGCAACATCCATTGGATTGGTTGATCATGGTTTTAAGCAGAAAAATGATGATTTGATAGCTGAGCAAAATCAAAGTTGGCTTTCCAAGCTTTTAAAGATAGTTAAAAGCGAGTATTGATTCTATATATCAATTCTATTAGAATGCGCATTCCTTGGTTTGCATCAATTAAGAAGCAAATCTTTAACCATAAGGTAACAAATGAAAAAGTACGAAGCGGTAATAGTTCTCAACCCCAACCTTTCTTCTAAGGTTGATAACTTTAAAAAAGATTTTGAGAAATTATTAAAAGATAATTCTTTTAATATTGTTAAAACAGAAGATATTGGAAGAAGACAATTAGCATATTCAATAGCTAATCATAATAAAGGTCACTATATTTTATTTAACCTTGAAGGTGACCCTTCTAAGTTATTAGAAATAGAAACAAAAATTAAATATAACGAATCCATCATTAGGCATTTATTTTTAGTTGTAAAAGAACACAACGGAGAAGATTCAAGCCTCTTTGTTGAATCAAAGAATAAAAAACCTGAAGCGTCTGAAGTTGAGAAAGATAAAGAAGATGTTAAGAAAGATCCAGAGCCAGTAAAAGAAGAGGATGTAGAAGATAAATCAGAAGCTAAACAAGAAGAAGGTGAAGATAATGAGTAAATATGAATTGCCTAAGAAATTTGATTACAAAGATATTGATATCTTGAAACAATTTATTACTGAAACAGGAAAGATAATACCTGCAAGAGTTTCAGGCGTATCAGCATCAAATCAAAGAAAAGTTACAAAATCGATTAAAATAGCTAGATTTTTAGCTCTTTTACCATACACGGATATGCATCAATAAGATTATGAAGATTATATTATTAGATAAAATACAAAGATTAGGCGAAATTGGTGACATAGTTGATGTCAATTCTGGTTATGCAAGAAACTTTTTAATTCCACAAAAGAAAGCAGCATTTGCTAGTGATAAAAATATTGCTGAGGTAGAGGCAAGAAAAGATGAGCTAGCAGCAGCATCTGCTGACATGCTTACTAAAGCTGAAGCAAGAGCTGAGACTATTAATGGTAAGACTTGTGAAATTGCAGTACCTGTAACTGAAGAGGGAGCATTATATGGTTCAGTTGGTACAAGAGAGATTTCCGAGGCATTTACAAATATCGATATCGAAATAGATAAAAGTGAGGTGCAACTGCCAGATGGACCAATTAAAGAAATTGGTGATCATTTAATAACTATTGCTGTTCATCCTGAGGTTTCTGCAGAAGTAACTGTAAAAGTATTAGCTGAGTAGTTGTATATTTTAAAATATGATGTAAAAATCATATTCCAATGTCTGACTTATCTATAAATCAAAACGAGCAAGCAAGAGAAGCTGAAAGAGCAGTTCTTGGCGGTTTAATGCTCGAAACACATCGTTTTGATACTGTAATACAGGTTATTAAAGAAAATGATTTTGATGGCAAAGATCATCAAATCATTTTTCAATCAATGTCTGAATTGATTGAAGAAAACAAACCGCTAGACCCTTTAACAGTTTCAGAAAAATTAGATAATAAAAATTCTCTTAATAAAGTTGGCGGAAAAGACTATTTAATTGAACTTGCCACCTCAACTCCATCTGCCGCTAACCTTGAAGCATATGCTGAAATAATTAGACAGAGATCTATCACCAGAAAATTAATGAAAGCTAATTCTGAGATTTCTGAATTAATCAATAACCCTCAAGGACAAGATGGCAATGCATTATTAGACAAGGCTGAAAGTATGATATTTGCATTGAATGATGAGTCTAGTCAAAACGATCAAAGCCTTCAATCTATGAAAGAATTAATTCCATCAACAATGGATAGGCTTCATGAGATGTCTAATAAAGCTGGGGGACTAATTGGCTCCTCTACAGGGTTTAAAGATCTCGATAAGAAACTCCAGGGCATACAAAACGGTGATCTTATAGTAGTTGCTGGAAGACCAAGTATGGGTAAAACATCTTTTGCTATGAATATAGCTGAAAATGTTTTGCTCGAAAAAGATAATGATGGTGCTGTTTTAATATTCAGTTTAGAAATGCCTGGTGAAGCTTTAACAACTAGAATGCTATCAGGAATGAGCAAACTAAATCAGCAAAATGTTCGCTCAGGAATGTTAAAGGACAACGAGCTAAAATTGTTACTTTCAGAAGGTGAAAGACTCAAGAATTTACCATTGTGGATAGATGATAGCTCTCTGCTAACTCCAATGGAACTTCGCGCAAAAGCTAGAAGGCTTGCAAGGCAAGAAGAAAATGGATTATCACTAATAGTAGTTGATTACCTTCAGTTAATGCAGTTGCCAACATCAACAGAAAATAGAGTGAATCAAATATCAGAAATTTCTAGATCATTAAAATCTCTAGCAAAAGAGCTAAATGTTCCAGTTATAGCACTTTCACAGCTTAATAGGGCGGTAGAACAAAGACCTAACAAAAGACCAATTATGGCAGATCTTCGTGACTCAGGCGCTATTGAACAGGATGCTGATGTTATTTTGTTTATTTATAGAGATGAGGTTTATAACGAAGATTCAGATCAAGGCAATAAAGCTGAAATTATTATTGGAAAACAAAGAAACGGACCAATTGGAACTGTTAATCTAACATTCCTAAAAGAATATACACGCTTTGAAAATTTTTCTAGCGATGGATACTACGACTCTTTTGAATGACAACACTAAATAGCATTCTTGAAATAGACCCATCTATTATAAGAAGTAATATTCAAAGATTAAAAAATAAAACTTCAAATACTTCAAATTTTTTAGCAGTCATCAAATCTGATGCTTACGGTCACATGCTTAATAATATAGTATCTGATATCGATGATCTGGTTGATGGATATGGAGTAGTAAGACTTGATGAAGCAATTGATTTAAGAAAAATCTCACAAAAAAAAATTGTCCTCATGCAGGGGATATATTCTCAGGAGGATTACCTTTTAGCTAAGAAGCATGATTTAGATTTAGTAGTTCATAATGAATTCCAATTAAATATCATTATTAAAAACAATAATTTTGAAAATTTATGGTTAAAAGTTAATACCGGCATGAACAGACTGGGTTTTGAAATAGACAGATTTTTAGAGATTTATAAAGATTATCTTGAAGATATAAATTTTACACTTATGACTCATTTAGCTTCATCCAATAAGAAAGATGATCCCTCAAATGCTGAGCAATTCGAGAGGTTTGAGAGACTTTACAAAGATTTACACTCCGGAGTAACTAAAAGTATTGCAAATACCGGCTGTGTTTTAAACTTTCCTGACAAGTGTTTTGATTGGGTAAGAGTAGGAATTGGAATATTTGGTGGATATATCGGAAATGAAGAACTAAAAACAGCTATTACACTTAAATCTCCAATAATAAATATTAAGGAACTTAATATAGGAGAAAGGGTCGGATATGACGGAAGGGCCATTGCAGAAAAAAGAATGAAAGTAGCTACTGTCTATCTTGGATATGCAGATGGTTTGCCTCAGCACATTAAAGATGGAACAGTTGTAAAAGTTAATAATCAAGATGCTAGTATTTTTGGAAAGATTAGCATGGATGTAACAACTATAGACGTCTCTGATATTAAAGAATGTAATGTGGGAGATTGGTGTGAGTTTTTTTCACCTAATCATTCAATCAATAATCTCGCCTCAGCTAATGGTTTAATTTCATATGACATAATGATTGGAATAAAATCCAGAGTTGAAAGAGTTTATAAAAAAATAAGCTAATTTTTAATTATATTAATAAAGCTTATTTCACTCTTAGGCGTATTCTGTTATTCTGTTATCCCATCATGATTCAATTAAATGATGGCCAATACTAAGTACATTTTCATAACCGGAGGAGTGGTTTCTTCACTCGGAAAGGGTATTGCTGCAGCTTCTATAGGAGCTTTGCTTGAGTCAAGGGGACTATCGGTCTCACTTATTAAGGTTGATCCATATATTAATGTTGATCCTGGAACAATGAGTCCATTTCAGCATGGTGAGGTATTTGTAACAAACGATGGTACTGAAACTGATTTAGACTTAGGTCATTATGAAAGATTTGTTAGATTTGAGGCATCTAAGAAAAATAATTTCACTGCTGGAAAAGTATATGAAACAGTCATCAGAAACGAAAGAAAGGGTAATTATTTAGGTGGTACTGTTCAAGTCATACCTCATATAACAAATGAAATTAAAAAAAGGATAAAAGAGGGTGGACAAGGAAAAGATATAGCTATTGTTGAAATAGGTGGGACAGTTGGTGATATTGAAAGCCAACCATTTGTTGAAGCTATAAGACAAATGGCCTTGGAGCTCCCATCAACATCGTGGGCATTTGTTCACTTAACTTTAGTTCCATTCATTAAGGCTTCTGGAGAACTTAAAACAAAACCAACTCAACATTCTGTCAAAGAGTTACGTTCACTAGGCATTGGTCCTGACTGTTTAATTTGCAGATCTGAACAAGAACTCCCCAAGGATGAGAAAAAGAAAATTGCTTTATTCTGTTCTGTTGCTCAAGACAATGTTATTTCAATGCATGATGTTGATACAGTTTATTCAATACCACTTTTGTTAAATAAACAAAAAGTAGATCAAATCATACTTAAAAAACTTAATATTAAATCTAAAGATCCTAAACTATCTGATTGGAGAAGGGTTGTTAATGCAAGTCTTAACCCACAAAAAGAAGTTAATATAGCTTTTGTTGGCAAATATACTGAGTTGCAAGATTCATATAAATCTATAAATGAAGCCTTAGAGCATGCTGGCATAAAACATAAGACCAAAGTGAATATTAATTTCGTCCTTGCAGAGACCCTATCACCAAAAAATGTAAAAAAAGTCTTGTCAAAAACTGATGCAGTATTAGTTCCTGGTGGTTTCGGTGATAGAGGTATCGAGGGTATGATTTTGGCATGTAAATATGCAAGAGAGAATCAGATTCCATATTTAGGCATTTGCTTAGGAATGCAAGTAGCAATGATTGAATATGCAAGAAATGTTCTTAAATTAAAAGGTGCCAACAGCACAGAATTTGATTCAAAAACAAAGCATCCAATCATTGCACTAATAACAGAATGGAATGATATCTCTGGTAAAAAAGAGCAAAGAGATAAAAATTCTGATCTAGGCGGCACTATGAGGTTAGGTGGCCAGGTATGTAAACTCAAGAAATCTTCAAAAGCATTTAAAATGTACAAAAAGCATGAAATTGTTGAGAGACACAGGCACAGGTATGAAGTTAATCCAAAATATGTAGATCAGTTTTCTAATTCTGGGTTAAATTTAGTTGGAACTTCGGTTGATGGTAAGTTAATTGAAATGATTGAAATCTCAGATCACAAGTGGTTCTTAGCATGTCAATTTCATCCTGAGTTCACATCTAACCCAAGAGATGGACATCCTATTTTCAATAGCTACATTAAGAGTACAATAGATAAGTAATTATGAATGATCTGAAACTTAGAAACTTTACTATTGGAAATTCACAGTCATTAACTTTAATGGGAGGAATGAATGTACTTGAATCTCGAGACTTAGTATTGCAAGTTGCAGAAAAATTTAAATTAATATCAGATAAGCTTGAGATTAATTATATTTTTAAAGGTTCATTTGATAAGGCTAATAGAAGTTCTATGTCCTCTTTCAGAGGTCCAGGCATGGATGAGGGTCTTAAATTACTTCAAGAAGTTTCAACAGAATTTAATGTTCCTGTAGTTACTGATATTCATGAACCCGATCAAGCTAAGCCAGTAAGTGAAGTATGTGAAGTTGTTCAAATACCAGCTTTTTTAGCAAGGCAAACTGACTTAGTGGTTGCTGCAGCAAAAACAGATGCTATCTTGCAGTTTAAAAAACCACAATTTTTGTCAGCACCCGAGATGAAAAACATTATAGAAAAATGTGAATCAGCTGGTAATAGTAAAATTACTCTCTGTGAGAGGGGTAATTCTTTTGGATATAACAATTTAGTTGTAGATACTCTTAATTTTCAAATCCTAAAGAATCTTGGTAAGCCAGCAATTTTTGATGTTACGCATTCACTTCAACTTCCCGGAGGTCTTGGTAATGCAGCTGGAGGAAGAAGGGAATATCTATTAAGTTTGGCTAAAGCTGGTATTTCTCAGGGAATAGCAGGTCTATTTTTAGAAGCACATCCAGATCCTGATAAAGCTAAATGTGATGGTCCTTGTGCTCTTCGTCTTGATATGCTGGAACCTTTTTTACAGCAAATTAAAGATCTAGATGTTTTTGTAAAAAGCCAAGAAACTTTAGATATTTTTTAGTAAGCATGGCTTCAATTCAATCAATAAAAGCTATTCAGGTTTTAGACTCAAGAGGTCTTCCTACAGTTTCTTGTAATGTAATTCTTGATAATGGCATTAAAGCAAGTGCAATAGTACCAAGCGGAGCATCAACAGGAACCAAGGAAGCATTAGAGTTAAGAGATGGCGGTAATTTGTACATGGGTAAAGGAGTTCAAAAAGCTGTAAGTAATATTAATGACTTAATAAACCCACTTCTTGAAAAATTAGATCCAAACGATCAACAATTAATTGATCAGAAATTAATTGAGTTAGATGGAACTAGTGACAAGTCAAATATTGGAGCTAATGCAATTCTAGCTGTCTCATTAGCAGTTTCTCATGCAGCAGCAAAAGATAAAAATATTTCATTGCATGAACATTTTGCCGAGATATATAAAAATATCACTGGAATAGATGTTGAGTCTAACCTTCCTATGCCTATGTTAAATATTCTTAACGGCGGAGAGCATGCTGATAATAATATTGATATTCAAGAATTTATGATTATCCCAAAAGGTGCAAAGACTTTTAAAGAGGTTATGAGATGGTCTTCTGAAATATATTGGAATCTTAAATCAATATTGCAACAAAAAAAATTATCGACTGGAGTGGGAGATGAAGGTGGCTTTGCTCCAAATTTACAATCTAATGAAGAGGCAATCAAATTAATTATTGAAGCAATAAAAATCTCCGGCCTCATACCAGGAGATGATGTCTTTATTGCACTGGATTGTGCTGCAAGTGAATTTTATGACGGTAAAAATTATAATTTAGCTGGTGAAGGCAAGTCCTTAGACTCTGAATCTTTTTCTGATTATTTAGAAAGTTTAGTTGATAAATACCCAATTATTTCTATCGAAGATGGTATGGATGAAAATGACTCAGAAGGCTGGAAAATTCTTACCGAAAAAATTGGCTCCAAGTGTCAATTAGTTGGAGACGATTTGTTTGTAACAAATAAGACCATTTTCAAAGAAGGCATAGAAAATAATTTAGCTAACTCAATTTTAATTAAATTTAATCAAATAGGTTCTATTACTGAAACAATAGAAACAATTAATATTGCTAATCAAAATAACTATAAATCCATAATTTCTCATAGATCAGGAGAAACTGAGGATACGACTATATCTGATTTAGCTGTTGGTCTTGGAGCAGGTCAAATTAAAACTGGAGCTCCGTGTAGATCTGATAGAGTTGCAAAATACAATCGATTGCTATGGATAGAAGAGGAGTTTCCTAGTATCAATCTAAGTCAATGAATCGACTATTTTATTCTTCAGCTTTAGTCCTACTTATTTTAATAATTATGCTGCTAAACAGTATTTTCTTTGGGGAAAACTCTTATCAAAAGAAAACTCAAATACTTGGCGAAAATAATCTTCAACAAGAACAAAACAATGAACTAAAAAAGCAAAATGATATTTTAGAATTTGAAATTGAGAATTCACAAAAGTCAAACGAACATGTAGAAAATTTTGCTAGAGAAAAATTGAACTTAGTATATCCTGATGAAGAGTTTATATCTTTCAAGGACGAAGACGAATCTAAAGATGACGGATAAAGTATTAGCAATAATTCCAGCAGCAGGAATTGGTGAAAGATTTCAGAGCGATATTCCAAAACAATATGAGTATCTAGATGGCCAGTCCGTTATAGAGAAAACAATAAAACCCTTTATAGAATCTAGATTTATATCAAAAATACTAATTGCAGTTTCAAAATCAGATAATTTTATTAAAGAACAAAATTTTTTTGATAATGAGAAAGTAGAAATAGTTGAGGGCGGTCAGACTAGAGCCATATCAGTACTAAATGCTTTAAACGAAACTAATGAAAATTATGATTATGTCATTACTCATGACGCAGCTAGACCAAACATAACTGCTAAAGATTTATTCACAATATATGAAAAGATAACCAGCTCTAAATCAGACTGCTCTTTTTTCTACAAACCAGTTGTCGATTCTATAAAGGAGAGTAAATCTAATAAAACTATAAATAAACAAGACTATTACTTAGTACAAACTCCCCAAATATCAAAATTTAATAAATTAAAGTCCTCATTGGCTTATCTTATTGATCAAAAGATTGATGTTCCAGATGAGTCGTTTGCAATGGAATCCCAGGGTTATCATGTATCAAAATTAGAAGGCAAAGCCTCAAATATTAAAATTACCTATAATCATGATTTAAATCTTCTAAGAAAATTAAACTCAAGAGTTGGCAGTGGCTTTGATTTACATACCTATAAACCTGGAACAGGTTTTATTATTGGGGGCTATATGCTTCAATGCGATTATGCAATTGAAGCGCACTCCGATGGTGATGTTCTCCTTCATTCAATTGCAGACTCCATCCTAGGCGCTGCAGCCCTTGGAGATATAGGTATATTCTTCTCAGACAAAGATCCTTCCAATAAAGGGCTTGATAGCAAGGAGATAATTAATTTTTGTTTAGAAAAAATTCATGAAATGAATCTTGAGATTTGCAATGTTGATGCAACTATAATTTGTGAATCACCTAAAATAAGTCCTCATAGAAATAATATTATTGATAGTTTGTCTGAGATTTTAAAAATTTCAAAATCTAATATTGGTTTAAAGGCTACAACTTCTGAAAAGATTGGTATTATAGGTGAGCATAAAGCTATAGCAGTTCAATCACTAGTAAACCTCAAAGAAATCTTATGAAAATCTTATTAACAAATGATGATGGTTATCAGGCTCCCAATATTCAAAATCTTTTTAAGAAATTATCAGAAGAACATGATGTATGGATTATAGCTCCTGAAAATAATTGCAGTGGAATGAGTGCAGCTATTTCTTTTTTAAAAGAAACCGAAATTAGAAAAGTAGAAGATAGAGTTTATGCTGTTGATGGTACACCAGCGGATTGTACTTATTTTGGTTTGCTGGGAATTGTTGATTTTGAATTTGATATGGTTGTCTCTGGCATCAATCATGGAGCAAATATTGGAACGGATGTTATTTATTCTGGCACCGTAGGTGCAGCAGTAGGTGGCAGAAAACTTAAATATCCCCCAATAGCATTATCTGTTGCTTCTTATGAAACAGTTAATATGGATTTTATAGTTAATAGAACTTTAGAGATTATTAATACTGTCAAAAACTTACCTGAAGATTTTCATGGCAAAGTATTTAATGTAAATTTTCCAGATATATCAGAGGATGAATGTAAAGGAATACGGGTAACATCTTTGGCAAAAAGAGGAGTTCCATCACGACCCATTGAGATAAGCTCAGATGGAGATACAAAAAGATATAGATACAACCTCTCTGGAGAACCAGCAAATGAATCAACATTAACTGATGCAAATGCCGTTCACGATGGGTATATTTCAATTTCTGTATTAGATTATGATCTTGATCAGGAGATGCTAAGAGAAAATCTTAAATCACACTTCAATGAATAGTTCAGGCTTCACATTTAGAAGAGTTAGAGAAGAGATGATAGAAACTCTTTTAGATATGGGTATCAAAGATTTCAGAGTTCTAGATGCAATGTCACAAGTGCCTCGTCATATTTTTGTTGATAATGCTCTCCAATCTAGGGCTTATGAAAATAGATCCTTAACAATTGGTTATAAGCAAACCATTTCTCAACCTTATATAGTTGCCAAAATGACAGAGCACCTAATATCACATACAAAATCTAGAGGGAAAATTTTTGAAAAAGTATTAGAACTTGGATCTGGATGTGGATATCAGTCAGCTGTCTTGTCACATTTTTGTGAAGAGGTGCATGCAATAGAAAGAATCAAACCCTTAGTTACAAAAGCAAGAGAAAATTTAAGCGAATTAAAAATCAAAAATGTTTTGTTTAAATATGGTGATGGTTTTACGGATTGGGACAAAAAACTAAAATATGATGGTGTTTTATGTGCAGCAGCACCTCGTCAGTACCCGCAAGATTTGATTGATTGCTTAAATATAAATTCTAAGATTGTAATACCTGTTGGAAATTCTAAATCTCAACAATTACACGTCATAACTAAGTTAGAGGGAGAGGATATTAAAGAAGACGTATTTGAAGAGGTTGCTTTTGTACCAATGCTCTCAGGAACATCTGTTGATGGAAATGATTCATGACTGAAAGGTTAAGATTTGTTATAGCAGGTTTTTTTGTTGGTCTTGCTGAACTTCTTCCAGGTATATCTGGGTCTACTGTTGCTATAGCTTTTAAAGTATATGAAAAATTTATTTTATTTTTATCTAATTTAAAAATTAGTAATTTTTCATTTAATTTTAAGAAATTAAATCAGGTTTTTTTTCTTGATGTAATAATTCCTTTTTTTATTGCTATGGCGATTAGCGTAATATTTGCCTCAAAATTTATTTTATTTTTATATTCTGAGTATACGAATGGTTTTTTAATATTCTTATCATTCTTGATGTGTTCAATATCTTTCTTAATAGCCTTTCGATTAAAAAACGAATTTAAGTTTAATATGAATTGGATAATTTATTTTCTAGCAGGAGCAATTTTTGCAGCAATGCTTAATACCATTAGTCTGGTATCAAATAACCCATCATTTATTGTATTTGTATTAATTGGATTTATAGCATTTTCATTTTTTTTACTACCTGGGATTTCTGGAAGCGCAATTTTATTATCAATTGGAGTCTATGAAATCATTATTGGCTCCATAGCAAACATGCAGCTAGAGATACTTATACCTTTTGCAATTGGTTGTTTGATTTCATTGTTTTTAATGCCAAAAATAATCAATAACCTACTATCTAAATATAAATTAAATATAATGATTTTCTTTGCTGCTTTGATTTTTGTAAGCGGAGTTCTTATTTTTCCAAACTAATTGTTTTATAGGCCTATTAAGTCTCTTTTATTTTTAACAGTTTCATATTTTTCAGCTTCAGGAAGAGGGTCTTTTGCTTCAGTTATATTTTCATAAACTTCTGAAAGACGCGCATTGATTTCAATAAAGTCTATTTGATCATCTGGAAGTTCATCTTCTGAGAGAATAGCGTCAATCGGACATTCTGGTTCACATAAAGCACAATCAATGCATTCGTCTGGGTGAATAACTAAAAAGTCAGGGCCTTCATAAAAGCAATCTACAGGACAAACTTCAACACAATCAGTATATTTACATTTTATACAAGTTTCAGTTACTACAAATGCCATAATTTAATGTTGATACTTTATTATAAAAGTGTGACTGTAAGATAAAATAAAGAAAAAATATACTTTTATGTTGTAAATTTCTTAATTACTATTATACTGTATAAATATACAGTAAGGAGTTATTATGGCTAAATCAAAAGATACAGGTTCAAAATCATTAAAGGATACGCTTGCAGATATAGATAGTCATTTCGGTAAAGGTACCGTTATGAGAATGGGGGATAGAGAAAATCTTGATATTCCTTCGATTTCAACAGGTTCAGTAGGGTTAGATATAGCATTAGGTATAGGCGGCATACCAAAAGGTAGAGTTACTGAGATATATGGACCAGAATCTTCTGGTAAAACTACTCTAACTCTTCAAATTATTGCTCAATGTCAAAAAGAGGGTGGAACATGTGCATTTATTGATGCAGAGCATGCACTTGATCCTCAATATGCAGAAAAGCTAGGTGTAAATGTCGACGAATTATTATTATCACAGCCAGATACTGGTGAACAAGCTCTAGAAGTAGCTGACATGTTGGTTAGATCAAATAGTGTTGATTTAGTTATCATTGATTCAGTTGCAGCATTAGTTCCAAGAGCTGAAATAGAAGGTGAGATGGGTGATCATCATGTAGGCCTTCAAGCCAGATTAATGTCTCAAGCTCTCAGAAAGATTACAGGGAATATACAAAGATCTGGAGCAACAGTTGTATTTATTAACCAAATACGAATGAAGATTGGTGTGATGTTTGGTAGCCCTGAAACAACAACTGGTGGTAATGCTCTTAAGTTCTATTCTTCAGTAAGATTAGACATAAGAAGAATAGGTGCTGTTAAAGAAGGCGATGAAATTATGGGCAATGAGACGAGAGTCAAAGTTGTAAAAAATAAAGTTTCACCTCCATTTAAACAAGCTGAATTTCAGATTATGTATGGTCAGGGCATTAATTCTGAAGGTGAAATATTGGATTATGCTCATAAACTTGGTCTTGTTGAAAAGTCTGGTGCTTTCTACAAAATGGATGGCGAAACTATAGGACAAGGAAAAGTAAAAGCTAGTTTATTCTTAAAAGAGAATGCAAAAATCCGTAATAGCCTGTTAAAGGAAATTAGAAAAGCTTATATAACCAGCAAGGCAAAATCTACAAAATAATTTTTTGTTGATACAATTATCCCCATTAGAATTTTTTTAGTGGGGATTTTTTTATGGCAGAGAAAGCTTATATTGTTGAGGCAGTAAGAACTGCAGGTGGGAAAAGGGATGGTAAATTAAGTCTTTGGCATCCTGCTGATCTTGGTGCAAAAGTATTAGATGAGATAACTTCTAGGCTTGATATGGATCCTGCTCTTGTTGACGATGTTGTTTTTGGTTGTGTAGACCAAGTTGGTGCTCAGTCAGGCAATGTTGCAAGAAATGCAATTCTGTCTTCATCATTTCCTGAATCGGTTCCTGGAACTTCCGTTGATAGACAATGTGGTTCCTCTCAACAAGCAATACATTTTGCAATTCAAGCCGTAATGTCAGGTACACAAGATATTGTCATTGGAGGCGGTGTTGAAGTGATGTCCATGGTTCCAATTGGCGCTTCGGTCAAAGATGGTTATGATGCTGGCCATGGTTTCCCTTTTGATTCTGACGGTATTAAAGCTAGATATCCCGGTGTATTTTTCTCCCAATTTACAGGTGCTGAACTAGTAGCTAAAAAATGGAATCTATCAAGAGAAGATTTAGATCAGTTTGCTCTTGAAAGTCATCAAAAAGCTGCAAATGCTACTGAGTTAAAATATTTTGATAGAGAGATTCTTCCGGTTCAAGCTAAAAATGCTGAAGGTATTGAAGAAATGGTAACTGCAGATGAGGGCATAAGATTTGATGCAAGTCTTGAAAAACTTGCAGGTCTTAAAACTGTTTCTGAAGGCGGGGTAGTAACTGCCGGCAATGCAAGCCAAATTACAGATGGTGCAGCAGCAGTTCTTGTTTGTAATGAAGCAGGACTTAAAAAAATTAATGCAAATCCTAGAGCAGAAATCGTATCAATCTCAGTTGTTGGAGATGATCCTGTCTACATGTTAACTGGACCAATTCCTGCATCGCACAAAGCACTATCAGTAGCTAATTTAAGTATTGATGATATTGATTTATATGAAGTGAATGAAGCTTTTGCCCCAGTGCCTTTGGCTTGGGCTGCAGAGCTTAAAGCTGATAGAACTAAACTGAATGTAAATGGAGGAGCAATGGCACTTGGCCATCCTCTAGGCGCTACAGGGGCAAAGCTAATGACAACATTGCTCCATGAATTAGAAAGAAGAGAAGGCACGTATGCACTTCAAGCTATATGTGAGGGTGGCGGAACAGCAAATGCTACTATTATAAAAAGAGTAGTTTAAGATTATTTATCTTTAAAGAAGTCTAAGATAGTTTTTGAATCTGATATTTTGCTAAGAGATGTATCTCCAGATCTTGTTCTAAATTCTATCTCCTCTGATTCTAAGAACTGCTTACCAATAATAATATTTAGTGGAACTCCTATTAACTCAGAATCTTTAATTTTAGTTCCATAACCATCTTTACGATCATCTAATAAAACATCGTAGCCCATTTCCGTAAGCTCTTTGTATAGATTGTTAGATGCTTCAGCTATTTTTTCATCTTTCTCATAGCCAATAGCAATAATATTTATATCAAATGGAGCTATGCTATGAGGCCAAATAATGCCTTTATTATCATTGTTTTGTTCAATAGCTGCGGCTACAAGTCTTGAAACTCCAATCCCATAACAGCCCATATATAAAGTAGATGCTTTGCCTTCATTATTTAGTACATTTGCTTTCATATCTTCTGCATAAACTTTTCCTAATTGGAATATATGACCAACCTCAATACCTTTTTTAATCTCAATGGTTCCCTTGCCATCTGGTGATGGTTTTCCCTCTAGAGATTCAATATCTTCACCTTCTTTTAGAAGCAGTTCAGTATTGATAGCATACTCAGAGCTATCACTTACTGCGATGGTGTCTTCTCCGGTTTCAGCGAGCACATGAAATTCTTCTGAAGCGTCACCACCTATTGCACCTGAGTCAGCTGAAACAATCTTATACTCAAGACCCATTCTCTCTAGGACTTTTTTGTAAGTATTGCGCATTGTTAAATAAGTTTCTTCAAGACAGGCCTCATCAATATTAAAGCTGTAAGAGTCTTTCATTAAAAACTCTCTCCCTCTCATAACTCCATATCTTGGTCTTACTTCATCTCTAAATTTGGTTTGGATTTGATAAATATTGAGAGGTAATTCTTTATAACTCTTCACATTATTTCTAATAAGATCGGTAATAACTTCTTCATGAGTTGGGCCTAAACAAAAATCTCTATCATGTCTATCTTGTATTCTTAGAAGCTCTGGCCCCATTTTTTCCCATCTATTCGTTTCATCCCATAGTTCTTTTGGTTGAACCATTGGCATCAAAACTTCTTGAGCACCTGAAGCATCCATTTCTTCTCTAACAATATTTTCAATTTTTCTAAGAACTTTTAGACCAAGTGGAAGCCATGTATAGATTCCTGATGCAACCTTTCTAACCATTCCTGCTCTAAGCATTAGTTTGTGACTAATGACTTCAGCTTCTTGAGGTGCATCTTTAAGAGTTGGAAGCAATATTTTTGAAAATAACATTTTATAAATTAGTTATATGTATAAATCTTAATAGTTTATAATTTTATCTTTTTTTTGAGTACTTATGCCGATTTATGACTATAAATGTTCAAATTGTGGGCAAGAATTTGAACTAATACAGAAGTTTAGTGATAAACCTAAAACTAAATGTCCTAATTGCGAGAAAGATACTCTTAGCAAGCTTGTATCAGCGCCTTCTTTTAGATTAAAAGGCGGGGGATGGTACGAAACCGATTTTAAAACTGGTAAAAAAAAGAATTTGGTATCAAACGACAAAGAATTAGCTAACAAATCTTCACAAAATTTGTCATCTGACTCCAAGAAAGTGACCAAACAAGATAAGATTAGTAAATAACTATAGGGAAAAATTATGAGATCTCACTATTGTGGAGAAATAACTTCTAAAAATCTTAATGAAGAGATAACTATTTGTGGCTGGATACACAAAAGACGTGATCATGGTGGGGTTATCTTTCTTGATGTAAGAGATATAAAGGGTATATGTCAGGCTGTTATTAATCCGGATAATGCAGAATCTTTTGCAATAGCTGAAAGCCTAAGAAATGAGTATGTTGTTCAAATAACCGGATTAGTAAAAGCAAGATTAGAGGGAACAATCAACAAGAATATGACAACAGGCGAAGTAGAGCTTGAAAGCAAAGATATTAAAATTCTAAGTAAAGCAGAAACCCCTGTATTTCCATTAGATGACTATCAAGAGGTCAATGAGGATGTTCGCTTAAAAAATAGAGTTCTAGATTTAAGAAGACCTGAGATGAATCATAGGATTGTTACTAGATCAAAAATTACCTCAATGATTCGTAATTATCTAGATGATAATGATTTTAATGAAATAGAAACACCTATATTAACAAGAGCCACTCCTGAAGGAGCTAGAGACTATATATTGCCAAGCAGGGTGCAGTCAGGAAATTTCTTTGCCTTACCTCAATCACCTCAACTTTTTAAGCAATTGCTAATGATGGGAGGATTAGATAAATACTATCAAATTGCTAGATGTTTTAGAGATGAGGATCTTAGAGCAGACCGCCAACCAGAGTTTACGCAAATAGATATTGAGGCTTCATTTATTGATCAAGATTATATTATGCAAACTGGTGAAGGTATGGTTAAGGGCCTGATTGAAGAATTTTGTAATGACAAGCTAAAAGATTTTGAAGTTTTAGATTGGCATGATGCAATGAGGGATTATGGTTGCGATAAGCCTGATCTAAGAATTCCTTTAAAGCTCGTTGAAATTTCTGACATGGTAAAAGATGAAGAGTTTAAGGTCTTTGCTGAGCCTGCGAAAGATAAAAACTCAAGGGTTGTAGCTTTAAAAATTCCAGGCGGAAACTCATTATCTAGAGGGCAGATAGATGATTACACCAGCTTTGTTTCAAAATTAGGAGCTAAGGGGCTCGCTTATATTAAAGTTAATGACAAAAGTGATATTGAGAATGGACTCCAATCGCCTATATTGAAATTCTTAAAATCAGAAACAGTTGCATCTTTAGTAAAAGATTTGGATTTAGAAAATGATGATCTATTATTTTTTGGAGCTGGCAAGCAAAACGTTGTTAATCTAAGTATGAGTAGCCTTATTAAGAAGATAGGCGAAGACCTATCCTTGTATACTGAAAAATGGGCTCCATGTTGGGTTGTTAATTTTCCTATGTTTGAAAAAAACAGTGATGGTAATTTAACCTCTCTCCATCACCCATTCACTTTACCTAATTGTTCTATTGATGAATTAACAAATGCGCCAGAAGAAGCTATTGCATATGCATATGACATAGTTCTAAATGGTTATGAAATAGGCGGAGGTTCATTAAGGGTTTTTGATGCAGAAATGCAAAGCGCTATCTTTAACATTCTTCAAATAAGCAAAGAAGAAGCTAACAGTAAATTTGGTTTTTTAATTAAAGCATTATCATCTGGTTGTCCGCCTCATGGTGGAATTGCATTTGGACTTGATAGGTTAGTAATGCTTATTACAGATACTAATAACATTAGAGATGTCATCGCATTCCCAAAGACACAAAGCGCAACCTGTTTATTAACCGATGCACCTAGCAAGGTTGATCAAAAACAACTAGATGAGCTAAAAATTATCAGCACTCACAAGGAAGAATAGGTATATGGCTGGACATTCCAAATGGGCAAACATTAAGCATAGAAAAGCTCGACAAGATGCGTCTAGAGGAAAAATTTGGACCAAAGTTATTAGAGAGATAACAGTCGCTGCAAAAGGAGGCCCTGATCCTGACGACAATCCAAGGTTAAGGCTTGCTTTAGATAAAGCAAATGCAGCAAATATGCCTAAAGATAATATTAAAAGAGCAATTGAAAAAGGCTCTGGTACTGGTGAAACAGGAGCCCTTGAAGAAATTGTATTGGAAGGATATGGGCCTGGTGGAGTAGCTATTTTAGTTGAAGCTATGTCAGACAATAGAAACAGAACAGTTTCTGATGTCAGGCATGCATTTTCTAAGTTTGGAGGCAATTTAGGTACAGATGGATCTGTATCTTATTTATTTAATAAACTAGGAATCATTCATATATCTAAAGACTTTTCAGAAGAAGATTTATTAGAGGTTGTTCTAGATGCTGGAGCTGAGGATTTAGTTGATGAAGGCGATTACTTTGAGGTAATCACTTCAAGCACTGATTTGAGTAATGTACTAGAGGCTCTTAAAACTAACAACATTGAGCATACTAATGCTGAATTAACTCTTAGGGCAGAAACATCTGTTTCTTTAGATCAAGAGATGTCAGAAAAAGTGCTAAAAATTATGGACTTTATGGATGAATTAGATGATGTCCAAGAGGTTCATACAAATGCTGAATTTCCAGAAAACTTTGAGGTCAAAGAGTAAAAATTGTCTATAAATTCAAGAAATAAAGGTGCAGCTTTTGAAAGACAAATTGCAAATGCTCTAATTGAAGACCTTAATCTAAAAAATCCAGTTAAAAGAATATTAGAACAAACAAGAACGAAAGAATTACCAGATTTAATGCTGGGAAATTGGTGTATAGAATGTAAAGCCTATGGCACAGGAGCTGAACCTAGGACCGATTGGTGGGATCAAGTACTAGCTTCCTCACAAGGCTCAAATTTAAAACCAGCGTTAGTTTATAAATTTAATAACAGACCAATAAAAGTAAGAGTCCTAGCCTCATCAATAAACAATAAAATTAAAAACAATTTAATAACTGTGGATTTGTTATGGCCTGATTTTATTCAAATTATTCTAGAACTTTTTCAAGAAGATATAGAACTTCATGAGCAAAATTTTCAAGCATAAAGATTTCAAATTAACTATCTTTGTTGAAGATACTGATTTTCAAGGCTTTGTATACCATGCTAATTACATAAAGTATTTTGAAAGAGCTAGATCTAACTTTTTAACTTTAAATGGCATTTCACAGAATGATCTAAGACAATCAAATCTAGGTTTTGTAATCAAAAGAATCGATATAGATTTTTTATATCCAGCTAAACTTGGTGAAAAATTAATTGTTCAGACCGAGGTTGAAAAGAAATCTAAAGCTAGGATGCTTTTTAATCAAAAAATCATTAGTGATGACAGCAAAAATCAAATATGTGAGGGAAGTGTTGAAGTTTGTATGGTAGATATTGAGACAAAAAAACCAAAACCTTTTCCTAATGATTTATTATTAATTTTTGATAACGGTGAAGCGCATGGATGATATTTCAGTTTTAAACCTTTTTTTAGATGCCGGTATGGTTGTAAAGACCGTAATGATTATATTGTTAATAGCATCTTTATTAACCTGGATAGTAATAGTAGAAAGATATAATTTTTATAAAAAAATTAAATTAATCAATGATAGTTTTCTAAATAGATTTTGGAGTGGAGAGGATCTTAATACTCTTTATAGTGAGTTAGAAGATCACGAAGGCCCTTTATTTGGCTCATTGGGTGTATTCAAAAGTGCATTCAAAGAGTTTCTTCAGATTAGTAAGAATAAAGAAATTACTGAGCTAGATTTAGAGGGTATTAATAGATGTATGCGTGTTGCAATAGCTTCAGATGAAGAGGAGATGAATAAACACCTTCCTTTTTTAGCAAACGTAGGATCAGTAAGTCCATACATTGGCTTATTGGGAACTGTTTGGGGAATTATGACTTCATTCCAAGGTTTATCCGATGCAACTCAAGCTACCATTAATGCTGTTGCTCCAGGGATATCAGAAGCACTAGTCGCAACTGCAATGGGTCTCTTTGCTGCCATACCTGCAGTCATTGCTTTTAATAAATATACTTCTGAACTTGAGACAATGAGTCAATCAACTCTTATTTTCTCAGAAGAGCTTGCAAGTATTTTTTATAAGCAATCTATAAAATAAATGATATACAGATTAGCAAAAAAAAAGACATTAAAGGCAGAGATAAATGTTGTGCCATACATAGATGTAATGTTGGTTTTGTTAATTATTTTTATGGTTTTGTCTCCGCTATTAATTCAAGGAATAGAGGTTAACTTACCAAATACAGATACAACAAAAATGTCTGTACAAAATGAGCCTTTAGTAATTTCTATCAATAAAGAAGGTGAATATTTTATTAATGTTGGGGATGAGTCCTTGCCCATTGACCTAGAGGAGCTAAAAAGAAAATCTAGTGTAATCTTTAAAGCAAATCCTGAGATAGAAATAGTATTCCAAAGCGATAAAGATGTAATTTTTGATAGTGTAGCTAAGGCTATGGCTGCCGTTCAAAGTGTTGGTATTTCAAAAATAGGAATTGTCACAACAGGCTATGCAAATTAAATCTGATTATTTTGTAGCTTCTTTTATATCATTTGTAATTCATGCAACAATAATTTTATATTTAACAGATTTTTTTTATTTTGAAAAAAACACCAGACCTGTTTTAAGCAAACCTGTAAATGTTGAGCTTTTATTTGAGAAAGAAAAACCTAAAAAGTCTTTACCAATAAAAAATACTCAAAAAAAGAATATTGAACAAGATCAATCTAATGAGTTTGAGAACAAAATTGAATTAACTCCAGTTATCCCGATGACAGATATTAATAATTTAATTAAAGAAGATGAATTAGCACAGGAAAAATCTAAAAATACTGTAATAAATGATTACAGCAATTTAATAATTCAATCTATTCAATCAGCCTGGATCAAGCCACAAAATATTCAAGATGGATTAGTATGCGATCTTAGAATGACAATAAATAAAAATGGACGAGTAACTCGAATTGATTTAATAAGAAGTAGTGGAAATATAAGATTTGATAATTCTGCAATAAATGCAATTTCAAGGGTTGAAACCTTTTCTTTCTTTAATAAAATTCCATATAACTTATATCAAAATAATTTTAAAAATATAGTAATCACATTTAACCCTTCATGAAAAAACTACTATTAATATTTTTTCTATTTTCACAGCCAACTATCTCTGAACTAGTTTTAGAAATTACCATTTGGTGACCATGAGGGAGAGCTTATTTGAGAATTGTTTTCTAAAACCATTTCTCTTGATCCAGATGCAATATTTTGTATGTATACCTTTGCCATACCGGTTTCAAAAGAAACATATGCTACCTCTTTAGAATTTGGGGACCACGAGGGAGAAATAATTGGCTCTCTACTTCTCAAAAGAACTTGCTCATTTTCACCATCAGCGTCAGACACAATCAATTTAAATAATGACTTGTTATCTATTCTTTGCTCTGTGACATATAACAATCTAGTTGAAGCCACGCCTTTAATTCCTGTTAT
>CACJBC010000012.1 GCA_902591565.1 uncultured SAR86 cluster bacterium | reverse complement strand
ATTTTCAATATACCTTTCATCTATACCGGCAAGTCTAAAGTTTAATCCTTCCTCTTGCTCTTCGTAAAACTTACCTAACCTTAATATGACTGCCCTCTCAGAAGCATCTAGCTGATAAATAGATTGAGAAGCGTATATGATTGAGAAAGCAAATAAACCGTATAGAAAAAGCCTTGTAGTTGGTATTTTAAACCCGCCCCCGGAGTCACCACTCGAACCATTAGAGGATGTTTTTTTACCTCCTAGTATTGAAGAGAATTTCTTAACTAAGTCATCGAAATCTGGAGCATCATTTTTTCCGCCCCAAGGATCTTTATTTTGGTTATCCCAATTCACATTAATTACCTCGTTTTTTCTTGTATTATAAACTGTATCTAAGGTCATATACCTATATTTAAAGGTAACTTGTTAAACTTTTAATAGATTCTTTAATATTAGATGTTGATTTAATATCAAAAACATCAAGATTATTCCATGACCTCATCCATGTGATCTGTCTTTTAGCGAGTTGTCTTGTTGCAAACAAAGCTCTATCAAAGAACTCCTCTTCATCATATTGCTCTTTTATGAATGAGACTGCTTGTTTATAGTTCACAGATTTTCTTAGGGGATGATTTTCTTCAATATTATATTTTTTTAATATGCTTCTTACCTCATCAACTAAGCCATCATTAATAATTTTTTTTAATCTTTTTTCTATTCTTTTATGAAGAGTTGATCGATCATCATCCAAGATACCAAACTGTTTTAGGTTATATTTATCTAATAGAAAATTTTTATCTACTCGGCCTAAAAGAGAAGACATATTCTCTCCAGTTAATTTATATACTTCTAAAGCTCTTATAATTCTTTTATGATCAGATTGATTTAGAGTTGAAGCATATTCTGAATCAATAGACTGCAACAATTCATATAGATATTGATTACCATTCTGTTTTCTTATCTCTTCAAGCTCAAACCTATAGTCATCATTTCTAGCAGGTAATAAATCAAGTCCATTCAAGAGCTGTTTAAAGTACATCATTGTGCCACCAACAAATATAGGCAGCTTATTTCGCGAATGTATTTCATCTATTAATTCCAATGAACTTTTGTAAAAATCTGAAACAGAAAAAATTGAACTAGGTTCAATGACGTTAACTAAATGATGAGGATATTGTTTTAAAATTTGCTCTGAAGGTTTGGCAGAACCAATATTACAGTCTTTATAAACCATAACTGAGTCAACACTAATTATTTCAGAAGGGACTGCATCACTGATATCAATTGCTAAATCTGTCTTTCCTGAAGCAGTTGGCCCAAGAATGAAGGCAATCGGCTTTTTTAAAATATTATCCAAGCTTATAGAGCTCCTAGCTTATAGGGCTTCTTCGTTAGTCTCTCCAGTTCTAATTCTGATAACTTCTTCAATAGGTGAGATAAATATTTTTCCATCACCAATTTTTCCTGATCCAGCTGCTTCTATGATGGCATTTTTAACTTGATCAACCATGTCGTCTGAGATTGCTATTTCTATTTTTATTTTTGGTAAAAAATCTATGGTGTACTCAGCTCCTCTATATAACTCAGTATGTCCCTTTTGTCTTCCAAAACCTTTTACCTCAGTCATTGTCATTCCTGACACACCAATTTTATCTAATGATGCCCTAACTTCCTCAACCTTAAATGGCTTAATGATTGCTGTTACTAATTTCAATTTTATCTCCTCTAATAATTTTTAAAATAGTATTGCATTGTTTTTGAAAAGATCCTTGACCCTTCAAACAAACTTCTGCAGCTCGCGTAGACATATCATCTCTTAATTCATCATCATTTAGCAAGGTCTTAGATGAATTAAGGAGCTCTTTTTCATCATGTATTTGAAAACATGCATCATGGTGCTTGAATTCATTAATAATATCCAAGAAATTTTTCATAAATGGACCAACAATAAATGGGCATTTTTCGGATGCTGGTTCAATAATATTATGTCCCCCATATTCCTTGAATAAACTTCCTCCAACAAATGCTAATGTTGCCATTGAGTATAGATCTCTCAATAAACCAGTAGCTTTTATTACATGAACATTATGTTTAATAAAGTCTTTTGGTATTTCTTTGCTTAATGATGAGTCTAAATTAAAATTAGTAAGCAATCTTTGAACTGACTCTGCTCTTTCTGGATGTCTTGGAGCGATTATCAATTTTAAATCTTCATAATCCTCCAAAAGCTTCAAGTACAAATTTATTATAATTTCATCCTCCTTTTTATGAGTGCTAGCTGCTAAAAAGATTTTTTCTTTAAAGTTATTTCGAAGAGGGCTATTATTAATTTCAACATCAAATTTGACTGAACCAACGCTGCTAATTCTTTTTTCGTCAATTCCTAAAAGATTAAATCTTTCTTTGTGATCCTCACTTTGAACAAAAGCATGAGTAATTTTTGTGAATACTTCTTTTGACAAAAGATTTAATTTTTTATAACTATTAAAAGATGACTCTGAAATTCTTCCATTTGACAAAACAACTGGGATTTTATTATTGAATGCCTGAGAGATCATATTGGGCCATATTTCTGTTTCAAACAAAATTAGTGACTGTGGTTTATAAGTTTTGAAAAAATTTAAAATAAACCATTTGAAATCCCAAGGAGCATAGACAACTTCAACATCTAAACCAAAAATTTTTTTTGCTTCTCTAAGCCCTGTTGGAGTAGTTACAGTTAAAACAACATTTTTATGTGAAGCTATTGTTTTAACTATGTTTTGAGATGAAATAACCTCCCCCAAACTTACAGCGTGAAACCAAACAATATCTTTTAATTGGGTTGTATTTTTATAAATTCCAAACCTGTTTAAAAAATGCTTCTTATAATCAGAGTCTTTTAAGCTCTTAAATAATATTCTTATAGCCATAAATGGCAAAGATAAAAATATTACAAAGTTATACAAAAATAGAATCATTATTCATTCATTTAGAATATTAGTGTAATAATACAGCCTTATAATATATGAATAGAGCTTTATTAACACTTCTTGTGGGTTTTTGGAAACTTATATTGTTTCTTCCAAGGCCTTTGCATAAGGTCTTTATATTAATTTTAGGTAATCTGCTATATATCATCCCTCTTAAAAGAAATAAGATAAGTAGAAAAAATATTGATCTTTGTTTTCCGGATATGTCAAAAAGGAAAAGAAAAAATCTTCATAAAGCTAATGTGATTGCTTCTGCTCAAATAATTTTTGATTCAGGTGTTGCCTGGTTCTGGTCTGATGAAAAAATTAAAAAAAATATTAACTATGAAATAAAAGGCATCGAATCTCTTGTTAATGAACAAAAAAATAATAATGGTGTCCTTTTATTTTTTAAACATTCGCTCCATCTTGAACTTGATGCTAGGTTGCTGGGAATGAATAGTGAAGTTTATGGTGTAGAGAGAGTTCATAATTCAGACTTGTTTGATTCCATCCAAAAAAAAGGAAGATTAAAAAGTGTAAAAGATACTTGTGATAAAAATAATCCTATTAAATTTATAAGATGGCTTAAAAAAGGAAAAACCGTTCTTTATGCGACAGATCAAGATTATGGATTAAATCAGTCAGATGTTATTAATTTTTTCGCTCAGCCAGCTGCAACAATATCAGCTCCTTCTAAAATCATTAATAAAACCGGTTGTAAAACATATTTTATGAACACTTATATAGATTCAGGTAAATATATTCTTGATATAGAAGAGTTGAACCTTAATCACCTGAATGGATCAAATTTTTCTCAAAGCTTAAATGACTTTATGGAGAAAAAAATTAGAAACAATCCTGATGAATATTTATGGCAACACCGAAGATTCAAATCAACGCTTGGTAAAGAAGACTTTTATGCATAAAAATTTGATTGATTTCGATTCTATAAAAGGTTTTTTAGATCACGAAGAAGGCATTCTTTTATATAAAATGGCTAAAAAATATTGTATTAAAACTTTTGCAGTTGAGATTGGCTCTTATTGTGGAAAATCATCATGCTATATAGGTATGGGATGCAAAGAAAATAGAACTCATCTTGTAACAATTGACCATCATAGGGGTTCTGAAGAACAACAGTATGGAGAAGAATATTTTGACCCAGAAGAATATGATTATGAAAAAGAAAGAGTTGATACTTTACCAAGCTTATTAAAAAATATATCTAGGTTTCAATTAGATGAATATATTAAGGTCATGGTTGAAACCTCTAAATCTGCGTCAGAAAAAATAAAGAGCGAAATAGATTTTTTGTTTATTGATGGTAGCCATACTTTTGAATCAGCAAGAGTCGATTACCAATCATGGAAAGAAAAAATTAGGGTTGGAGGCATTCTTACAATTCATGATATTTATGACTCAGAGCTTGAAGGTGGTCAGGCTCCAAGAGAAATCTATGAAAAAGCTCTAGGAGAGAATTTTAAACTTATAAAGAGAGTTAAAAGTTTAGTTGCTCTTGAAAAAATTTCTTAATTCAAGAAAGACATTAACAGAGGGTTCATTACAACTTAAATCATAGAAAGATAAGGCATGAGCTGCAATAATTACAGCGGCGTTTGTCCAAGTTGAATTCTCCTCTGGCCAGAAGATTTCCATATCATATTGATATCCTGTTGGAAAAATTCCATCTTTATTTTGAAATTTCTGAATATCGTTAAATATCTCTTGTGCAATGTTTTCATTATCATGAATTAATGCTGATATTACACATTCAGAACTCTCGGCGATTGTTACCCATGGCTCTTCTGCAACACACTTAACCCCAAGTCCTTTGATATAATATTTATCTAACATCTCTAAAAATTCTTTCTTGTTATTCTTTATGCCAGCTAAAAAAGGATAATAAAAATCCATCGAGAATCTAGATCTATCAATACCATCCCTATTAAATTTTTCTTGCCACATGCTGACTTTAAATTCAGGAAAACTTTTATTTTTTGCAACCAAAGATAAAAGTATAGACATAGATGCAGTAATTAATGAATTATCCGAATATCCATTACAATCTTTTGCCCAATAAAAATAACCGTCTTGATCTTTAAAATCATTGAGAGTTTCAAAAATATTTTCAAGCTTTATAAGTTGTTCATTACTAAGAATTTTTTTGTAATCTTGATCTTGATCGATCAAATGCGCTTGTATAAGGGGTATGATGATGTATGGAGCATGATGACTTTCATAGTGCAGTTTTGATGGTTTTTCGTTTTGAAATTCAGCATAAATTAACCCATCTTTGTTGAGGTTTGTAAAAAACCAATTTACGCCTCTCCAAAAAGAATCCCATTCTTCATATATAGCCAACGCTATCAAACATTCACAATGATCCCAGGGGTCACATTTGCCCTTTTTATCCCATAAAATTGCACCACTTGATGATTGGTTTGTAATAATCCAATTTTTAGATGGCTCAAATTTTTTTTTATAATCTAACCAATTCATTTTTTTGTAAAATATAAAGAAATGCTTTTACCTAGGATTGGATTCAGCAATCTGTCAATAAGATCTATCCATTTTGGTTTTTTAAGAATATGTAATTCAAGAAATTTTTTATACCAACTAACTAAAAAATTTGAATCTTGAGTTTTCCAGAACAAACATCTCAACCACCAGTATGCAGAGTGAATAGAATGAAATCTTTCTGATGCATCAAAAATAAAACCTTTTTCTGTAATATCTTTAATAAGTGATTTTTTTTTAAAGATTCTTAAGTGCCCTCCAGGTTGATTCTGATATTCTTTTGACAACATCCAACAAATTTTTTCTGGGAATTCTGCTGGAACACTTGCAAGAAAATTTCCTCCAGGTTTTAAAACTCGAAAAATTTCATCTATTGCATGCCTATATTCATGAAGATGTTCTAATACTTCGGAGCATATTATTAAATCAAAAGTATTATTTTTAAAAGGAAGCTTATAGGCTGAACCACTTAAAAAAGAAGTTTGGTTATTAGAAATCGACTTAAAATACTCTAATCCTTCCAATGATTTATTCAAAGACTCCAAATGAGGATCAAGGCCTATGCATTGAATATTTGGAAATTTCTCCATAACTGCAAATACATGCCTACCCTCACCACAACCTAAGTCAAGCATTATGCCATGATCAGGTAGTTCTATTTTTGATAAATCAAAGGTTAGCATTCAAGAAAATCATTAATGGTTTTACTAATTATATTCTCATATTCTTCTGTAATTTTTAACCAATTAAAATTATTAACTATATGTTGTCTTCCTCTCAAAGCAATATTTTTATATTGAGAGTAATCACTTAAAATATTTCTTATTGCGTTTGATAATGCATTAGTATTCTCTGCTGGAATTAACTCTGCATAATCACCAACTAATTCTGGAATTGAAGATACATTAGTAGCAATTAAGGGAACTTCACAGCTCATTGCTTCTATAACAGGATATCCAAAGCCCTCATATAGGGAACTCACAATGGCTATTGAGCTGGATGCATATTCTTTGGCTATTTCTTCTTTTGATAAACCGGTCTTAAAGAGTACTCTATTTTTTATATCTAATTCATCAATTAATCTGGATGTATGTCCACCCTTTTTCATCTTTCCAATTACCAACAGTGAAATTTCTGGAAAATCATTAACCAAGCTTGCAAGAGATTTTAGTGTGTAGTCTAAGCCTTTAAGAGGCACATCAGCACTTGCCGTTGTAATAAGTTTAGTTGGGTTTCTTTTAATTTCTTTATAAGGAATAAAAATATCTATATCTAGACCGTTATTAATAACATTTATATTTTTTTTGTTTACATTAAAATCACTTGCAATGTCTTTAAGAGAATTAATTGAAGGTGTAACTATTGTCTTTAATTGAGGTGCTACTCTTTTTTGCATTTTCAAGAATGAATACCATCTATGTCTAGACAGTCGGTACATAAAACTACTACTAGACTGCAGCTCAAATTTATAATCTTTTGTTATTGGATGATGAATGATTTCAATTAAAGGAAATTTTTTTTGAATTTCAAGCATTCCATAACTTATTGATTGATTATCAACAACAATATCATAGTGAAGATTTTTATCTAAAAATTCCTTGGCTCTTTCGCCAAAAGTTCTCATTTCAGGGAATCCTCCAAAAAAAGTTGAGAAGAACTCGTATAAATCTATAGCTCTCTTATTTTTTTTCTTGATAAAAATCTTTAGCCGATCTTTGAAAATAAAAGTTTGAAATAAGTCTAGCCCTGGCAATTTTATTAAATTTACTTTTTCATAAAGATTTGGATATGGAGGACCTGAAATCACATCAACTTGATGCCCCATCAATGAAAGTGCTTTAGATATATCATGAACATATATACCTTGGCCTCCACCAAAAGGTGCACTTCTGTAACTAAGTATTGCTATATTAAGTTTTTGCAAAATAATTAATCAGAAACTACGCTTAACCAATTTTTATAATGATCATTTCTGCCACTTACAATATCTACATAAGTAGTTTGGAGCTTCTCTGTTATTGGTCCAATTGATCCTGAACCAATTAAACTTTCATCAACTTTAGAAACTGGAGTGATTTCAACAGCAGTTCCAGTAAAAAATACTTCATCACTGCTAACTAGTTCTTCATAAGTTATGTCTTTTTCAGTAACTTCATAACCAAAATCTTCTGCAATCTTTATTACTGATTGTCTAGTAATTCCGTTTAAACAGTAATCTGTTTTAGGGGTGCTAATTTTATTAGCTTTAACAATAAAAATATTCTCTCCACTTCCCTCTGAAATATAACCATTTTTATCTAAGAGCAAAGCTTCATCAGCACCTTTCTCAAGTGCTTCATGAAGTGCCATGGTTGAGTTTATATAGGTTCCTATAATCTTATATCCTGAATGAATAGGATTGCTGTATTGTTCATATGAAGATTTAATAATAGATATTCCATTTTTTTTAGCCTCAGGACTCATATATGAAGGCCACTCCCATGCAGCTACAGCAACATTTACGGATAATTCAGTTGCCCTAATGCCTAAGGACTCACTTCCTAAAAAAACGATTGGCCTTAGATAACCTTCATCAAGTTCATTCTTTATAAAAATATCTTTCTGTACTTCATTAAGTTCTGCAATTGAATACGGTATATTTATTCCAATTTTATCAGCTGCTGAAAAAAGCCTTTCAGTATGATCGTTCAATCTAAAAATTGCTGGCCCTTGATCTGTTTTATAAGCTCTTACACCCTCAAAAACTCCAGTTCCGTAATGGACTGTGTGAGAAAGTATATGCACAGAACTTTCGTCCCATTTTTCAAAGATACCATTTTTCCATATAAATTTTAAATCTGTATTTACAAACATATTTACAAGATATAATAACGACTCGCTATTATGACAAACTAAATAACATAACTAAAGGAAAGAATCATGATCTCAGAAACTATATTTCGTGAAAATGATATTAGAGGAACTTACCCAGAAGAATTAAATGAATCAGTTATTAAAGTAATTGCAATAGGAATTGCAAAAAAATGTTTTCAAGAAGATATTTCCTCTATTGTTGTTGCAAGGGATGGAAGATTATCAGGTGAATCTTTATTAACAACTTTTTGTGATGCTATTTCACAATATGGTATAGATGTTAAAAACATCGGTCTAGCCACTAGTCCAATGCTTTATTTCGCAGCAAAAAAAGAAAATTCAAAAAGTGGGATCATGATAACAGGCAGTCATAATCCTAAAAACTATAATGGAATTAAAATGGTTATTAATGATAATTCCGTTTCTGGCAGTGAAATCCTGAGTCTTATCAAAAACGGTGATGTTTTAAATAATTCATATAAAGGGAATATTATTTATAGCGACATAAAAGAAAAGTATATCTCTGAAATACTTGAAAATATCGAAACAGAATTAAGTTCACTCAAAGTGGTAATTGATAGCGGTAATGGTGCCGCTGGCTTCATCGCGCCAGAGCTATTTAAAAGAATGGGTTGTAATGTAATTGAGCTTTATAGTGAAGTGGATGGAAATTTTCCTAATCATCATCCAGATCCTGGCAAATTAGAAAATCTAAAGGATATTATCTCCGAAGTTAAAGATAAAAATGCAGATATTGGTTTTGCATTTGATGGAGATGGCGATAGAGTTGGTCTTATTACAAATTCGGGTGACATGATATTTCCTGATAAACAAATGATGTTATTCTCAAAAGATATTTTAAATAACAAAAAAGGGTCAATTGTTTTTGATGTTAAATGTTCTAATCATTTAAGTAACCTAATTATAAAAAATGGAGGAACTCCTATAATGGCACCAACTGGTCATTTTCATATTAAAAAAGCAATTAAAAAAAATAAAGCCTTATTAGGTGGTGAAATGAGTGGCCATATCTTCTTTAATGATAAATGGTATGGATTTGATGATGGTCCATATGCTGCTGTTAGAGCCGCGGAAATTCTTGCAAAGTCAAATAGATCAATTTCAGATATTTTTGAAGACTTTCCAGAATCTTTCTCGACACCTGAGCTAAATATAACGGTTACTGATGAAAATAAATTTGAAATTATTGATAGATTTATGGCTAATGCAAATATTGGTGGAGATAAAATCTTAATTGATGGATTAAGAGTTAATTTTAATGATGGATGGGGTCTTTTAAGGGCATCTAATACCACTCCAAAGCTTGTACTAAGATTTGAAGGTGATACAAAAGAAACTATGAATAGAATACAAAATGAATTTATTTCAGAACTATCTCGCATTTGTCCTGATATTGATATAAATTTAGATTAACTAATGAAGACTGATAGAAAAAATATTATTTTACAATCTTTAGCGAGTCTTCTTGAAGAAAGAAACCTTTCTAAAGTTACTACTGCGCTTCTGGCAGAAAAATCTGAAATTACTGAAGCGGCACTATATAGACATTTCCCAAGTAAAAGAGCTATCTATGCAGATCTTTTTTCCTTTTGTGATAATGCTATCTTTAATAAATGTGCTGACTTAAAAAAATCAGATTTAAGTTCAAAAGATAAAGTTAAAAATACTTTTCTTTTTTTTATGATCTTTATTGAAAAAAACAAAGGGTTTGCAAGGCTTGTTTCAAGAGAGGCTTTATCAACAGATGAACAAAATGTCTCAGACGCGGTCAATCAATTCTTTGAAAGATTAGAGTTATCCATAAAACAAATGTTAGCTGAGGACTCCGGTAATTTAATTGCACAACCAGGCATATCAGCTCAACTTGTAGTTACCTGCCTTGAAGGAAATGTGGGGAGATATATTAGATCGAAGTTTAAAGACTCACCAAGCAACTATATTGAAAATGTTTGGGATCTTCTTTCTGTAAACATATTTAAGAAATAATTAGTCCTCTAAATTCTCGTCTAAAATTAATTCAAAATAAGTTTGCGTATCTAAAGAATTATCAATTTCTCCTGTTTCTTTGTTTACCTTTACAAAAGATATGCCTGCAGGAATATTCCTTTCTTTAACCTCTAAGTTTTCTAAAGCATCTTGCATGTAATTTATCCAAATAGGTAAAGAAATTGTAGATCCATATTCATTTTCACCTAAAGAGGTAAAGTCATCTGTACCAACCCATACAGTAGTAGCTAAATCTTCATGAAATCCAGAGAACCAGGTACTAACTGCATCATTTGTAGTACCAGTTTTTCCTCCAATATCTTTTCTATTTAAGATTGCAGCTTTTCTTCCAGCGGTACCTTTAGTCATAAATTCTTTAAGAACATCATTTGTAAGAAATGCTATTCTTTCATCAATAACTTTATCTTCTTTAAATAGAGGCTCAATTAAAAAGTAAGGTTTTTTAGTATTCATTTCTAGCGTATCAAGCCATGGAAATGCTGTAATTTCTTTTATATCAAGTAGGTTTAAAAAATCCTCATGAGAATAAATAATGTTGCCATTCCTATCCTCAATTTTTGAAATGTAGTATGGGTCAATTAAATATCCTCCGTTCGCTATGACACCAAAAGCCCGCACCATCTCTATTGGTGAAAAATTTCCAGATCCAAGAGCTAAAGATAAATCTGAAGGAAGTCTTGATTTCTTGTAACCAAAATTTTGAACATAGTTTTGAACTTTATCTACACCGACTTCTCTTAAAAGTTTTATTGAGACAATATTTAGAGAATTTATTAAAGCATCTCTGACTGATGTTGGACCATAAAATTTACCAGTATAATTTTCTGGCCGCCAAACACTTTCTAGATTTTTGTCTTCAAAAGCTATAGGCGCATCATTAACTAATGAAAAAAGGTTGTATTCATTTGCTAGAGCTGCTGCATAAATAAATGGCTTGAAACTAGAACCAGATTGAGGATATGAAAGCGCTACTCTATCAAAATTACTTTTACTAAAGTTAGCACCTCCTACATAAGCTTTTACTGCACCACTCATTGGATGAATAGAAATTAATGAGGTTTCTGCTTTTGGTATTTGATCTAATTTAAAAAATTCATCTTCTTTCCTTAAATAAATAAAATCACCAAAGTTAAGAAAATCACTAAAAAATTGTGGCTTTGGTCCCCTTTGGTTAATTGAAATCCTTTTCCTTGCCCACTCATACTCATCGGACCAATCAATTGAATGTATTTCTAAATTTTCATCAAAAAAATGTAATTTATCATCTTTAAAACTTATAACTAATCCTTTTATATGAGTTTTATAATATGGAAAGTTCTCAAAAATAATACTAATTTGGTTAGATAGGTTTTTGCTATCGTCATAGAAGTCACTTACATATGTATTTTCTTGTAAAAAATTAATATCTAAATCAGATAAAAATGAAATTTCGTTATCGTTAAAAAGGTATGCAAAGTTCTCAGCCTCATGCCAGCCATGCCTCTTGTCATAAACTAATAACTCCTCAAATGAGTTTTTATTAGCACTAGCTTGAAGCTTTGAATTAAGAGTTGTATAAACAGACCAACCATTTTTATATGCCTCTAACCCATATCTAGAAATAATATCTTGTCTTGCTTTTTCAGCTAAATATCTTCCATCAACTTCATATAGATCAATATTTTTAACTACTGCAAGTGGAGTTTTTATAGCATCATCGTAGTCACTTCTAGAAATCATGCTAAGTTTTAACATTCTAGACAAAATCCAATTTCTTCTTTGCTCAGTTCTTTTGGGAGCTTTTATTGCATTTATTCTTGAGGGCGATTGAGCCATAGCAGCAATAGTTGCCGCTTCACTGAGTGATAATTCAAATGTGCTTTTATTAAAATATGTATTTGAAGCAGCCTCAATTCCATAAGACCTATTGCCAAAGAAATTTCTGTTAATATATAACTCAAAAATTTCTTCCTTAGTTATTTCTCCTTCAAGCTGAAGAGCTAAAAAAATTTCTTTAGCTTTTCTTGTAATAGTGACTTCTCTTGTTAACAGATAGCCCCTAACAACCTGCATTGAAATTGTTCCGCCTCCACCATAGCACCCATTTGGGCTAAGGCACCTGATAAGAGACCTTATTAATCCTTTATAGCTAATTCCTTGATGATTAAAAAATTGATCATCTTCTGCTGCTAAAAAAGCATTTTTTATATTTGCTGGTATATCTGAAAAATCGAGAGATCTTCTTTTAATTTCTCCAAACTCTCCAATTAATATGCCGTCTTCAGTTAGAATTTTTAGCGGCATCTGTAATTGTGCCTCATCAACTAGACTAATTTCTGGCAATGATGGCCTAAGAATAAAATATGCTCCAAGTATAAAAAATACAACTAATAAACAGCAGCTTATACTTGACCAAAATAGAAATTTAATTAGTTTTAACATAAAGATTTAAACAATTTTATCACTTAAAAATACATCTTTTCTTTTCAATGAAACTATTTTATTCCGTTAGATGTTAAAATCTCAGCGATAAAAACTAATTTTATATGAATATATTTATAGTTGGTCCCATGGGATCAGGAAAATCTACAGTCGGAAAAATAATTTCTAACGAATTATTTTTAAATTTCTTTGACACTGATGAAGAAATTGAAACAAGAACTGGAGCATCAATTGACTGGATTTTTGATCTTGAAGGAGAAGATGGATTTAGAAAAAGAGAGAGTAAAATACTACATGAAATGGTACAAAAAAATTCTATTGTTTTATCTACTGGTGGTGGAATAATTTTATCAGAATCTAATAGAGAACTTCTTTCCTCAAGAGGGACTGTATTTTATCTAGCTACTCCTATTGCAGTTCAACTTGAAAGAACCTCTAAAGACAAAGATAGACCTTTGCTTAAAAACGGCGATCCAGGAAAGATACTTAAGGAACTTCATGTGGCTAGAGAAAGTCTTTATGAGGAAGTTTCTGATTACATAGTAAATACAGAAGGTAAATCAAGCCAAGAGGTTTCAGAAGAAATCATTAAATTGGTAAAAAGCTATGGCTAAAATAATTTCAGTTGGAAAAGGTTTATCAAAATATAACGTAGTAATTTCTAAGAATGCCGTAACACATAAAAATGTTATGGTCGGGCTTAATGATAAAAATAAAATTTTAGTTGTAACTGATTCAGGCATACCTAAATCATTTATTACTGATCTTCAAAAAATTCTTAAGAATAAGAAGAAAACATACATATATGAAATAAATAAAGGAGAAAAGTCTAAATCTTTTTCAACTTATACTAAAATTTTATCTAAACTAGCCGATCTCCGGTTCGATAGATCTGATGCTTTGGTTGCATTTGGTGGTGGTGTTGTTGGTGATATTACAGGTTTTTGTGCAGCAACATATCTAAGAGGTATAGATTTTATCCAGATACCTACAACTCTTCTATCACAGGTTGATTCATCTGTAGGAGGTAAGACAGCAATAAATATTGCGCAAGGAAAAAATCTTATTGGTGCATTTTATAATCCTCGTCTTGTACTAATTAGCACAAGATATCTGGAAACATTATCTAATGATGAATATAAATCTGGTCTTGGAGAAGTTGCAAAATATGCATTTATTGGCAATAAGAAACTTTATAAGTACATGCAAGAAAATTCATCTTTAATCAAATCAAGAAAGCCCCAAGCCCTTGAAACTATCATTGAAGAGTCAATTAAATCAAAAGCAAAAATTGTTACTGCTGATGAAAAGGAAAAAGGATTAAGAGCTATTCTTAATTTTGGACATACGTTTGGTCATGCCATAGAAGCTTATAAAAAATATAAAGGAATTACTCATGGTGCTGCTGTAACACTAGGCATGGTAATTGCTGCCAAAATATCATTGTATGAAGGACATATTAAGACACATCAACTTGATGACTTAGTTAATCTTTTAGAATCTTTGGAATTAAAAACAGATTACTCAAAATATTCATACAAAAACTTAAAAAAATATATTCTTAATGATAAAAAAGTTTCTAAAGGTAAATTGAACCTTATTTTGATTAGTCAAAAAGGGATAGCATTTAAAACTGACAAATATAATTTAAATAATTTAAAAAAAGCTCTTGATTAAGCAGCATTCGCCGTTGTTGCCTTTAACAAATCATGAATGTTAGAAGCTGCAGGAAGTACCAGCCAAAAATAAGGTTCAAATCTATCAAAATCGTCTACTAATGCTTTTGCTTTCTGGCTATTAGTATATTTGTAGTGTCTTAAGATTATCTCTTTCAAATGTTTTCTATGAGACTGCATATCCTCAGTTGTAATTCTTTCCAAGTTAACAAGCCCCCTATTACAATTATCAAAGAATGTTCTATCCTCATCTAAAACATATGCAAAACCACCGGTCATTCCAGCTCCAAAATTTGCACCAACAGAACCAAGAACAGTTACATGTCCTCCCGTCATATATTCACAACAGTGATCGCCAGCACCTTCAATAACAGCTTTAGCACCTGAATTCCTTACAGCAAATCTTTCACCAGCTCTACCAGAAACATATAATTCCCCACCAGTTGCACCATATAGACAGGTATTACCTACAAGTGATGGATTTTTTTCAGAGGTAGCATATAGATTATTATTTTTTACAACAATTCTTCCGCCATTCATTCCTTTCCCTACATAATCATTGGCGTCACCATTAATATTTAAGACTAATCCATTTGCATTCCAGCAGCCAAAACTTTGACCGGCAGAGCCTTCAAGATTAATAGTAACTGGTTTACTTAAGCCGGCTTCTCCATACTTATCAGCAATGTATCCTGAGATTAAAGCACCAAAAGATCTATCTGTATTTGATATTTTTGTATCTAATGTGATTGATGTTTTTTCATCTATTGCTTTTTTTGATTGCTTTAATATTTTTCTTGCTAAGCTACCTTTATCCCATGGCTTATTCTTTTTTTCAGTACAGAAAAATGGTTCAGAAATGGACTCATCTTTATATAAAAGATCACTTAAGTCTATTGATTTATATTGTTTATCCAGATCCTTAATCATTTCAAGATATTGGGTTTGCCCAATAATATCCTCTAATTTAGTGATACCCATAATGCTTAAATGATGTCTTACATCTTCGGCAATATATTGAAAATAATTCATTACGCGTTCTTTTTCACCAACAAAATGATGATTAATTAAGTCATCCCTTTGTGTAGCAACTCCTGTAGCACAATTATTTAGATGACAAATTCTTAAATATTTACATCCCATAGCAATCATTGGACCTGTTCCAAAACCAAAAGATTCGGCTCCAAGAATAGCAGCTTTAATCACATCAAGACCTGTTTTCATTCCACCGTCTGCTTGAAGACGAACTTTGTGTCTTAACCCACTATCCCTTAGACTTTGATGAGCTTCAGCAAGACCAAGCTCCCATGGAGACCCAGCATATCTTATTGATGTTAATGGACTGGCTCCAGTCCCACCGTCATGCCCAGATATGGTTATTAAATCTGCATAAGCCTTAGCAACTCCAGAAGCAATGGTTCCAACTCCCGGTTCAGAAACTAACTTAACAGACACTAATGCCTTTGGATTAACTTCTTTAAGGTCATAAATTAACTGAGCTAAGTCTTCAATAGAATATATATCATGATGGGGAGGTGGTGAAATAAGAGTTACACCAGGAGTAGAGTATCTTAGTTTTGCAATCAGCTTATTTACTTTACCTCCTGGTAGTTGACCGCCCTCACCTGGTTTGGCCCCTTGTGCAATTTTAATTTGAAGAACTTCTGCATTTACCAAGTAATGAGGAGTAACACCAAATCTTCCTGAGGCAATTTGTTTAATTTTTGACATCTTTGATGTTCCATATCTCTCTACAGCTTCACCTCCTTCGCCTGAGTTTGAACGACCACCAAGAGAGTTCATTGCTTCAGCTAGTGTTTCGTGGGCTTTTGGTGATAATGCGCCTAAACTCATACCAGCAGAGTCAAATCTATTTAAAATTTTCTTTTGAGATTCAACTTTCTTTATATCGATTTTTGATTTTTGGGTATTGATTTCTAAAAGATCTCTTAACATTGCGGGAGGTCTTTTATCAACTAAATTTGCATAGTCTTGATATACTTCATATGAACTAGATGCAACAGCTTCTTGAAGTTTTTTAACTATTTCAGGATTATAGGTATGATATTCTCCACCATGAATATATTTTAAAAGGCCGCCAACACTTATATCAGCTAAGTTAGATCTTGCATATTCATTTAGCGATCTAAGTTCGTGATCTAAGTTTTGTAACGTCTTACCTTTTACCCTACTTTCTGTATTGGTAAAACATAAATTAACAACATCTTCATCCAAACCAACTATTTCAAAGAGTTGTGATCCTCTATAGCTGGATATGGTTGATATACCCATTTTTGAAATAATTTTTAATAGTCCTTTATTAACTCCCTTGCGATATCGAGAGCAATTTTCATGAGCGTCACCTTTTAGTTCGTTTCTATGAGTAAGATCAAGTATTGTTTGATATGCCAAAGTTGGATAAACAGCTGTTGCTCCAAAACCAATTAAACATGCTATTTGGTGAGTGTCTCTAGCAGAAGAAGTTGTAACTATAATATTTGCATCTGATCTTAAGCCAAGTTTAACTAAGTGTTGATGAACTGCACCAACAGCCAATAAGGCATTTATTGGTAAAAAACCTTTATCTGGCAAATCTTCAATTAAATGAATTATTGAAGATCCAGATTTAACAGCTTTTTCAACATCCTTTTGTAATTTTTTAATTGCAGATTTAAGGCTTGTACTTTCAGCAAAAACTAAATTGACTTCAGCTGAATTGAAATAAGGATTAGTTATAATTGAATTAAGTTTTCTATAAGACAATACTGGCGATGTTGTTACAAGTCTTTTTGCATGCTCTGGTGTCTCTTCATAAATATTTAATTCAGGCCCATAACATGTTTCCAAGGTCATGACAGCTGCTTCTCTTAAAGAATCAATCGGAGGATTAGTAACTTGAGCAAATTGCTGTCTAAAAAAATCATACAGTTGTCTATGCATTTTGCTCATTACTGCAAGAGCAGTATCATCACCCATAGAACCAGTACCTTCTTGAGAATCAACAGCTAGTGGTTTTATGACCGATGTTCGTTCTTCTTTAAACAATAAAAATAATTTTGTAGATTGAAGAAATTTAGATGATTCAAATTTTTTCAAGCCAGGACCTTCATAAGAATCCAATCTAGATTCAATGTAAATGGCATTATCTTTTAACCATTTTCTATAAGGATATTTTTGTTTTAACTCATCATCAATAGAGCACTCATCAAATATTTTCCCTTTAGAGGTATCTATTGCAAGCATACCACCTGGTGCAACTCTTCCTTTTTGAACAATATTAGATTCATCAACAGGATTTACACCAGTTTCAGATGCAATTGTGATGATGTTATCTTTATCTAGCTGAAACCTTGCTGGCCTGAGTCCGTTTCTGTCAAGAACACACAATGCCCATTTTCCATCAGCCATTACAATTCCTGCTGGTCCGTCCCATGGCTCCATATGCATAGAGTTATATTCATGGAATCCTCTAACATCAGGATCCAAAGTTTGGATATTTTGCCATGCAGGAGGAAGCACCATTCTTATTGCTCTAAAAATGTCTACTCCGCCTTTTACTAAAAGCTCAATCATATTATCTAGCGATGAGGAATCAGAACCAGTTTCGTTTACAAGCTGCTTGAATTTTTGAATTTTTGGTATTAAAGGTGTTTTGAATTTTGAGGATCTAGCTTTTACCCAATTTCTATTTCCTCTAATAGCATTTATTTCACCATTATGTGCTAATAATCTAAACGGTTGAGCTAAATGCCATCTTGGACTTGTATTAGTTGAAAACCTTTGATGAAAAACACATGTTGAAGCCCTAAAGCTTTCTTGATTAAGATCAGCATAAAATTCTTTAATAGCATTTGGCAACATTAAACCTTTATAAACTATTGTTTTTGATGACATGCTGCATATATATAATTTTTCATCATCCATATATATTTCTTCAAGATATTTTCTAGCTTGGATTAAACCTGTCTCAAATACGTCTTGATTAAAGTCCTTTTCAGTCGGTTTAATAAACAATTGAAAAATATTTGGCATGCAGCTGTAAGCAATTTCACCTAGGATTTTCTCATTTACTGGCACTTTACGATAAGCTGCAAGAACTAAGTTCTCTGACTTAAGAATTTTTTTAATCTTAGGCAATAAATTTGAAATATCTTGATTATAAAAAATTTGGCTGATGGCAAAATGCTCACCAATATCAATATTTTTTTCTTTTAAAACGCTATCAGAAAAGAATTTATGATCAATATCAAAAAGAAGTCCACATCCATCACCAGTTTTACCATCAGAGCCCACTCCACCCCTGTGGGTCATGCTAACTAAAGCATTGATGGAATTAGTAATAACTTTATGAGATTTTACCCCATTAATATTTGCAATTAAGCCAAATCCACAGTTATCTTTAAATTCTTCTTTTTTTATTAATCCGGGCATATTTTTGAGTGTGTTCTGTAAATTATATCACAAAATCGTTTCATTTAATTATAAAAAGTGTCATACTTTGTCATACACAGCACACAATTTAATATGAATAATAAAAATAAGCAATATAAGATTGAGAAAGGAGTCTTACTATTCACTCAACCGAGATCTCCATATTTTTATGGCAAGTTAAGAGTGAATGGTAAATACATTACAAAATCATTTGCTCCTGTCGAAGATTATGATGCTGCTCTAGAAATGCTTTATAAGTGGAGAGAAGAAATATTTGGAGAAAATAAAAATAAATTCAATATTGGTTCTTCCTCCAATACCACAAACTTCAGGGATGAATATTTATCTCACGAAAAGCTTGATAACGATTTCCAGTTTCTTGAGGTTGGGAGATATGATCCTGCGAAAAAAACAGCTGAGGAAAGAAAGATTAGCTTTGTTGAAATTTATGGTGAGTATAATCAAGTTCAGGCCTCAAATCAGGCACACAGATGCTTAGATTGTGGTAATCCATATTGTGAATGGAAGTGCCCTGTTCATAATTTTATCCCTGACTGGTTAAAACTCGTTAATGAAGGAAATATTATTGAAGCAGCAGAGCTATGCCATTCAACTAATAGTTTGCCTGAGGTTTGTGGGAGAGTGTGTCCACAAGATAGATTATGTGAGGGTGCATGTACATTAAATGATGGTTTTGGGGCAGTTACAATTGGATCAACAGAAAAATATATTACTGAAAAAGCATTTGAAATGGGATGGAAACCAGATATGTCTCATAGAAAATGGACTGATAAAAAAGTTGCAATAATTGGAGCTGGTCCTGCAGGAATTGCATGTGCAGATGTGTTGACCAGGTCAGGAGTTCACAGTCATGTTTATGATAAAAATGAAGAAATCGGTGGTCTTCTTACATTTGGAATTCCTGAATTTAAATTGGAAAAATCTGTAGTTAAAAGAAGAAGAAAAATTCTTGAAGAAATGGGTGTCCAATTCAACCTTGGTAAAGAAATAGGAAACGATATTCCTTTCCAAAAAATATACGATAGTTACGATGCAATATTTTTGGCTATGGGTACTTATACCTCTCTTCAAGGTGGTTTTAATGGAGAAAATTTACCTCAAGTTTATAAAGCAATTGATTATTTAATTTCAAATACAAAGAATTTACTGGGATTGAAACAAAAAAAAGAAGATTACATTAATTTGAAAGGTAAAAACGTTATTGTTCTTGGTGGAGGTGATACAGCCATGGATTGTAATAGAACTGCAATAAGGCAGGGAGCTAGCTCCGTTAAATGTTTATATAGAAGAGATGAGTCGAATATGCCTGGTTCTCGGAGAGAGGTTCAAAATGCTAAAGAGGAAGGTGTTGAGTTTGAGTTTAATATTCAACCAATTGACATAGTTGGTGATGATAAAGTTGAGGGTGTCACAATTGTTAAGACACAATTAGGTGAGCCTGATCAAAATGGGAGAAGAATACCAATACCAATACCAGGTTCAGAAACTATATATGAAGCTGATGCAGTTGTAGTTGCATTCGGGTTCAGAGCAAGTCCCTCAGATTGGTTTGGTGACTTTGATATCAATACACAAAAAAATGGACTTGTCATCGCTGAAGAACATCAAGAATACAAATTTCAAACATCAAATAAAAAGATTTTCTCCGGTGGAGATATGGTAAGAGGATCTGATTTAGTAGTCACAGCTATCTGGGAAGGACGTGAGGCAGCAAAAAGTATAATAGAATATGTTTCATGAAAACTTCAGATTCAATATTTTTGAGAGCTCTCAATAAAGAATCTCTAAAAATACCTCCAATTTGGTATATGAGGCAGGCAGGCAGATATATGCCTGAATACAGAGCTGTTAGAAGAAAATTCAAAAATTTCTTAGACATGTGTAAAAATCCAGAGGTATGTTGTGAACTTGCACTTCAACCAATAAATGCATTCAATTTAGATGCATCAATTCTATTCTCTGACATATTAACAATACCAGATGCTTTTGGTTTAGGAGTAGAATTTTTAGAAGGCGAAGGACCGGTATTTAATAATCCAATTAAAAAATCAAAAGATATAACCAATCTTCCTGAGTTTAATCCTGAAGATTTGTCCTATGTTTACAAAGCTGTATCTAATATTAAAAGCGCTCTTCCATCAAATATCCCTCTTATAGGATTTTGTGGTAGTCCATGGACTTTGGCAGCGTATTCAATAGAAGGTAAATCCTCTAAAGACTTTAATTACACTAAAAATTTTATACAGCAAAACAAAGATAGCGCTCATCTTTTTTTAGAAAAGTTAACAAATGCTTGTTTTCAATACTTAAAAAAACAAGTTCATGCAGGAGCAGATGTAATACAAATATTTGATTCATGGGCTAATCTATTAAATGTGGAAGAATACGATCTTTATTCCATGTGCTATATCAAAAAACTTATTGCACTTTTGAAAGAGGATGAAGAAACATCAAAGATACCAATTATTTTATTTGCAAGAGATCCAAGTTTTAGTACAAACAAAATGACAGAATCAAATTCAGACTGTCTTAGCCTTTTCTGGAACATTGATAAGATAGATAAATCATATCTGCAAGGCAAAGTTGCACTTCAAGGCAACCTAAACCCAAAAATTCTTCTTGAAGATGATAATCTTATCAAGGCAGAGTTAAATAAAGTACTTAATATATTCTCTAATTATCCAGGCTATATATTTAATTTGGGGCATGGAATTACACCAGATATAGATCCAGATAAAATTAAATTCCTTACAGAGCTAATAAGGTCTCAATAAAATTTACTTTTTTTCAGGCCAAAGTCTAATCAAACCCTCTTGAGCACAAGATGCAACTAGCTCACCTGACTCAGAAAATATAGAACCTCTTGAAAAGCCTCTTGCATTTCTAGTGATAGGACTATCTATTGAATATAAAAACCAATCATTTAAATCAAGTTTTTTATGGAACCATATTGCATGATCCAAACTAGCATTTTGAAGATTTTTGGTTAAAAAATTCACGCCAACAGAATTATTGGCTGCTGCTATTAAGCCCATGTCTGATATATATAAAAGAAATGCTTGCTGAATAACCTGATCATCTGGAATCATGCCTTTTGGTTTAATCCAAGTATTTTTATAAGGCGGCATTCTCTTTGGTTCAAAGTAATCTTGAATTTCAACCGGCCTCATTTCAATTTCTCTTTGCTTCAAAAACATAGGCATATCTTTGCTATCAATATTAAGCTTTTTAAGTATTATTTCTCTAATTTCTATTTCGTCCTTTAGCTCTTCTGGAGAAGGAACATCTGGAATTGAAATTTCATGCTCTAAACCGTCCTCGTCTTTTTGGAATGAGATAGAGCAGCTGAATATAGCTTCTCCATCTTGCAAGGCTTTTACATTTCTTGTAGTAAAACTCTTACCGTTCCTTATTCTGTCTACAGTAAATATAATTGGTTTATCCATATTCCCAGGCCTTAGAAAATAAGAATGAAAGGAGTGAGCATAATGTTCTACATCAATTGTTTTATAGGCAGCAATCAATGTTTGAGCCATTACCTGTCCACCAAATACTCTTCCCCACCCAACATTCTTGCCGGTCCAACTATAAATATCTCTATCTACTTTATTTAATCTAAAGAGGTTTAAAGATTTTTCTATGGAGTTTTTTTCTTCGGTCATTATATATTTTTAGCAATAAATTATTTTAAGCTGAGCTCTAATTATAGTGGTTTATCTTACATGGTATGTAAAAAAACTAGAACTTTCATATTTCAAAAAGTATGATGTCATACCTAACTCACTTAATATTAAATAATGACTGTTAATAAAAGCATTGAATTGGCTCTAAAACCAAACGAAAAAATAGAGGTATCTGACATTTTCAAAATTGATACAAAGATGTCAGTTAAGCGATTTAAAGAAAAAACAGAATGGGTTCCAGAAATTGATGAAGGTTACATTTTTGACAAAGAAACAACATTATCAATTTTAGCAGGCTTTAGTCATAACAGAAGAGTAATGATTCAAGGCTTTCATGGTACAGGTAAATCTACTCACATAGAACAAATTGCTGCACGCTTGAACTGGCCTTGTGTAAGAATTAATTTAGATAGTCATATAAGCAGAATAGATTTGCTTGGCAAGGATGCAATAAAACTTAAGGACGGAAAGCAAATAACTGAATTTCAAGAGGGTTTGCTCCCATGGTCTATACAAAATCCAGTTGCGCTTGTTTTTGATGAATATGATGCAGGAAGACCAGATGTAATGTTTGTAATACAAAGAATTCTTGAAGTAGAAGGTAAGTTAACATTACTTGATCAAAATAAAGTAATTGAGCCTCATCCCTCTTTTAGATTATTTGCTACAACTAATACTGTAGGTCTTGGAGATGTGACTGGCTTGTACCACGGAACACAACAAATTAATCAGGGTCAAATGGATAGATGGCATATCCTATCTACCTTAAATTATCTTGATGTTAATCAAGAACTTAAAGTAGTTTTATCTAAAGTTAGAGATATGAAAACAACTAAACATCAGGAGGTCATTAGAAATATGATTAAACTTGCAAATCTAACAAGAAATGGTTTTGCTAATGGAGATATATCAACACTAATGTCACCTAGAACAGTTATATCGTGGGCTCAGAACTATAAAATTTTTAAGGATATAAGAGACTCCTTTAAATTGACTTTCTTAAATAAATGCGATGATTTAGAAAAACCAATTGTTAATGAGTATTTCCAAAGATGTTTTGACATTGATATTAACGAAAGCTCTTAAAATTCTATGAGTTGGGTAAAACACAGGGATAAGTTACATGAAGCAGCGCTTTCATCCATTAAGTCAATTGCAAAAATTAAGACTCTTACCTCTAAAAATGGTATTCCACAAAGACCTCCTTCCTTTAATCAAACAATATTAACTTCAGCACCACGCTCTACAAAAGATTTACCATCATGGAGAGGAGAAGCTGATTTTCAAGCTTTTTGGTATTTATTTCATAAAACTAAGCCTGATGTTGATCTTAATATGCCCGCACGAATTGTTTTTAATGAGCTTGAGATGTCACGTGTTGAAATTTTGGGATCTAGCTATTACAAGGGTTCTCAAACTAATATTACTGAATATCTTAAAACGATAAATATTGATGATAAAAAATCGCCACATTATTTAGCTTTATGCTCAAATCTTTGGCTTAAGGATGCTTGTGGCATACATTTATCTGCATCATTGAAGAAGCTTTTAAAAGAATTTAATGAAGAATATATTGTAAACAATGCGTTAGATAATGTTAAAAATTACTTAATTTCTTCATTAAATGATCAAGATAAATTTCAAAAAGCTTCCTTGGATTTTTTGAGAAAAATAAAACTTCTTAAATCTATTAAAGATAACAATATTGAGGAGGAGGAAGCAATAGAGTCACCAGGAAGCACAGATGATATTGAAGATGAAACTGAAAGCTCTAATAACAATGAATTGAGAGATGGTGAAGCATCCCTAGATGATTTAAACATGGATTACGAAAATATCGAGCAGACCTCAGAAATGACAGATGGTACTGCTGTTGATGAAGAAATTGATGTGCTAGCTTACCCGAATAATGACTATGTCCTTGCTAATAAAAATTATTCTATATTCACTAAAGAATATGATGAAATAATTGAAGCAAGAGATCTTACAACTCCTGATGAGGCCATTAGACTTAGAACACAATTAGATAACCTAATAAAACCATATCAAACTACTATAGGAAGGCTAGCAAATAAACTACAAAGATTATTGTTAGCTCAACAAAATACGAGCTGGAATTATAATCTTGAGGAAGGAATGCTCGATACTGCAAGGCTTCATAGAGTAATAGCAAAACCAGGATATCCGTTAAGTTTTAAACAAGAAACTGAAAATAATTTTAAAGATACTATTGTTAGTCTGTTAATAGATAATTCAGGCTCCATGAGAGGTAGATCAATAAGTCTAGCAGCAATTTGTACAGACATAATTGGTAGTACTTTAGAGCGATGTCAAATTAAAACAGAAATTTTAGGCTTTACTACAAAAAACTGGAAAGGTGGAGATTCAAAACAAAAATGGATAAAGCAAGGCAGTCAAATGAATCCTGGTCGACTGAATGACATTCGACATATTATCTATAAAAGTGCGGATAACAGCTGGAGAAGATCTAGAAAACACTTTGGCACTATGCTAAGGGAGGGTCTTTTAAAAGAAAATATAGATGGTGAAGCATTGATTTGGTCGCACGAAAGACTAATTTCTAGAAATGAGGACAGAAGAATCCTTATTGTTATATCAGATGGAGCTCCAGTTGATGATAGTACCCTATCTGCAAATAATGAAGAATATTTAGATAACCACCTTAAAAAAGTTATTTTTGAAATCGAAAATGATAGTCCAATTGAATTACAAGCAATCGGAATTGGGCATGATGTGACTAAGTATTATAAGAATGCCATTACCATAAATAGAGCTGAAGAACTTGGTGAGGTTCTTCTTGATCAGTTAACAAAACTTTTCAAGAATTAATTTCTATATTAAAATACTGTAATGTTTACAGTGTAAACATTAAGTTGGAGTATGAATGAAAATTAAAAAACAAGAAGGGCCACCAAAGGATTTATTATATTTTGATGACGAGGTAAATTTAACGCCATTACAGGTAGAAGACGTAGTTGAAATATTTAACACTCCTCTAACTGGTTCATATAATTGGGACTATACCGTAGCTGATAATAGGATTAAAAAGCTTTATGAGCTTGGCAAAGAATTAAATTGGAATGGATCAATAGATCTTAAATGGGATTACACCCACCCTGCTGACCAAAAAATTATTGAGCCTGATGAGCAACTTCCACACGAAACTCTTGAGGCATATGAAAATCTTACTGAGGAAGAAAAAATCTTATTCGATCGTCACTCAACTGCAGAATTAATGAGTCAATTTTTGCATGGTGAACAAGGGGCACTTTTAGTTGCTTCACAATTAGCATCCTGTGCGCCTACCTATAATGCAAAACTATATGCTGCATCACAAACATTTGATGAAGCAAGGCATGTTGAAGTTTTCAATAGATATCTTCAAGAAAAAATAGGTATTCATTATCCAATAAACCCTGCTCTAAAAACTTTACTCGATAAAATTCTTACAGATGAGCGCTGGGACTTAAAATTTATTGGTATGCAAATAATCATTGAAGGCTTAGCTCTAGCTGCCTTCCAAATGTTAAAAACTATAACTAAGGACCCTCTGCTGAAACAATTATTGCATTATGTAGTTAGAGATGAAGCTAGACATGTTACTTTTGGAATTAATTATCTTGAGGACTATATTAAGACTCTTTCTCAAGAGGAAATTGAAGACAGAGCTGAGTTTGCATATGAGGCCTGTGTTATTTCCAGAGAGAGGTTAATAAATACCAAGTCAGAACAAAGATTTTTAGGGATGTCCCCTGAGGAAGCAAGAGAATTTCAATTAAATACTGCAACTTTTGATATGTTCAGAAATTTCTTATTCTCAAGAGTGATACCTAATCTCTCAAGAATAGGACTTTTAACTGAAAAAGTTCGTCCAAAATTTGAAGCTCTTGGACTGCTTGAATATGAGCATGCTCCTGATGATTTTGAATGCGATTGGACTGAATTAAAGAAACCACTTGAAAGCTTTGATAAAATCCCTGAAGCTATTTAAATAATTTAAATAGTCACTAAAAAGCTTTAAATTTGTTATTAAGTCTATACTTATTATATATATTCCATAAGGAGGGAATTTTATGTCCAATCATTCAGCTTTGAATACATTTGGTAAATCAGGAAATCCTGCAATTAGATCATCTGCTTTTAATATTAGATCAAATGATTCTAGTGATAGGATGACTTTAGATGGAGCTGTAAATAAAACAGCAATTATGTTGTTAGTATTAGTCTCAACAGCAATATTTTCATGGATGTTTTCATCTAACCCGGTTGTTCAATTAATCAGCTTTATATCAATATTTGCTGGTTATATATCTATGTTTGCAACCTTTGGATTTTACATATTTTTTATAGGATGGGTGGTTAAACCACGTCCCTATCTAGCACCAAAATTATGGTTAATTGTTGCTGCCGGTCAGGGCTTTCTCGTCGGAAACATATCGCTTTTTGCAGAATCAATGTATCCCGGTATAGTTCTTGAAGCTGTCTCACTTACTTTCTTCGTTGCTGCTTCTTTATTAATTGCCTATAAGTCTGGGCTTATAAAGCCAACTCAAAATTTTGTGTTAATGGTATTTGCTGCAACTGTGGGCATTGTTTTATTTTATTTATCACTATGGCTTTTATCACTATTTGGATTTGGTTTGCCTAATATGATTAGTGGTAACAGCAATACTGCTATTGGATTCTCTTTATTTGTTGTTGCTATGGCTGCTTTTAATCTTGTTATTGATTTTGATATTATCGAGCAGTCAGCTGATGAAGGAGCTCCGAAATATATGGAATATTTTGGTTCTATGGCATTAACTATTACTTTAGTTTGGTTATACATAGAAATATTAAGGCTGCTGATGAAACTAAACTCAAGAAGATAATGCTATCAGGAAATCCTTTTTTATTAATTTTGGGGGTAATTTCAATTTTAATATTTTTCACACTATTAAGAACTCGCGCATCAAAAAAACAGATGCAAAGAAATAATAGAGCGGACTATTCTTGGTATTGGTCCAATAATAGAAAAAAGAAGAAAGAAGAAAATATTATCGATGGCGTAGCAGAAGAAATAAAAGATGATAAAGATTAATACATTTATATTAATTATATTGGCTTTTCAAATAAGCTTTGATGCTAAATCTGAAGCTCCAATTATTCAACCAGGCGCACCTGGAGAAAGCTCAAAAATTCTTGATCCTAAAATAGCATCAGATATTGCAGGTTCAAGTTATGTTGATGCAGATATCAATTTTTTACAAGGAATGATCATGCATCACAGGCAAGCTATATTGATGTCAAAACTTGCTAAAAATAGAACTAACAATAAAACAATTCTTGATTTAGCTGACCGTATTAATTTTTCTCAAGTAGATGAAATTGATTTCATGGAAGCTTGGCTTAAATCTAAAAATAAATTGCAATCTGAGTCAAAAGATAATCATCATTTACATATAAAAATGTCTGGTATGGCAAGCAAAACACAGCTAAAAAAACTTAAAAGTTCAATTGCAACCGACTTTGATAGATTATTTCTTCAACTAATGATTGCTCATCATGATGGTGCATTAGAAATGGTTGATGACCTAAAAAAGTATCCTGGCTCAGCATATGAACCCCTTCTAAATGAATTCGTATCTGACCTTGTGAATGACCAAGCTGTTGAAATTGAAAGAATGAATTCTATTGCTGTAAATCTATCAGATGACCCAAGAGCTGGACTTTCTCCAGGACTATATATTGCTGATGAGGCTATATTAAATCTTGAATTAATTGCTTCATTAAAGAAACCTACTGGTTTTTATGATACAGAGGACCTTGCCCAAAAAGGAGTTGAAGATCCTAACATAGATCTTGACGAAGAAAAGGAGTTAACAACTATAGAAAAATCAAGAGCATTAAAATCTCCTATCTTGGATTTTGCGAATACCGATATGGCTTTTAGAGATAACTTATTGGTGGTCGGAAATTATCATGGCTTTAATATGTACAAGATAAATAAAAATGGAGTACCAAGTTTAATATCATCAATAGTTTGTCCAGGAGGACAGGGTGATATATCAATAGTCGGGAATATATTAATAATGTCAGTTGAGCAGACAAGAAGCAGACTTGATTGTGGTTTACAAGGTGTTTCGAGAGACGCTAGTCCGGACAGATTTAGAGGTATTAGAATTTTTGACATTACAGATCTTGAAAATCCAATTCAAGTTGCTGCTGTGCAAACTTGCAGAGGCTCACATACCCATACTGTTGTAGAAGGTCCAACTGAGGATAATAAAATAATTATTTATAACTCAGGTACTGCAAGCGTAAGAGACGAAGAAGAAATGGAAGAATGTATCGGAGATATAGCTGGAGATAATAGAACAGCTTTATTTAGAATAGATGTTATTGAAATACCAATTGATAGTCCTCACGAATCAAGAATAGTTAGTAGTCCTGCAGTTTTTGCTGATCCAGAAACTGGTGTGCTGGGTGGTCTTTGGATTGGAGGAGATCATGGAGATGATACTCAAGAAACAAGTCCTACAGACCAATGCCATGATATAACAGTATTTCCATCAAAAAATATTGCTGCTGGAGCTTGTTCTGGGAATGGTATTCTTTTTGATATAACTGATCCGTATAACCCCAAAAGATTAGATGTTGTTACAGATACAGGTTTTGCATATTGGCATTCTGCTACATTTAATAATGATGGTTCTAAAGTAATTTTTACTGATGAGTGGGGTGGCGGTGGCAGAGCTAGATGTAGAGCTTGGGATCCTCTTGACTGGGGAGCTGATGCTATTTATGACATAGTTGACAATAAACTTGAATTTAGAAGTCATTATAAAATGCCTGCTCCACAGGTAGAAACTGAAAATTGTGTAGCTCACAATGGATCGATAATTCCAATTCCTGGTCGTGATATTTTTGTTCAAGCATGGTATCAAGGTGGGATTTCTATAATGGATTTTACTGATTCATCAAACCCTAAAGAAATAGCATACTTTGATAGAGGTCCAATTGATAAAGATATCTTAATTACTGGAGGTTATTGGTCTGCATACTATTATGACGGTTACATTTATGGTACTGAGATTACTAGAGGCCTAGATGTCTTTAAACTCTTGCCAAGCGATCACATAAGTAAAGAAGAAATTGATCAAGCTGCAAACGCATACCCCTTAGATGGTCCCATGGTTTTTAATCCACAACAACAAATACCAATGCTATGGCAAGAGACAAATGCAAGTAGATAAAATTTAATTATGCTTATAAAAATTGCTTTTGACTTTGGAATTACTAATACTGATATAGCCATTGAAAAAAATAATAAAATGGAATTTCATTCATTTCCATCGGAAAAAGATGAAACTTCATTTATCTTAAAAATTCTCAATGATTTAAAAGTTGATATAAATCAAGTAACTAAAATTGCTGTTACCGGTGGAAAATCAAGTGATCTTGAAGATGCTATTGATTCAATACCATTGGTAAAAATTAATGAAGTTCAAGCAATAGGTTATGGCGCTAGAGAGCTATATGAAATAAAAGATTCTAAATTTATGGTAGTAAGTACTGGAACAGGTACTGCCTGTGTTGGTTATATAAATAAAAAATTTACTCATTTGGGTGGAATATCTATCGGAGGTGGGACATTGCAAGGCTTATCAAAGCTAACTATAGATAAAAACAAGCCAAATGAAATTGAAGAATTGGCTTCGACTGGTGATAAAAATAATCTAGATTCATTAATTGGTGAAGTTGTAAATAATATTGGTGCTCTTGACCCAGAGATAACAGCCTCTAATTTTTCTAAAGCTAGAAATAGTTCTAATTTAAGTAACTATGATATAGCCGCCTCTTTATCTAACATGGTCGGAGAAGTTATTGGAACTGTAGGCTATCTAAATGCTTTACTGCTAGGTGTCGATAATATCTATTTCATTGGGAGAGTCTCTACATTAAATACAGTTAAAAATGGAATAGAAAAAAGACTTAATTTGGCTGGTGTCAAAGGCAATTACATGAAAAACCAGGATTTTGGAAACGCCATTGGCGCTATTGCATATTTAAATGCTAATACCTAAAATGTAAATAATTAACAATATTTCCAATGATAGTTACAGACAAATCTTCGATTATTACTTTTGCAATACCGGTTTTCATGCTGCTTATTCTTATTGAGTACTGTTATGGTGTGTATAAGGGTAAAAGCAACTATAGGTTAAATGATACCTTTACTAGTTTATCAATTGGAATGATTAGTAGATATCCAACCATGCTCAATCTTGGCATGCAAAGTCTAATTTTTGTCTATATCAGTAAATATTTTAATGTTGGGTTATTGTCTGTTAAAAACCCAATTACTTGGATTATTGCATTTCTCCTATACGACCTTTCTTATTACTGGATGCATAGAATGCATCATGAAATAAAAATTTTATGGGCAACTCATAGCGTTCATCATCATGGTGAAGAGTTTAATTTATCTACAGCTTTGAGACAAACAAGTACTGGTTGGCTATGGAAATGGGTTTTTTATCTGCCAATGATATTCCTTGGAGTGCCCGGAGAGGTATTTATAACTGTGGCAGGTATTAATTTGGTGTATCAATTTTGGGTTCATACTGAGCATATAGGCCATCTAGGTTTTTTAGAGAAAATATTTATTACTCCAATGAATCACGGCATTCATCACGCTAAAAATAAAGAGTATATTGATGCCAACTATGGTGGAGTGTTCATTATATGGGATCGTATGTTTGGGACATATATCCCAAGAGATCCTGAAATAAAGCCTATTTATGGAACTGTAAGTGCACTTAAGAGTTGGAATCCTATATGGGCAAATTTTCAAATTTTTACAACTATGTTTAAAGACTCCATAAAAACAAAAAAACTAAGCGATAAGATTAAGGTATGGTTTTCAAAAA
>CACJBC010000011.1 GCA_902591565.1 uncultured SAR86 cluster bacterium | reverse complement strand
GCTCTTATGGGTCATGTCAGCAATATTAATATTTTTGTAACCAATCTCATCAGTAATTTTACCAATCATCCCTGGCTCATTTTTGTTAATAATGACCATTCTATATTCCGTCTTTCTTCCTAACTTTATTGATGGGAAATTTACTGAATTAATAATGACACCATCTTTTAAAAAATTAGATATTTGTTCAGCAGCCATAACAGCACAATTAATTTCAGCTTCTTTAGTGCTTGCTCCAAGATGAGGTAATAGGATAACGTCATGAAAATCATTAGATCTTGTTACTAACTCTGGGGTAGGAAAATCTGTTACAAATTTATCAATAATTTTTGCATCAAGAGCCTTAATGATATCTTCATTGTTAACAATACCACCTCTCGAAAGATTTATTAACTTTGCTCCTTTTTTAAAATGCTTTAAAGATTCTTTTGAAATTAAATCTCTAGTTTCATCTACAAGCGGGACATGAATTGAAATATAGTCAGAATTATTTAGGAGGTATTCCATAGAATCTGCTTTCTCAACATCCTTTGGCAGTCTCCATGCAGCATCAATAGATATATAAGGATCATATCCTATTATTTTCATGCCCATAACTTCTGCTGTTTGTGCAAGCAATGAACCAATGGCGCCAAGTCCTATAATTCCTAGGGTTTTGCCTTTAAGCTCATTACCTTTGAAATTTTTCTTCTGAGATTCCATAGATTTATTAAGCTCTGATGAATCCTGGCCAGATAATGTCTTTGAATATAAGTTACCTTGTATTATTCCTCTTGATGAAAGAAGCATTCCACAAACTACAAGTTCTTTTACTGCATTTGCATTAGCGCCTGGAGTATTAAAAACTACTATACCCTTCTCTGTAGCCTTCTCTACTGGAATATTGTTAGTTCCAGCTCCAGCTCTACCAATACACTTTAAAGATTCATTTAAATCAGCATCACCGAGAATCTGACTTCTTAATATGAGTGAATCTGGATCAATTTCATCAATATGGAAATTATTAGCATCAAAGATATCGATACCATCTCGTGCAATATTATTTAATATTTTGTATGTAAACATCAAAAAAAGGTAGGTTGTATTTAGAACACAATAGATTATATATAAAAAAAATTATTTTATAAGATAATTTATTGCTTAATATTAGATATTGTTGTTTCTATATACTCTTTCCAAGACGAATAGTCGCTATTATAAAAATCTTCAGAGCTTCGATCAGGTTTATATAAATTTTCAAGTTTTGGCTTAACGTCTTCGATGGATAAACCTTCAGCTATTTGAGAGACAATACATGCTCCAAGAGCTGTTGATTCAATGTTTTCTGGTTTAGAGATATTCTTTTGAAGTGTATTAGATAATAACTGACAAAAAGTTTTATTTGCTGTCATGCCGCCATCAACTAGTAGTGAGTTTATTTTAATATTATTTTTCATCAGTAAATCTGTTATATCTCTAGTTTGGTAACAAATAGATTTAAACGCTGCAGTTATCAAGTCACCATTATCAGAATCTTGAGTGATACCGTAAAAGCCACCTCTAATATCTGAATTCCAGTACGGGGCCCCCAATCCATTAAATGCAGGTAAGAAGTGAACATTTTTAGAATTACCATCACTGTTTAAAAAAGATTCGCTATCTTTAGCATTTGTAAAAAATTTCATTTTATCTCTAAGCCACTGAATAATATTTCCGCATGAATAAATACTTCCTTCAATTGCATAACTAATATCATTATTTAATTGGTATCCAATGGTTGTTAATAGTCCCTCATCTAGAGTTATTATACTTTCTTTGGTGTTTACCATTAAAAAACAGCCCGTCCCATAAGTAGACTTCATGTCACCGTATTTAAAACAATTTTGTCCAACTAGTGCTGCCTGTTGATCACCTATAACACCTTTAATACTTATGTTTTTATTACCCAAAGCTAAAGTACCAAAATTTGCATCACATGATTGAACAGATGGCATCATAGATATAGGTATATCGAATAAATCTAACAAATCTTTATCCCATTTCATCTCATTGATATTAAATAGCATGGTTCTAGATGCATTGGTTACATCCGTATGATGTTCTTTTTCTTTTGTCAGCTTATATATCAAATAGCAGTCAATCGTACCAAACATTAACTTACCACTATTAGCAAGCTCTCTTGCGCCAGTCACATTATCAAGAATCCATTTAATTTTAGTAGCAGAAAAATATGGATCTATGACAAGCCCTGTTTTTTCTCTTACCATTTTTTCGTGGCCACTGTCTTTTAGTTTTTTGCAAAACTCATGAGTACGCCTGTCTTGCCAGATTATAGCTGGATAAATTGGTTCATCTGTTTCTCGAGACCAAACAACAGTAGACTCTCTTTGATTGGTTATTCCGCAAGCTGTTATAGCATTCTCTTTTTTTAGAACATCACTAACAGTATTATTAACAGTTCTTAATATATCGGCAGGATCAGCTTCTACCCAACCATCTTTTGGATAAGATAATTTATATTCTTCTTGAGAATCTACAACCGCATTCAGCTTTGAATTAAAGACTATCGCTCTCGAACTTGTTGTTCCTTGATCTATTGCTAAAAAATTACTCATAAAATATCTCCATAACCATAATTATCCACAATTTATTAACTGATTGCCAACAGCAAAAAAACAGCTTACATACACTATATAGTGAAAAAAAATGAAATTATCACAATATATAGTGTTTTTTACTTGTTTCTTTATCCACAACATGTAATATTAGAGATGAAGAACAAAAAGTTAGTGTAACTGCAGACACACAAAACTTCTTCCAGAAAAATTTAATTAAACTCTTTATGAGTGGGAAAGATACGGCAAACAAAATAGGGAAACGGAAATAAGAATGGAAACACAACAAGAAACAAGCAAAACATTAAATGTTCAACAGCCGGTTGAAACAAATGAAATTGAAGCTACAGCACCGGGCAAACTTAGAGTTATAAAGAGGAATGGAAAAGTTGTTGCTTTTGAAGAAGACAAAATTAAAGTTGCGATCACAAAAGCATTTCTAGCAACTGAATCAGGAAATGCAGCAGCAAGCGAAAGAATTCATAAAAAGGTTAACACTATAACATCAGGCGTAATTGAAGTATTTGAAAGAAGGATGCCGTCTGGAGGAACTTTACACATAGAAGAGATACAAGATCAAGTAGAGCTCCAGTTAATGAGAAGTGAAGAGTTAGATGTAGCAAAAAGTTATATTTTATATAGGGCTGGTCGAACACAAGAAAGAAAAAAAGAAACACCGGAAATTGATATACCAAATAAGCCTGATATCAACATTACAAAAGCAGATGGATCGCTAGTACCACTTGATATCGATAAGCTTGCAGCATTGATTAATGATGCGTGTGACGGATTAGAAGAAGTCTCAATGAACGAAGTTTTAGAAGAAGCATTAAAAAACCTGTACGACGGAGTTTCAATATCAGACATGAGAACAAGTTTAGTTATGTCTGCAAGAACAAAAGTGGAAAAAGAGCCAAACTACTCATATGTCACTGCAAGAATTCTTATGGATCAAATCAGAAGTGAGGCACTCGGCTTCTTAAAAGTATCTGAAGAATCAACTTATGATCAAATGAAGGAAAACTATCCAAAAGCATTTTTAGCTTATATAGATAAAGGTATTGAGCTAGATATCTTAGACCCAGAACTAAAAACATTTGATTTAGATGTATTAGGTAAAGCAATTGATCATACTAGAGATAATCAATTTACTTATTTAGGGTTGCAAACACTATATGATAGATACTTCATTCATTGTGATGATGTTAGGTACGAGCTTCCTCAGGTCTTTTTTATGAGAGTTGCAATGGGATTAGCAGTAGAGGAAGAAAATAGAGAAGAAAGAGCTATTGAATTCTACAAGCTTCTATCAAGCTTTGATTATATGAGCTCAACTCCAACCCTATTTAACTCTGGAACAAAAAGACCTCAATTGTCTTCTTGCTACTTAACAACAATTCCAGATGATCTTGATGGTATTTTTGGAGCCATGAAGGACAATGCCCTTTTATCAAAATGGGCAGGCGGACTCGGAAACGATTGGACATCGGTAAGAGCCATGAACTCTTATATCAAGGGAACGAATGGAAAAAGTCAAGGTGTTGTTCCCTTCTTAAAAGTTGCTAATGATACAGCTGTAGCTGTAAATCAAGGAGGAAAAAGAAAAGGAGCAATGTGTGCTTATCTTGAAACATGGCACTTAGATGTTGAGGAATTCCTAGAACTAAGAAAGAACACTGGTGATGAAAGAAGAAGAACCCATGATATGAATACTGCTAATTGGGTTCCTGATTTATTTATGAAGAGAGTTGAAGAAGATAAAAACTGGACTCTTTTTTCTCCAGGTGAAACACCAGATCTTCATGACTTAATAGGTAAAGCATTTGAAGAAAAATATGAAGAGTATGAAAGGAAAGCTCAAGCTGGAGAAATGGATCAATTTAAGTCCGTGCCTGCAAAAGAGCTATGGAGAAAAATGTTAACAATGCTTTTTGAAACAGGTCATCCGTGGATTACTTTTAAAGATTCATGTAATTTAAGATCACCTCAACAACATGCAGGAGTTGTTCATTCTTCAAACCTTTGTACTGAAATTACTCTTAATACGAGCGCAGATGAGATAGCCGTATGTAATCTAGGTTCTGTTAACTTAGCGCAACATATGAAAGACGGAAAACTAGATGAAGAAAAAGTAAAGCAAACTGTCTCAACAGCAATAAGAATGTTAGATAACGTAATTAATATAAATTATTACTCTGTGGATACAGCAAAAAATTCCAATTTAAAACATAGGCCGATTGGTCTTGGAATGATGGGCTTTCAAGACACTTTATACATGCAAGATATTGCATATTGCAGTGATGAAGCTGTTGAGTTTGCAGACAGAAGTATGGAATTAATTAGTTATTATGCTATTCATGCTTCAACAGAACTTGCAAAAGAAAGAGGAAGTTATGAGTCCTATGAAGGTTCGCTATGGAGTCAAGGCATATTGCCAAAAGACTCGCTTGAGATACTAGAAAAAAATAGAGGATCAGAATATTTAAATGTTGATAAATCTGAAACTCTTGATTGGGAATCCTTAAGAAAAAAAGTTATGACCGATGGGATGAGAAATTCAAATGTTATGGCTATAGCTCCTACTGCTACGATATCAAATATTACTGGTGTTACACAGTCGGTTGAACCAACTTATCAAAACTTATATGTAAAATCTAACCTTTCAGGCGAGTTTACTATTGTAAATCCTCATCTAGTTAATAAGTTAAAAGAGCTCAATCTTTGGGATGACGTCATGATTAATGACCTCAAATATTTTGAGGGTAGTCTTTCACAGATATCAAGAATACCTGATGAAATCAAAACCATATACTCAACAGCTTTTGAAGTTGAGCCAAGATACATAGTTGAATCAGCTAGCAGAAGGCAAAAATGGATAGATCAAGCTCAGTCATTAAATTTATACATAGGAAATGCTGATGGTAAAAAGCTTGATATCACATATAGAATGGCATGGTATTCAGGTCTTAAAACTACCTATTACCTAAGATCAATAGCTGCAACATCAACTGAAAAATCAACAGTTGCACAAGGAAAATTAAACGCGGTTAGTGCGCAAGCAACACAAGCTGCACCACAGGAACTAGGAGCACCGGCCCCTGTTCCTACAGCATGCTCTCTGGATGATCCAGATTGTGAGGCATGTCAATAATATAGGAGAACGAAATGTTAAATTGGGATGATTATGGAAAAGAGGAAACAAACACAAGCGCAGCAGTTACTGCTAGTGCTCCTGTAGTAGAAACACCTCAAGCTGCAAAAGAGCAACCTGCTCCAGCTGTAGATACAGCAGCTCCAATAAAAGAAAATACAATCAAGATAGAAGAAGGATCTCGTGCTCAACTAGCAAGAGAGGCTATAAAAAATCTAGATGATGCCGCAGGCGTTGAAGAACTAGATGAAATGGCTGGATCCAGGGTTCAGGTTGATGACAAAATGATGATTAACTGTAAAGCAGATCTTAATCAACTAGTACCATTTAAATATGACTGGGCATGGCAAAAATATTTAGACGGAAGTGCCAACCATTGGATGCCACAAGAAATTAATATGACAAACGATATTGTATTATGGAAGTCTGAAGATGGTCTTACAGAAGATGAAAGAACAATCGTAAAAAGAAACTTAGGGTTCTTCTCAACAGCTGACTCTCTTGTTGCAAATAACTTAGTATTAGCACTATACAGATTAATAACAAATCCTGAATGTAGACAATATATTTTAAGACAAAGCTTAGAAGAAGCTATTCATACACATGCTTATCAATACTGTATTGAATCGCTTGGTATGGACGAAGGCGAAATATTCAATATGTATCGTGAAATACCATGCGTTTCGAGAAAAGCAGCATGGGGTCTTAAATATACACAAGAAATATCAGATCCTGAATTTAAAACAGGCACTGTGGAAACAGATAAACAGCTTCTTAAGAACTTGATTGCCTTCTATTGTGTCCTTGAAGGAATCTTCTTCTATTGTGGCTTTACTCAAATATTATCTATGGGTCGAAGAAATAAAATGACTGGAACGTCAGAACAGTTCCAGTATATTTTAAGAGATGAATCCATGCATGTTAACTTTGGTATAGACGTAATAAATCAAATTAAGATTGAAAATCCTCATTTATGGGATGAAGAGATGAAGGCTGAAGCTGCTCAAATGATCCTTGAAGGAACAGAGCTAGAAATTATGTATGCAAGAGATACTATGCCTAGGGGAGTTCTTGGAATGAATGCCGCAATGATGGAAGAATATCTAAAGTTTATTGCGAATAGAAGACTGACACAAATTGGTTTAGAAGAAGAATTTAAAGGTGTTGGTAATCCATTCCCATGGATGTCAGAAATAATAGATTTAAGAAAAGAAAAGAACTTCTTTGAAACTAGAGTGACTGAGTACCAAGTTGGTGGCGCTCTAAACTGGGAATAATCTAAATAGAAAAGCTAGATCTACTGGAAACCTGATTGATGTAATCATTCAGGTTTTCGTAATCTTTTATATCAAGCCTATTTAATCTAACCAAGAATTGTAATGAGGTTACCATTTGAATATCTGCATAAGTAAATCTTTCTCCTGCTATATATTCTCTACTCGCAATAATTTTGTTATAAACATCTAAAGATCTAACTGCAAGTTCTCTTTGTGCCAAGCCATATTCTTGATTTTGATTTTCCATTTGACTCATATGCGGGTGAGTATGCCGAAAACCATGCATTAAAGGCACAACTAACTCATAAGTCACCCTTGAGTACCACATCTCTATAGAAGCGATCTCGATAGGATTTTCTCCAAACAAATTGGGTTCAGGATAAAGAGATTCTAAATATCTACATATAGCAGTTGTTTCTAAAATAATTGTATCGTCATCTAACTTTAGGGCTGGTACTCTAGAATTAGGAGCTATAGCTTTATACTCTGGAGTTTTATGTTCAAGTTTTCCTAGATCAAGATCAATGACCTCTACTTGATCTAATATGCCCTTTTCTTTTACGAAAATTAAAACCTTGAGCGGACTGGGAGCAAGTTTGCTTGAATATAGCTTCAATGCTAGCCCTTATTAATTAATTCAAATATTTTTAGAGTCTGTTCACCGCCATTTTGTAACGGCCTAGCATCATCCATATCTGAAACCTTATCCCAATTTGCAGCTATGTTCTCTGGAGTCATGTCCTCACCAGTACCAAGGTTGATACCCATGGTTTCATGTATAAATATACGAGCAAAAACTCCAGCACCAGCAGCCATAACAACTCCATTAGGAGCATCTTTGCTAGCAAGATATAGAACAGCAGGTGTTACATGCTCTGGTTGCATATTTTTACCAAAATCTTCAGGAATCAAGCCCTCTGTCATTCTTGTATAAGCTACAGGAGTAATGGAGTTAGTGAATACATTATATTTTTGTCCCTCTAATTTAAGTGTATTCATTAATCCAACCATTGCCATTTTTGCAGATCCATAGTTTGCTTGACCAAAATTACCAAAAACCCCACTAGATGAACTAGTAAAAATAATTCTTCCAAACTCTTGTTCTCGCATAATTGGGTACACAGTATGAGTACAATTCAAAGTTCCTTGAAAGTGAACATCCATAACAGTATTAAAGCTCTCAATAGTATCTTTATGAAAGCTTTTATCCCTTAATATTCCAGCATTATTTACAAGAATATCTATTCTTCCCCATTTTTCTTTAGCTTCATTAACCATAGCTCTAACTGCTTCTAAATCAGTGACACTAGCTCCATTAGCAATTGCTTCACCACCCTCAGAGATAATTTGGTCAACAACGGCCTTTGCGGCATCACTAGCACCGCTTCCATCAACACCTCCACCAAGATCGTTAACAACTACTTTAGCCCCTCTTCTTGCAAGTCCTAATGCATGCTCTTTACCTAATCCACCGCCGGCTCCAGTAACAATTGCAACCTGATCATCAAATCTAATATTCATTTATTTCACCCCTTTTTTAGAAGTCCTTCTACGTTTAAGATAAAGTTATTCTAATAAAAATTAGTCTTATTTACTATTACTGAAATGGGAGCATCCTTGATTAAAAAAGAGGCAATAACTGGATATGAAGATTTAGAAATTGACTTATATCAAGATAAAATATTAGAGGAAAAAAAAGATTTATGGTTTGAGTCATGTCTGCATGATTTAAATTGGGAAACAGGTTTTATAAAAATCTTTGGTAAAACTCATCAAATACCAAGACTTCAAGCTTGGTATGCAGACAACGAAATTGAATACACATATTCTGGCAAAAAACTTCAAAGACATAATTGGAATAACTTACTACTAGAAATTAAAGAAAAAATTGAGAATATTACATCTTTTAAATTTAATTCTGTGTTGGCCAATTTATACAGAGATGGAAATGATTCAATGGGGCTACATTCTGATGATGAAAAAGAACTTGGAAAAAAACCTGTGATAGCATCTTTATCGCTTGGAGAAACAAGAGAAATATATTTTAAGCATAAAAATAAAAAATTAAACTTAATTATTCCTCAAGTAAGTGGTCAACTCATAGTAATGCATGGCAAGACTCAAGAATATTGGAAGCATGAAATAAAAAAAACAAAAAAAATTAAAAAGCCAAGAATAAATCTGACTTTTAGGAATATAATTACGAATTAAATTTCATATTACAAGGTAAAAAAATGAGTTCAAGAGTAAAAGTTGTGGTAACCGGAGCAGCAGGACAAATAGCCTACTCTCTTATCCCAAGATTAGTTGATGGAAGAACATTTGGTGACAAGATAGTTGATTTATACCTTGTTGAAATTCCTCAAGTTGTCAACAAGCTTGAAGGTTTAGTTATGGAGCTTGAAGATTCATATTTTCCAAACATGGGTGAAGTCAAATATACAGATAATTTTGAAGAAGCATCTCATGATGCAGATTGGTTCCTTCTTGTTGGAAGCATTCCAAGAGGAATTGTTTATGAAGGAAAGAAAATTGAAGAAAGATCAGATTTACTAAAAATTAACGGTGGAATTTTTGTTAATCAGGGAGAGGCCATTGGTAAATATGGTAAAGATAATGCAAAAATTCTAGTTGTAGGCAACCCTGCTAATACAAATGCGCTTATAGGTAAAAATGCTGCTAATAAGGATTCCCAACTATGGATGGCTATGACAATGCTTGATTCAAGCAGGGCCAAGTCTGTGATAAGCAAAAAAACTGGAACAAATATTGATAACGTTAAAAATATGGTTATCTGGGGCAATCATAGTCCTACGATGTTCCCGGATGTTGAAAATGTTCTTATTGATGGAAGACCTGGTAGTGAAGTTATAAGTGATATGGAGTGGGTTGAAAATTCTTTTCTTCCAACTGTTCAACAAAGAGGCAAGGCTGTAATTGACTCTAGAGGAGCTTCATCAGCAACATCAGCTGCAAAAGCAGCTCTAGATACAATTGTTGCATGCGAAAATCCAACAGATGAAGGCGATTCATTTAGTGCTGCCATAGCAAGCGATGGAGCCTACGGTGTTCCTGAGGGTTTGATGTGTGGATACCCTCTCTTTACTCTACCTGATGGCACAATAGAGATTAAAAGAGATCTGGCGATGTCAGAATTTGCGAAGCAAAAGTTTCAAATATCTATAGATGAGTTAGAATCTGAAAGAGAGGCAGTAAAACATTTACTTAAATGAAACAAAGGGAAAAAATATTAAATCAATTTATATTAGACACCCTAAATAATGAAGAATGTAAAAAACTTCAAATAGTAACAAAGCTAGATATCTCAAAGCTTGTAAAAAAATTTGAAGATTCTGACATAGCGCATCTAAGCATTGACCCAGATTTTGAGTATATAAAAGATCCAGTTGATTTATTCGTTGTTTTGGATGATATAGATTTATCTCAAAGTCAGATAGGAACAATTAAGAACCTTTTGAGTCAAAAAATTATAATTTTTTCCCGCCCTAAAGATGGCATCAAAGAATCCAACATGATTAAACTTGGGTTCCAGGTTGAACTTGAAGATAGCTCCAATAAATTGCTATGTTTTTCATATAACCTTAAGACCTATAACAATAAAAGATCTTGGAACAATTCAGAAGGATGGGCAAATCCAGAAAACTTTGATAAATATAGGTGGTAGTGTTATCTAAAGTAAGATAAGAACTTTAAAAAATTAGTATTACCACCATCAACAACAATATCCCCCGAAGCTAAAGCCATTACTGGATTTAACAATCCTGATAATGCCATTTTAAAATTAAGTTCAGAAGTTTTAACTGTAATATCACAAGGAAAATCAACATTGTTTGAAACTGAAGCAACTTGATTTCTTATTGTAATAGTTCTTGTTAAGCCAGATGAAAATAAGAAACATGCTTTAATATTTTGATTAATGACTCTTTCAGGATTTAACCTAACAGATAAAATGCTAAAGATAGTATCAATTGAAATTTCTTTTACACCCTCTTCTGTTCTTTCTGCAACTGGATAACCACCAAAATCACTCTCTAATTCCATAGCTGATGAAAGAAAGTAATTTCTTTTGTTTGGATTAGATGAGCGTAGTCCAATATAAAGTAGAGCTTTTTGTCTTAGATTATTTACCCTGTCTACCTCAAAATCTAAGGCTATGAGCTTATCACTTAATTCAAGTGCCCATTGCATATCTTCATCAAGGACAGATTTTTCCAATGCATTAAGTAAAGATGCTTCACCTCCGACTAATTTAGCAAGCTTTTGAGCTTCTTCTTTTCGTGATAGAGGGTCAAGATCAGCAGGATTTCCATTAAACCAACCTAAGTATCCGTTAAAAATGCTTTTAACTGACCACCTAACAGTACCATAAAATTCTGATAAATAAGGTGAGCTTTTTATAGAGTCTGGTAATTCTACCATTTGAACAATTTGATCAGGATAATAGCCTTCATTCATTAGTCGAATTGTTTGGTCATGAACATATTGAATAGCATCTCTATAAATGGTTAATACTTTCATAGCCTCTTCTGAACCTATAATTGGCTTTGTATGACTTGGGAATATATATTCTGGTTCGTGAGATCGCATCTTGTCTAAACTAGAAACCCAGCCTATAACGTCTCTGTGAGTTGTTCCTCTAATTGTATAAAGGTTTGGAAATGTTTTATATATATTATCTCCAGGCATCAAAGATCTATGTTCTGGAAGCCAAACAAATAATTGATCGTTTGTCTCGCCAGGAGCATGATAAAGCTCAATATTAATACCAGAAATTTTTATCTTTAATTCTTCTTTAAAGGTTGTATCTGGTTTGATATATCCAAATGGAGATTTAGAAACATTTAAACTCTTGCCAATGCCAACATTTATAACTTCATCTTCTGGCAATGCTGTACCAAACATTCGAGTGCTCCTAACACTAATAATTGGATTTATTATTCCCAAAATCCTTTGCATGTAATAGTCGGTTGATTCATGAGCTATAACCAAAGGTCTTTCTTTTTGTGTTGTTAAATAATGAGCAGCTCCAAAGGTATGATCACCATGATTATGGGTATAAATTATTGCAGTGATTGGATTATCATTGAGCTTCTTAAATCTCTTATAAATTTCTGATGCTTCATAAGTGCTATCTGAGGCATCAATAATAATATTTCCTCCCTCTCCCTCAACCATTATTGAATTAGCAATACCAAAACCTATTGCAAAATGAATTTTTCCACCAGGGGTTTCATATGTTAAAACATTCTGCTCAAATTCGTTTGAGTGTTCTATAAGCTTTTCAACTGAAGAAATTTTAGGGATATCAAGTTTATCTTCTTCGGGCTTGCATGAAAAAAATATAATTAAAGCAAAAAAGCTTATAAGATAATTTTTATTAAGGTTTGATTTCAATTAAATATGCTCTTTAAGACTACAAGAAACTGAGCATAATTTCATCAACGATTATATTTGATCCATCTTCAGAAGTTGGTGCTTTTGACGATCCATCTCTCCAAACGGTTACAACTGTCCATATGGTTTTATCTGCAGTATTGTCTTTTAAATTAACTCTTAAAATATTTTCAGTTATTGTTCTTATATCATCACGGAAGTAGTAATTATCCCAGTAATATCTACTGTAATAATGGTTCATTTTATCTGACTGAACTTTATCCTTTGTAGTAATAATAATCTCAAAGGTTAGGTCTGAATTTTCAGAATAAGATAATCCAGTTTCTATCAAAGAAGTTTTTAAATTGTCTTTAAATCTTTCAAGATTAATTGGATTTATTTCTGCACTAATGTTTGATTCATTTATCTTTATAGAAAAATCGCTATAATTATCTAAGTTGAAAGTATCGACTGAGTCAACTTCAATGTTAGTTTGCATACTGTTACAAGCTACCAGTATCAGTATAGTGATTAATGTAGTTATTTTTTTCATATATTTATTATAGATTTTATTATGTTTAACCTTCAAGAACAAAAAAATATACCTTTGCTGGATGTCAATGCCCAAATATATAACGAATCAGAATTTAATTGCAAGCACATACACTTAGAGAGCGATAGCAATGAAAAAGTATTCATGGTTGCTTTTAGAACTATTCCCGAAGATTCCACTGGCGTGGCCCATATTTTAGAACATACAGCCTTATGTGGTTCAAAAAAATATCCAGTAAGAGATCCATTCTTTATGATGATCAGAAGGTCGCTAAATACATTTATGAATGCCTTTACATCCAGTGATTGGACTGCTTACCCGTTTGCAACACTAAATAAAAAAGATTTTAATAATCTTTTAGGTGTATATCTCGACTCAGCCTTTTTTCCAAATTTAGACAATCTTGATTTTGCTCAAGAAGGACACAGATTAGAGCACAAAGATAAAAATAATCCAGAAAGTGAGATTGAAATAAAAGGGGTTGTTTATAATGAAATGAAAGGAGCAATGAGTTCAATTACAAGTCAGTTATGGCATGGAATGTCGAAGCACCTATACTCTTCTTCAACATATAAGCATAATAGTGGCGGCGATCCTGAGAGCATAATAGATCTCTCGCATGAAGATTTGGTAAATTTTCATCAAAAACATTATCACCCATCAAATGCTACTTTTTTTACTTTTGGCAACGTAGATCCTCTGGAAATACAGTCGTATATTAAAGAAAATGTTTTAGATAATTTTTCACCTTCAAATGAAGTTGTGGCCGTTAAAAATGAAGAGAGGTTAGAATCACCAAAAGTTGTATCAGACTTTTATAACCCTCAACCAGGCGATGAAAATAATCATCACATTGTTTTAAGTTGGCTTTTGAATGAAAGTCATAACCCAGTCCAATTACTGGAAACATATTTAATGTCTAATATTCTTTTAGATAACTCTGCCTCTCCCCTTAGAAAAGTTTTGGAGGGCACAAAGTTAGGAAAATCTCCTTCGCCTTTAACTGGCCTTGAAGCAGATCAAAAAGAGCTTGTATTTGCTGCAGGTTTAGAAGGTGTTGATTCTAATAAATCTAAAGAAGTTGAGACGCTTATCATGGACTGTCTCAAAAAACTTGTAAAAGATGGAGTGCCCAAAGATCTTATAAACTCCTCTCTTCATCAGCTAGAAATTAGACAAAGAGAAATTACTGGTTCAGGCATGCCGTTTGGTTTACAAATTATGTTAACTTGCTTACCTGCTTGTATTCATAATGACAATCCATTAAACGTATTAGATCTAGATAATGCTTTTAATATTATAAAAAATAACCTTAAAACAGATAATTATATTGAAAATCTTATTGATAAAAGCCTAATAAAAAACAATCATAGGTTAACCTATTCACTGATTCCTGATACTGAGTTAAATAAAAAAAATGAAGAAAAAATTCAAAATAAAGTTCTTGAAATTACAAAAAACTTTTCTTTAGATGATAAAAAAAATCTTATAAAGCTAGCTAATGATTTAGAAAATAGACAAAACTCTATTGATGATCCTGAGGTTTTACCAAAAGTTACAAAAGAAGATATTCCTGAAAAAAGAAACTATGCATCTCCAATAGCTTTTGCAGAAAATGAACCCAATAATTACTTCTATAAAAGTGGTACTAATGGCATTGTTTATCATTCAATGATTTTTCCTTGCGAAGCTCTTGATGAAAATGAATTAAAAATTGCTAGTTTGTTTTCTAATACACTAACGGATATTGGCCTTGGTAAAGATGGATATGAAAATATTCAAAAATATCAATCATCAATCACTGGAGGAATTTCAGCTTCATTTATCACTTTACCCAATAAAACAGATGATACTTTTAAATTGGCTTTAAAAGTTAGCTCAAAGAGCTTAGAGGGCAATGAGTCTTTAATGCAAGATTTAATATTAAGAACTGTTAAAGAGTCAAACTTTGATGAAACTAAGAGAATTGAAGAGCTTCTAGAATTTATCTCATCCGATAATGAAAAATCAGTTATTCAGAATGGTCATATTCTCTCTATGAGTAATGCTGCTTCACAAATCAGTGGCATTGCATCGACTAATGACCTCACATCAGGATTAAGATTTATTCATAATACCAATCATCTTTCAAAATTAATTGGTAATCGTAATGAGCTTTCAAAATATCTAGAATTGCTAAGATCTATAAATTCTAAAATTTCAAATACACCAAGTCATTTATTCACAGCATCAACATTAGATAAAGCAAATTTAAACTTAAATTTCACAATTAAAGCAAATACTAATCAGTATAAAAATCAAAATCTTGTTACTCTTCAGTCTAATCCTATTGGTTGGATTACTGGATCACAGGTATGCTTTTGTGCTGAGGCTTTTCCAACTGTTGATTTTAGGCACGAAGATGCCCCTGCCCTTACGGTACTCGGAACAGTTTTAAGAAACGGATATCTTCACTCTGCTATTAGAGAGAAAGGAGGTGCATATGGTGCTGGAGCCTCTCAAGACTCAAATAACAAAGTTTTTAAATTTTTTTCCTACAGAGACCCTAAATGTACTGAGACATTTAACGAATTTAAAAAATCTAGAGAGTGGTCAATTAAGAATATTACAGAAGAACAATTGGAAGAAGGAGTTTTAGGTGTTATATCAAGCATAGATAAACCATTATCTCCATTTGGCGAAGCAATGAGCGACTTTATGAGCTCATTAGATCATAAAACTCAAAATGAACGTTTGAGCTTCAGATCAAAAGTTAAGGAATGTAGCTTAGCTGACCTCGCCATGGTCTCAGAAAAATATTTATTTAATGAATCAAAGCGCTCTGCAATAGCTGGTCAAAATTATGAAACAGAGCTGAAAGATTTAGGGTTTGAAATCAAAAATATATAAATTTAAAAAAAGAAAAATCTCTTTTTCTTCAATTCTTTAGCACATCCCCAATATTGCTGTTGATATTTAGTAGACCTTGTTTGAACTCTTTCAGCAACTTTTATTAGCCATGGTTTTTTTCTATAAGTTTTTTTCTTAAAACCACCATACCCCTCATGATAAGCAAGATATAATGATCTAGCATCTAATCTATCGAAACCTTGATAATAACCTTTTGAGGCATACCAGCCTATAAAATCAGCTGAATCAGCAAAGTTTTTTCTATTTGCTCTGCTGTTACCAGTCTCATCTTTATAATCATCCCAAGTCATATTTAAAGCTTGAGAATAACCTACTGCAGTTGATTTTCTTTTGCCAGGTAAAACCCAAAGAAATTTTTCTCTTTCAGGCTTAGCATCTGCTTTATAACTAGACTCTTGATAGACAATCGACATTAAAACATATGGGGGAATCTTCCACCTCTTTTCTGATTTCATTGCAGCCTTATACCAACTTTTCTTTTCTTTAAATATTAAACATATGTTATCTGGATTTTGGGGAGGTGTTGTCATGCATGATTGTAGAGAGAATATCAAAATTATAAAAAATGAAGTTTTTAAAAATCTCATATTTATCAAAGCTTTTCTCCTGGTTCAAAACCTCTAAATGTTTTAAAACGAGGAAACCTTAAACTATAATTTTCACCTTCCATACTTTGTGTTACTGCATCTGCTCTAATTTCTATTAATTGTCCGATCAATGAATCTTTATATTGCCAAAATTTTGCTCTATTTTCATCTGTCAAACCACTGCCCACATTTAATGAAAAAAATTTTCCATCATCAGTACCCTCAACTGTAAATGCTCCTAGTTTGCCAACATGTCTTCCAGTGCCTTCATGAACCTCAGTTACTTTTAATGTAACTTCAATAAAAGGTTTCATTTTTAGCCAAGCATGACTTCTTTTGCACTCATATAAATCATTCTCAGGTTTAATCATCAATCCTTCATAACCTCGCTCTAAAGCCTCTTTATTCATTTTAGAATAAGTTTCTTCACCTTGCTCTTTATCAAAATCTACAACTGTATAATCAACAATCTTGATGCATGAAGGAAATTTTTTAGAAAATTTCTCTAGATGGTGCTTTCTTTCAAGGGTGGTAAGCTTGCTTTTACCATCGTTAAATTCTTTAAGAGGTAAGATATCAAACAAAGCTAAATATGCATCTTCTGTCTTTGCATTAGTTTTCCTATGAACCTGTTTCATTAATGATTGAAAGTCATCGCTCATGACTTCACCATCAAAAACCATATTATTAAATTCAGGTTTACTCAAAGCTTTTTCAATATGAGGGAAATTACTAAATATTTTTCCATTTCTGCTGTAGAGAGTTGTATTATTTTTCTTTGTTATTGCTACTACCCTCACCCCATCATATTTATATTCAATTAAACAGCTACCTTTAATCTTTTTTGGATGTTTCATTCCGTCATGAGATAGCATGCAAGCAAAAACAGGCACCCTAAATTGAATATTCATTTTTTTTGCGACATTGTTCACTGTCTTCTCACTTACGCCGCACCTCAAATCCTTTATTAAGATTCTTCTATACCAATCATTCCATTCTTCTGAGGTGGCTTTATCCATTAGCTCTAAAATTTCATCCCTAGCAGCATGACCAGTCTTTTCTCTTTCTATTAAAAGTAAAGTTGAATTCTTAAAAGTAATCCAATCCAATCCTTTTCCATTTTTATCAGATTTAGGAACTTGTTTAACACCAAATGTTACCAATGCATCTAAGCACATTGATAGGCCTTCCTGGAAATCTAAATCATTAATATTTTCTTCAATAACACTCTCTTTAAATAATCTACTATTATCACTTTCTAGTTTTTGAATTATTTTCCAAGGTTTCATTAATCTGATTTTTCAGCAACTGCTAGTTGTTTTAGTCTTGCTATCTCTTGTGCTTGAGACTCAATATGCGAAATCATTTGTTTTGTTATTGGCATTCTCTCTTGATCACATATATTGGCATAGAATTTTTCAGTAAATTCATAAGCAAAATTTACCATATCTTTTACTGTTGTAATTGGGTCCATGACATTATTCAGGTCAGCTGCAATAAGAATTGCAAAAGTGCTAGTCTCCGCTTCAAATGTTCCAGGGTTTAAAGCATTGGCTATTCTGAAAGACTCTTTATTTTTGCTATCTTTTATAACAAAAAATCCATGAGATAAAGTTGCTCCGAGATTATTCATAAAACCATATACTTGGTCAATTTCGAACATGGACTTATCAACGGATATTAAATTTAAGACAACAAGCTTTTGTTCTTGATAGTCAATATGATCTTTATCTTCAAAATCAAAAGCTTTTTGAGATTTTATATCAATTTCATCAAACTCTTTTATTTCAAAAGTATCTGTAACAGGCTCAATTTTTACTTTGAGTTGTCCTTTGTTAGAAATTTTTCTTATAAAAAGGAATGTAATTATTAGGAATACTAGAACAGAAAAACCAATTAAATATATATCTATATTGGAATCCATTATACTTCAGCAAATTTTAGAGCTTGATTAACATCAACAGAAACCATTCTAGAAACGCCAGCCTCTTGCATTGTAACTCCCATTAAATGATCACTTTTTTCCATAGAAACTTTGTTATGAGTTATAAATATGAATTGAACTGTCTTTGACATCTCCTCAACCATATTTATAAAGCGCATTGTATTTAAATCATCTAATGGTGCATCTACTTCATCTAAAATACAAAACGGAGCTGGATTCAGCTCAAAAATTGCAAACACAAGAGCCAAAGCAGTTAAAGCTTTCTCTCCACCAGAGAGTTGAGAGATTGATGAATTTTTCTTACCTGGAGGTCTAGCCATAATTACCACTCCGGCATTTAGTGCATCATCTTCAGTAAGAGCAAGCTCCGCAAAGCCGCCACCAAATAATTTCGAAAATACCTCTTTCATTCTTTTGTTTATTGAATCAAAGCTATCCTGAAATCTTGTTTTAGTTTCAAGATCAATTGTTTTTATGGCACCTGTAAGTTTTTCAAGAGCTTCAGTAAGATCGTTGTATTGAACATCAAGCTCTTCTTTTCTTTTTGATTCTGCAGCTATTTCTTCTGGAGCTGCCAGGTTGATAGCTCCTAAACGTATGATTTTTGCCTGTATGTCAGCAAGTGAATCCTGAAGAACATTAAGTTCCATAGTTTCATATTCTGAATAATCTATATTTTCAATATTTAAACCAGCCTCTTTAATTTTGGTGTTAGCGTTATCTAAATTAATTTCATGGGTTTTTAAATCCAACCTCAGATTAGTAACTTTCTCTGTAATTGATTTAAGATCTAATTCAGCTACATTTTTTTGATTTTCAAGGTCTCTTAAGCTTTCATTAAACTGAGATTGTTTTTGCCTTATGGCTGTTAATTCAGATTCTGCTTGAGAGCTCTTTTCTAACAAGCCATCCATAATTACTTGAATTTCAGACTTACTTATTTCAGCTTCTTCAATTAATTTTTTTAATTCGTTTTCTCTGCTCAAGTACTCCTCAGGAGCAGCTAAATTGACTGAACCTAATTGAGCAATGTTTTTTTGTATTTCATCTAAAGAGACCTCAAGCCCTTTTAAATCCATCCCCTTGTATTGTGCTGAATCAAGGTCTGAAATACTTACCTCTGCTTTCTCTAAAACCATTGAAGCATTTTCTAAATTAATTTCGTGAGTTCGTAGCTCAAGCCTTAAATCATTGATTTCTTTCTCAAGGTTTCTAAGTTCATTTGATACAATAGATTTATTGCTATCCATTTCTTGCAATTGGTTATCTATATTAGTCTGAATACTAATCTGTGATTCCAGTTGATTACCAATTGAGATTCTTTGACTGTTAAGGTCTTCGAGCTTAGTTTCAGCAATTTTTTTATCTTCCTTGGCTTTGTTAATAGCCTCTTCTGCTCTATTTTTTTGATTTAAATATTCAGCAGTAAAAGTTTTTGATTGATCAGAAGCAATTTTTAATATGCTCATTAGGAGTTCTTTCAGTTCAGATAATTTTGAATTCACTTTATCTGCGCTTGATCCAAATGATTTAAGTAAGTTTGTGATTGAATCTAGTAAGTGTATTGCTTTTTCTTTAGGGCTTAGATGTTCATTATTTGAGTCTTTTTCAACAGCATTTGCATAATTACGTGAAGCCTCATCAAAATCTGATTTTGCATTTTCTGCTAAATTATTAAGATTTTTTATTGAGCCTTCGATTCTTGCAATTTCGGCATCAACAGAAAATTGATTTTTTTGAATGTCTTTTATCTCATTTGCGATTTTGTCTTTATTAGCTTTGATACCGTCAAAAATATCCTGCTTCGAATCTAATTCATTTTGTTTAATGTTTATTTGGTCTTCGAGCGGTTTAATTGATACACCGATAGTATTTTTTTTCTCAAGAGCATCAAAAGCTTTAACAATAGCAATATTTAGCTTTAATTCTTTTTCTTTTGGACTTAAGTCCTTAAATGCAGACTCTTTTTGAAGAGCATCTTTGTAACTTTTTTGAGCTCTCTCAAGGGCTTCTAAATTAGCGGCTTCAGATTTATTGATATTATGAAGATCTGATTCATGCTTGGCTATTTCAGCACCTATTGTATAAAAATTTTTCTGAGCATCCTCATAAGCATTAATTACAGACTCATTCTGGGTTCTATAATCATCGATTTGAGCTTGTTTTGAGTCTGATTCGGCTTGTTTTATTTTTAGATCTCTATTTAAGGCTTCTATGTTCTTTTGAAGTTGATCTTTATTATTTTTAGCTTCAAGTGAATACAGAATTGCTATATCAGTTTGTTTCTGATTCTCTTCTTCTTTTAACGAATTATATTTCTCTGCAGCTTTAGCTTGATTTTCGAGCCTTTTAATTAGCCTTTCTATTTCATCTTTAATATCCTTAACTCTTGATAAATTTTCTTTTGTCTTCTTAATTCGACTTTCAGTTTCTCTTCTTCTTTCTCTATATTTAGAGACACCTGCAGCCTCTTCAATGTGTGTTCTAAGTTCTTCTGGCTTAGCGCTTACAAGCCTGCTAACCATTCCCTGTTCAATAATTGCATAAGAGCTTGGTCCTAAACCTGTTCCCAAAAATATATCTTGAACATCTTTTCTCCTGCACTTTGTACTATTAATGAAATAAGTAGACTGTGCATCTCTTGTCATAACTCTTTTGATAGAAATTTCATTAAAGGATGCGTATTCACCGCCAATCTGTCCACTTGAATTATCAAAAAGTAATTCAATACTGCATTGTCCTGAAGGTTTTCTATTTTCTGAGCCATTGAAGATGACGTCTACCATAGACTCTCCACGAAGATTCTTTGCAGAGAGCTCTCCCAAAACCCATCTCACGGCATCAATCACATTTGATTTACCGCAACCATTAGGGCCAACTACGCCAACTAAATTTGAAGGAAAAGATATCTTCGTTGGATCTACGAAACTTTTAAAACCTGATAGTTTTATATGTTTTAACTGCATTATTGAGAATATTTTTCTTAGAGATATATTAAACTATTGTTCCCTTTTAAACCATTCATTTGCCTTAATATTATAGGAATTTACGGGCTGATTGTTATCAATTAACAAAGCGTTTTCAGAGTCAAAAATAGAAGCTATTTCAGGGCAATTTAATGATACTTTTAAATCAAGAGTTTCTTGATTTAGATAAGCAGAAGCTAAATCAAAACCAGGGATGGAGGAATCAATATTTTCAAATATAAATTCAGAGGTATCTGCAAATTTTTTTGAAGCTAAAGGTAAATTAGGACCATTCATTATAAATACTTCTGCTGTACCAAAAAAATTAGAGCACTCTGGTGGAGAATTAAGATTTATAATTAATTTAGACTTTGCAAAATCAGGGAATTTTGCGTCTCTAAGTTTTGTGTATAAGGTATAAAAAATAAATTTTTCATCTGTAGTTTGAAAGTATTGCTCTGAAAAAGAAATTAAGCTTTCAGCAGCAATAAATTTACTGTCTTCAATGGCTTTATTAATATAACTTTGCAGCCAATACACTTTATCTTCATTGCTAATATTGTTATTAAATTCTCTTACAATATTTTCAGAAATTTTATTATTAATGTTAATCTTCATAAGAATTTCTGAATTGATCTTTTGATTTTTAATTGAGCCTAAGAATGAGTATTTTCCAACAACAGTAAATAAACAAATAAGAATAACTAAAAAAGAGATTCCAAAAATATACCCTTTATTTTTTGTATTTTGCGATAACAGATATGCCAAGATTGGAATGAATGCAAAGAAAGCTAAGAAGTATATAAAAAACATTATGTCTTTCTTCTAAAAAAGAATATTAAAAAAGCAATAAATAAAAATAATACTGGTGCAATCCAAAGAATATACGTACTGCTATTCAATCCTGGATTATATAAGACTTCATTTCCAAACCTATCAGACAGAAAAGTCTTAATCTCATCATCAGTTTTGCCTTCTTTAATTAATTCTATAATTTTCTTTTTGATATCTTCAGATACCGGAGCATTAGAGCTTGCAAGTGATCCACTAGTACATTTTGGACATCTAATTTCTTTTATTAAACTATAAAACCTTTCCTCATCTTTTATATTTTCAAAATTATATAATGCATCACCCAAAACATTTGTTGAGGATATAAAAAATATAAATAACAACGATTTAATTATCATTAAAAAGGTTCTCCTTTTTTATAATTGGAGAAAAAACATCACTCCAAATCATTTCATTTACCTCACCCCTGTAATGAGCAATAATTTTTCCATTATTTATTAAAAAAGTTTCAGGTGCGCCAGTGACACCCATATCTAAGGCTAATTCTCCTTTTAGATCATGAATAATAAATTTATAAGGGTCACCAAACTTTGTAATCCAATTTATTGCATCAATTTTTTCGTCTTTATAATTTAGCCCCATTATAGGAATACCTTGTGAGCTTAGTTTTACTAAAAAGCCATGCTCAATTCGGCAAGTAATACACCAGCTTGCCCAGACGTTAATTAAGTGTGCGCCTTCTATATCTGAATTTGTTATAACGTCATCTGAATATAAATCCTCAAGCTCAAACAATGGCATATTTGAAGTTTGAAAACTTGCTCCTGGATAGTATTTATCATCTTCAATATATAAATAAAAAAAGTAAAAAAACATCAGAGATACGCTTAATATAAATAATCTTAAAAAAACTGTCATGAGTGCACTCTATTTAATGACCTAGCTAAAAATAAACCTGAAATAATCATTAATGTGGCTGAAAACCATATCCATCTTATAAAATAATTAAACTGAACATTTACAATCCAACTTCCATCATCTAGTTGATCACCAATTGTTAAATATATATCTTTTAATAAGGAGGCATGTATTGCTGTTTCAGTTGTGATTTGACCTCTAACGAAGTATTTTCTTTTTTCAGGATTTAAAGAAAATTTATTTCCGTTTTTATTTTCAATTATGAAATCTGCTTTTACAGATTCATAGTTTGGACCTTCTGTAAGTTGTAAATTGTTAAATGTAATCTCATGATTTTTATAAGTTTCTGTTTCATTAATTTTAATATTCAATGCTCTTTCTGAACTAAAATCATTATTAAGGGCTATAGATATTATTAATAATCCAAGTCCTAAATGGGCTAAGACACTATATATATTTACAAATTTTCTATGAAAAATATAAACATAAATTACTAAGATATATCTACTAATTATTAGTGAGCCAATGAATAATGAAGCTAGCGTCCAAGCTCTGGATACAGAATAAAATTTAAATGATAGAAAAGCAATAAACAAAGAAAATACAAAGCTAATTATTAGAGGGTTATTCAAAAAAGCAAATTTAAGTTTACTTTGCCATTTAGACTCAATAGAAAAAAGAAGAAACAGGCATGCTAAAAGCGTAATTGGAACAAATATGGCATTGTAAAATGGCGCGCCTACACTTATTTTTTGATCATAAATAAACTCATACATTAATGGATAAATTACTCCAAGCATTGTTGAAAAAATTAATGTTCCAAAAAAAATATTATTAATTGATATAAAAGATTCTTTTGATAAAGAAACTATTCTTTTATTTGAAATCAATATTGTAAATCTATAAGAAAATAAAATAAGAGACGTCATTACTAATATCCCGATAAAAGCCAGCAAATAAAGTCCCCTCTCCGGATCGTTTGCAAAAGAATGAACACTATCTATGATTCCTGACCTTACAATAAATGCTCCAAACAGACTTAATGAAAAAACTAAAATAGACAATAAAATAGTCCAAATTCTTAAGATTGATGACTTTGATGATGCGCTTAGCGAATGAATAAAAGCTGTTGCTGCTAACCAAGGCATTAGGGCAACGTTTTCAACTGGATCCCAAAACCAATACCCTCCCCATCCTAATTCATAATATGCCCACCAGCTACCTAAAGTAATCCCTAAAGTTAAAAATGACCAAGCAATTATTGACCAAAATCTAACCTGTTTTTCCCAATTAATACTAGAATTGCCCTCAATCAAAAAAGCTATTGCTTGTCCAAATGCGATTACAAAACCAACATAACCAAGATAAAGTGTTGGCGGATGAATTGCTAATAACGGGTCCTGAAGCACAGGATTGATATCAGCTCCATTTTCTGGAGGCAGAGGAAGAGTTGTTTCAAATGGATTTGACGTTAATAGTAAAAACAATAAAAAACCAACAGTTGTTATGGATATTACTCCAACGGTTCTTGCTTTAAGTGGTTCGTTGTTATGAACTGAAAAATTATAAATTGCTCCCCACAAACTAAGAAATATGATCCAGAGAAACATCGACCCCTCATGCGCACTCCATATCGAAGATATTTTGTAAAAAACTGGCAGATTCGTATTTGAGTGTTGAGCTATGTATAGAACACTAAAATTATCATTTATTGCCAGCCAAACATATATCAAAAAAGAGGACAAAAATAGAAAAAAACTATGAGAATATATTCTAGATATAAGTTTAATAATATTTAAATCGTTAACATCAAAAAAAATAGAAAATACAAAACATAAAAAAAATAATCCTGTAGCAAGAATAGTTAAAAATTGGGCTGCCTCTATGACCATTATTTTTCTATATCTATGCTTGGCGGCATATAGTTTTCATCATGCTTTGCTAACACTTCCTCAGCAATTATGGTTTTATCTTTTAAATAACCCAACACAACAACACCACTGCCTTCTTTAAACAAATCTGGCACTATTCCATCAAATTCAACACTAATTGAGCCTTGATAGTCTGTAACAATAAAAGATATTTTAGTTTTCTCTCTTATTACTGAGCTTTCTAAAACCATGCCTCCAATTTTTATTCTTTTATTTTCTGGAATTTCCTCTAAGAAGATTTCTGAGGGTGTATAGAAAAAATCTAAATTTGAATCCAATGCTCGAATAATAAGAAAAGATCCAAGCGCAGATGTAACTAGAATTAATAAAACTGTTTGTAGCCTTTTTTTTCGAACTGGTTTCATTTAATTTTTTTAGAAATTTCTTTTATTTTATATTTATAAAAGACAAAAGAAATTGAAATGCATAATGTAACAATTAAGACAACGGACCAAACATATATGCCATGATTTTGACCATTTTGGCTTTGCATTAAAAGCGCTTCTGAAAGTGAATTAAACTTAATATCAAACATAATCTTTTACCCAGGACTTATTTTTCTCTCTTTTTATAATTTGCAGTTTAGATGAAAGTATTACTAAACAAGCAATCAAACCAGTAAAACCAATAATTGAACCAAATAAAGGATAAAGCATTACCAGATCAATTGCTGGTTTTTCAGATAAGGTAATAGATGCTGGTTGGTGCAAAGTGCTCCACCACTCAACAGACATTTTTATTATCGGTATATTCACTGAGCCCACTAAAACAAGAATTGATAAAAATTTATCAGCTTTTTCATAGTTATTAAAAGAATCATGAAGAGAGATAAGACCTAAATACATAATAAATAAGATCAAGGTTGATACAATTCTAGCATCCCAAACCCACCAAGTGCCCCATGTTGGTATACCCCAAATAGAACCCGATATAAGAGCTATGAATGTAGTCATTGCTCCAATTGGCGCTATAGATCTTACAAGATAGACAGATAGCTTTACTTTCCATATTAGGTAAACAGCGCTAGCAATTGCCATTGCCAGATACAATGATTGAGAGATAAATGATGCAGGAACGTGAAGATAAATTATTCTATAAGAATTACCTTGCACAAAATCTTCAGGTGTTAAAAATAATCCCCAAAAAAGTGAAAAAAGATATATTGCCAATGATAAATAAAAAATATAAGGATAGGCTCTGTTTACTTGAAACATATATGTTTTTGGCGAAGCAAATTGATGTATAAACTTTTTTATCACAATAAATAGATTCTCAATGATAAATAATTATTCTAAGTGCGCTCTAATAATATATGAGGTTATCATTGGAATTATGACTATTATAATCGATAAGATACCTAAAAGTAGAAACAAAAAGCCTGAATAATTTAAATCAAAATTAATTGCAATAACAACTTTTCCTAAAATAATTAATAAAGGTAAAAGCATAGGTAACGTTACCAAGATACCAAGTATCGAACCCTTCGTTAAACTTAAAGCATTTCCAAAACTAAAAACATTCAAAAATATATAAGTTGAAATTAATAGAACTGGAAAAATTTGAAAACTAAAATTATGTTGATTTATTATACCAAAACAAAAAATACTACCCAAAGCAGATATGGGGAGCCCAATTACCAACCAATAAATAAAAATTTTTGAGCCTATAACAAATGAAAGATTATTTTGAGAAATTGCATATTGCTCTAACGAACCATCATTAAAATCTTCTAAAAAAATATCCTCTGTAGCTAGCATCATCACTAGCAATGCAGCAATCCATAATATTGAAAAGAATGATTGGCCTAACTCAATGTCAGTTAGCTCAACTGTTAAAGGGTAAGCAATCATTATCAACGTAAAAACTAAAATTGGGCCAAGCCAACCTCTGGATTTCTTTAATAATTTTAGAAATTCAAATCTTATTATATTCATAAGCTAAATACTTAAACTATCTGAAACAATATCAAGTGATATATGTGATGAAAATAGAACAACTTTTCCATTAAGCAATTCTTCATTAAGAAACTCTACTAATATTTTTTGTGCATTCATATCAAGTCCAACGCATGGTTCATCAAGAATTAAAAGATCTGAATTATTAAGAAACAACCTCAAAAGCGCAATTTTTTTTTGTTGGCCAAATGATAAGTTAGCGATGTTTACATCAAGAGACTTATCTAGATTAAAAATTGATAAATATTTTTGAATATCTTGATGATTACCTACATTCATTAAAGTTAAGTTATCTTCAATGCTTAAATATTGTTTTAAAGCATTCTTATGACCGATAAAGCATATTTCTTTATTCGTATTAGTTGTTAAATCACCTTTTGTGGGTTTTGTTAGCCCACAAACTATTTTTAAAAGTGTTGTTTTTCCAGAACCATTTTCACCCTTAATATGCAGAGCTTTTCCTTTAACAAGGTCAAAAGTAATACCTTGAAATAACTTTTTATCATTAATTTTGTAGCTCAAATTATGTGCTCTAATTATTGGTTGCATTATCTAATCAAGTTGAAGGTTCTTTGTTCTTATTATAAGTGCTGGCAAGGGTTTTTGTGGATCAATTCTAGAATATAGTCTTTTTGATATTTCTGAGAAGATCATTGGTTCTATAGAACCAAAACCTCCGATTGAAAAATATAATCTTTTTGAGAAGTAAATACCCTGTTCTAAGCTTGGAGTACTTCTTATTAATGAACTAACCTTTTTAATATTTTGGACTAAGTTTTTTCTTTTCGAGTTGTATTGAAACCATCCCCAAGAGGATAAACCAATTAAAGCTATCTTTTTTAGCTTTTCTTTAGCAAAATTATTTGGGTAACATGAAGGTGGCAATAGAACTATTAATTCTCCTTGCGAAGAAGTAATTAATTCATCTAATTTTTTTAGAATATTTTCTTTTGTATCGAAACTTAAAGACAGATACTCTTCAAATTTACTGTTACTGGGGAGTTTAACTCCTTGAAGTCTAGATTTTGAGCCAAGAACTATATAAGTAACTAATTCTTGGCTCAAGATAAAATTATATCTTTGCTAGAGCCTGATCGATATCGGCAATAATATCATCAACATGCTCAAGACCGATTGAAAGTCTTACGTAGCCTGGTGTTACACCAGCTGATAGTAATTCTTCTTCATTTAACTGACTATGAGTTGTACTAGCAGGATGAATTGCTAAACTTCTTGAGTCACCAATATTGGCAACATGGTATAACATTTCAAGAGCATCAATAAACTTTTTACCAGCCTCAACTCCTCCTTTGATTTCAAAACCCATAAGTGCACCATTACCTTTTGAAAGGTATTTATCTGCTCTATCTTTGGCATATCCATCCATTTGTGATGGATAGGCAACTCTTTCAACAGAGTCGTGGCTTGATAAATATTCTGAAACTTTTTGTGCATTGCTTGAGTGCTCGCGCATTCTAAGAGCTAGTGTTTCTAAACCCTGAATAAACATAAAAGCATTAAATGGACTCATAGCAGCTCCCATATCTCTTAATATGGTTGTTCTAGCCTTTAAGATATAAGCAATTGGTCCTAATGGTTTTACTGCTTCAGTCCATACAGCTCCAGCATATGAAGGATCAGGATTATTTAATGCAGGTTGTCTTTCAGGAAATGCTTCCCAATCAAAATTGCCACTATCAACAATAATTCCTCCAATAGAGGTACCATGACCACCAATAAATTTAGTTGTTGAGTGAATTACAACAGCAGCCCCATGATCAAAAGGCTTACATATTACAGGAGCAGCAGTATTATCAACAATTAGCGGAATGCCTAAAGGTCTTCCAATATCAGCAACTTCAGATATTGGAAATACTTCAAAACTTGGATTAGGTAAAACCTCACCATAGTATGCTCTTGTTTTATCGTCGGTAGCGTCAGCAAAATTCTGCGGATCAGATGGATCAACAAATCTTACCTCAATACCCATATCTGAGAAGACATTTTTAAATTGATTGTAAGTACCCCCGTATAAATGAGATGAAGCTACAATATTGTCTCCATTTTTTGCTATATTTTGAATTGCGTATGCAGAGGCAGCCTGACCAGATGCTACTGCTAAAGCTCCTACTCCGCCCTCTAAGGCTGCTATTCTATCTTCTAAAACAGCACATGTTGGATTCATAATTCTTGAATAGATGTTTCCAAGTTCAGATAAAGCAAATAAATTTGCAGCATGATCAGTGTTGTCAAACTGATAACTAGTAGTTTGATGAATAGGAACAGCTACTGAATTAGTATTGTCGTCTTTTCTCCACCCAGCATGGAGACCGATTGTTTCTGGATTTGTGTATGTTTTACTCATAATGTTTCCCTAATAAAATAAAAATTAAAACATCAACTGAGAGAAGATAAAAAAAATTAAAATCTCTTTAGCCTATTTAAAAACGCCGGCAAGCTGATATCAAAAAGCGCAATGCAATTATATTTTATAAATAAATAGAACAACAGACTTAATTATTATTTACTAGCATGTTTATCTTAATTAATTATAATTAGATATAAAATTCGAAGAATAATATGGCAAAAAAATATAATAATTTCAGAGTTGGCGGATCTCCTCATAATGTAAATGAAGATTATGCTGTTTGGACAAATGACTTACTCGAGAGAGTTATTGCAAGTAAAACTGTGATCCAGCCGGGCAAATCAACTCAAGGGCATAAATTAATTGATTCTGATGTTGTATACGTCATTACAAACGGCAGAGGCTCAATGGAGATAGTTGAGTACATGAATTCAGATGAAGGTCATGGATCAGATCCCTCATACGGAGTAGAACATAAAGATTCATATGATCTTACAGCTGGAGATGTTGTTCTAGTTCAATCTGGCGATTACTGTAAAGTTATTAATCTCTCTGAACATGATCAACTTACTTACCTTAGAATATTCGACCGTGGCGGTTGGAGAAAATAAGCTTTAATTTAACCTTATTTTTGCAACCATGGGAAAGTGATCTGATACTCCCTTTTTTGTTGAAAAATCAAATCTATATGGCTTATCTGTATCTCTATATAAATTAAATTTATTTTTGAATACATCTATTGATTTCTTTTCAAATTCTATTCCTCGTCCTTTGGAAACAAGAATCGTGTCCAAAAAATCCCATGATTTTTTTGGTTGATAATAATAGGTGCCTTTACAACCGTGACAACCAACATAATGAGCGGTGTCCCATTGATTCATTTGTTTTGTATATACCTTATAACGTTTATCATCAATATTAGTTAAGTTGAAGTCTCCTAAAGCAATTGACGGATAATCATGTTGATTTAATAAACTGTTTAGTGCTTCAAAAGACTCAATTCTCATTTCTGTAGGTAAAAAATTTGAAGGAAAATGAATATTATAAAGTTTAATTATTTGATTATTGATATTTAAACTAGCTTCAAAAATAGGTCTTGTTTTTCTTTTGGAGAATTCTGAGGAAAACTTTACATAATGTAACTTAGTATGATTTAAAAAATATTTTGATATATATGCTGTATCTATTCCTCGCCTATCCCTACTCTCAAGTAACTTATAATCAATATAACCAAACGGTTCTAATAAATTAAATAATTGCTCTAAAATCTTTATATTTTCTACTTCTTGTAAGGCCAGGATATCAGGACCAGTTTTATTGTAAGAAGTTATTAAGGATACAAGATTTGTTAATTTAGCATCTTTAGTTTCCTCGTTCCAATCTAAAAAAAGACATTCATTTCTCCATGATTGAACTTTTATTCTATTACATGATTTTTTATGATCAGGGCTTTGTTTTTTTTCAAGTGGCAGGTATGCTTTATCATCTTTACCAGCATCATCATGCGTATCAAAAAGATTCTGGGTATTTAGCGTCATAACGCTAAATGAATTAGCAGAAGTAGCAGTAGATAAACATAAAATTACTATAAATAACTTTAAATGAATTCTCATTTATAAGTCATTTATATGAAGTCTAATAGCAAAAGGTAACTCTTCGGTTAATTGATTGTTATTTTTATATTCAAGCATATTATCAAGTCTAGTTTCACTAAATTCAGTAACTTTTCGTGTATTTAAATTTACATGGGCTAATACAGTTTCAAATATAGCAGATAACTCCATTTTCTCATTGAGCAAAATACCCACAAAATGAAGTAACTTTTTATTTACTTTATACAAATAAAAAGATGGATATATATTATCGTTCAATTTAAATTCTTTAAGATACCTAATACTATCTTCCAGAGTAAAAGTTGAGAACCCACTAGCTAGATAATCGTCATCAAAGCCTAAATTTTCTATATACATTTTGGTATAAACATCATCGAATAATTGATAGTAGTATTTAACGTTCATATGGCCGTTGTGATCACACATTTCTTGCGAAACGATAACTGGATCAGTTGAATATGGCAGGTTTTTCATGTTTTCATTTTACAAAAAAAAGCCCAGTAAAACTGGGCTTTTTATCAATTTTTATTTACTTAAAAATTATATGTGAAAGTTACCCCAGCTGTTCTTGGCTGAGTAAAGTAAACATTCACAGGACCACCAACTAGTTCAGATGTAGTTCTAGCAGCTGCTAATTGTCTATTGTCATCTAAGTTTTTAACATAGAAGCCAACATTATAATCACCACTAGCAGGCGTCCAATTTCCATATATATCAATATACTCTGCTTCAGGAACATAAGTGTTCATTGATTCAAACAAGTCACCGTTACTATCTCCTTTATGAGTATATGTAAGTTTAAGATCTAAAGTTCCATTCATTACTGCCATTGAATGATTAACAGCCATGTTCCAATCAAGTTCAGATGTGAATGGAGTTCTTTTACCCTCTAAATCAACTAAGTAAGAAGGAGCCAACCATGGTAATGGTAAACTACCAAGTGTTGCATTATTTGCCCATCTTTCCTCTGTTAATTTAAAACCTTGGAATGTAGCTATGAAGCCGGCATCGGTATTAGCAAACAAGGCAAATGGTAATAATCCTGCTGCATCATCACTACCAGTAAGTAATGCAAGATATGAGGCGCCAGTACCACCAATAGCTAATTCACAGCCTAAAGTTGCCGCAGTTCCTGCAGCTACAGCTAATGCTGCAGGAGCGTTAGCTCCCATAGCAGCAAGTTCAGCACATGTGGCAACACCAGGTACACCACCTGCGATAGGATTAGGAAGTAATAGATCTTGTGCTGTAATAGTGCCAGCTGCAATTGCTGCATCCATTGCTGCAGCAAGTCTTGCAACATCTTCATCAACAGTTAGATTATAAATATCAAGAATTTCAGTTGCGCCATTAGGGTTTAGAGGATTGAATAATGCCTCTCCTGCACCAATTTGTGAGTCTAAAGATAAGAAATTGAAATCAACTGAAGTATCTTCAGTTAAGAAAAACTTCATCTGACCTTCAAGACCTTCATGCGTATAGTCAATACTATTTGTAATAGCTGCTGAACCAACAACTTGTGAGTAATGAGCATCTTTAAAGTCATAAGAGAAAGCGGTTAAGTTCATTAAGAACCTACCATCCATAAGAATTGATCTTAGACCAAGTTCAAAGGCATCAACAGTCTCAGGAGCATATATAGATGGATTACCATATTGATCTGGAGTTGCGCCACCTGGTTTGTTACCAGTAGCCATACTTCCATAGACCATAACGTCATCACTTAAATTATGCTGAATAGCAAGTTTATATGTTGAGTTTGAATCTTCTCCCTCTTGGTAAAAAGCAGCTCTTGTTTCTGCTTCGGTTCCACCTAAAGTATTGATGTCATAAACTGGTGAGTAAACATAATCTGCGTTAGTTGTGTCACCTAGAGTATTGAAAGCAAAATCCTCATAACTATCTTCGTTATATCTATAACCTAAAGTTAATTTAGTATCATCATTTATGTCATAGAAAAAGTTACCGTATAAAGATAATGTTTGTTGTAAAACAGGATTATCTTGAACTAGACCACCTAGCTCAATTGGAAGCGTTCTCTTAAATGCAGGTGGTTTTCCAAGCTGGGCCATTAATGCATCTGTAGTTGTTAAATACGTTACAAAATCTAGGTCCTGATATAAGTACTCATCACAACCAACTGGATTCTGTTGTGCAGCTTCTAATTCTGCACAAGAGAATGCTGTTCCGGCAGGAGCTGCTCCTGAAACACCATCATCATCATCAGCAAAAGGGTTTGCAATATCAAAAGTAGCTTCAAATCCGCTCAAGCCCCATTGTAAAAATTGATTGTAGAATCCTGTACCACCATATCCTTGACCAGCTAATAATGGAAGAGAAGTCCCATCAAAGTATTGTGATATTGGATGTAAATCAAAGCTTCTTAAAATGTTATAACTTGCAGTATGAGTATAGAACTTATTATGTCCATCAGACTCCCAAGCAAATGCACCCAAAACAAAGTTAAAAGGACCGTCAAGATCAGAAACTAAGTTAATATCAATTTGATCAACAGTTGAAGGTGCTGTTGAACATTCATAGGAACCGTCACCAGTCCAATTATGCGGAGCATCTAAACATGGTAAATCAAGCATTACTGAAAATTGATCAGTATCATTATCATAGAACGGCAATTGTCCTGCAGCAACAGCTGCACCGTATGCTGCCATTATTTCTGCTTCAGTGGGTGCAGCTTCTCCAGCTGTAAGAGCATCTGTTGTAAGTTGAACTCCATAAGCACCCATTACTCCTAGGTTTTTAATAGCTTGCATAATTCCAGAAGTTAAGCCCTCTGATGCTGTAGCGCCGTCAACATCACCTGTTCTGGTATAGTCTCTTTCACCTCTTGATGCATTGATCTTTAATTCATAATTATCAAATTGTTTTACTAATGTTATCTGACTGAAATCAAAATCTTGTTTTGTATGAGGATCAAAATCTCTATTGATGTGATCTATGGTAGGAGGTGCTACGTAGTTTTTATACTCATCATTAAAGTTATTTGTTTGAGCAATTACACCAAATAGTCCGTCAATAGTACCACTTGTCATACCTGGAGCATTTAAGGCACCTTTTGACCATGGCAAACATCCATAAAATGGGTTTCTGTCACAATAGTTAGCATTAAAATGCGATCTTTTATCATCAGCAGCATGAGATTGATGCATCAGAGTAAGTTCAGTAGTATCGTTAATTTCGTAATTAAGAGTAATTCTATAATCACTTGTATCACGATTATCTACCATATTGCCAGTTTTAAGATTTTCAATTTGGCCATCTTTCTCATATGCTTGAGCAGCAATACGCATTGCTAATCTATCAGTGAGATCAAAGTTTTGAGCATAACCAACTCTTTGCTGACCGTCTTGGCCTAATTCAAATCTCATGGAACCATCAAAATTATGCTCTGCAGGTGTTGTAATAGCATTAATAACACCGCCTGTTGCGTTTCTACCAAATAATGTACCTTGAGGGCCTGCTAATATATCAATTTGTGATACATCAAAAAAACCAATAGTTGTAAAGACAGATTGGTTAACTTGCATACCATTGATATGAGCTTGAACCGCTGCCGTAGAGTTTGCACCAACAGTAGTACTGATCATGCCTCTAATACCCATGTTAGTACCAGAACCAACACCAGGTGATTGAATAATTCCTGGAATTAACTCAACCATATCCTCTGTTTCAGTAATTTGTGCTTCAGCCAAATCATCTGATGTTAAAGCTTGTACAGATAAAGCTAGGTCTTGAATTGATGCAGCTTTTTTAGTTGAGGTAACAACTACCTCTTCTATTTCTTGTGCAACAAGGTTAAATCCGAAAAAAGAAACTATTAAAGGTAATAATAGTAATGACTTATTTAAACGAAAAAACATACGTAAACCCCCCTTAGGTTTTAAATATATATGCTTAGGTTAAGGCAATTAAACAATAAATACAAATATTTTGAATGATTTATTTTGGGACAAAATCATCACCTGATGGGCCCCAAGGATTACATTTTAAAATTCTTTTAACGGATAAATAGAATGCATAAAAAAAATTATGTCTTTGAAAAGCTTCAATTGCATAACTTGAGCACGTTGGATTAAACCTGCATGAACTTCCAATTAGAGGCGATATAAACCTTTGATAAAGTTTTATAAAAAAAATAAATATTGAATTCATTTATTTCTTGGCTGCTTTAACAATCTCATCCAAATAATCTTTAAGTGGATATGAGTATTTTTCTTGGCTACCAAGTTTTCGAATAGTTACGGTTTTAGATTCAGCTTCTTGTTTTCCAAGTATCACGATATTGGGTATCTTTTTATTACTATGTTCTCTAATTTTATAACTAATCTTCTCATTTCTAATGTCTATCTTTGATCTAATTCCGTGATCTAGTAGCTTCTTATTGATCTCTTCAGCATAACTATTAACATCAGATGTTATTGAGCATACGACTGCTTGATTAGGAGCTAGCCACAATGGAAGTTTGCCTGCATAGTTTTCTATCAAGACACCAATAAATCTTTCAAAAGAACCAAGCACTGCTCTATGTATTAAAACTGGTCTATGTTTTGCTCCATCATCAGCTACAAATTCAGCATCAAGTCTATCTGGTAAATTAAAGTCAGCCTGGAAAGTTCCGCATTGCCACTCTCTTCCAATAGCATCTGTTAAAACAAAATCTAATTTAGGACCATAAAAAGCACCATCACCTTCTTGAACTTCATAAGGGATATCTAATTTTTTTATAGCATTTTCAAGAGCATGCTCCGCCTTATCCCATGTTTCATCAGATCCTACTCTTGTCTCTGGTCTTGTTGAAAGTTTTATATCAAATGATTCGAAGCCTAAATCTTGGTATACATCTGATAAAAGCTCGATAAATAATTTTGTTTCTGATTCTATTTGCTCTTCAGTACAAAAAATATGGCCATCATCTTGTGTAAAACCTCTAACTCTCATTAAGCCATGCATAGTTCCTGATGCTTCATATCGGTGACATGAGCCAAATTCAGCATATCTTATGGGTAGATCTCTATATGATTTTAGTCCTTGATTATAAACTTGGACATGACACGGACAATTCATTGGCTTTAAAGCATTAGTCCTTTTTTCATTTGCATGTTCCTCATCTATTTCAGTTATAAACATATTTTCTCTATATTTATCCCAATGGCCTGATGCCTCCCATAACTTTCTATCAACTACTTGAGGAGTATTAATCTCTTTATAGTCATATTGTTCAAGTTTAGTTCTAATAAAATCCTGCAAAATTCTATAAATTGTCCAACCATCTGGATGCCAAAAAACCATTCCAGGAGCTTCTTCTTGAAAATGAAATAGATTCATTTCCTTTCCAATTTTTCTATGATCTCTTTTTTCAGCCTCCTCAATGGATTCAAGATATGCTTTTAAGTCCTTTTCGTTTTTCCATGCAGTGCCATAGATTCTAGTCAACATTTTGTTTTTTGAATCCCCCTTCCAGTATGCGCCAGCAAGTTTAGTTAGTTTAAAAGCGCCAATGTGTTTTAAAGATGGTAGATGCGGTCCTCTACACAGGTCTACGAATACATCATCGTCTTGATAATAAAGTTGGAAATTATCTTCCTGATCTGACTCTTCAATAATGGATTGCTTATATGATTCACCAACAGTCTTAAAAACTTTTAATGCATCTTTCTTTGAATAAAACTTTTTTGTAATTGATGACTTTGAATTAATAATTTTATGCATTTCTTTTTCAATTTTTTCCAGATCATCTGGAGAAATTGGCTTTGAAAATTCAAAATCGTAATAAAAACCATCTTTAATTGTTGGTCCAATAGCTAGTTTTGTGTCTGGATAAATATTTTTAACAGCTCTAGCAAGCACTTGAGCCGTGAGAGTATGTCGCATAATTTCAAGACCCTCATCAGAATCAATTGTAATTATTGACACCTCAGAGTCTTCATTTATAGGATCACATAAATCTTTTTGAATACCATTTACAGAAACAGCTATAGCAGCTTTGGCTAAACCTGGTCCAATTTCGTTGGCTAAATCAAAGCCATTTGAACCAATCTTAAGTTCTCTAACACTTCCATCCGGTAACTTAATATTCATAGGAAGTATTATATAGATAAATACTTAAATCTAAACAGAGTTTAATAAAGCCAGCTATTGCTGGCTTTATTTTAATGATTACTCAGGGTATACCCTAACTAAAAGTTCATCAGAATGACTAACTATTCCTGTTACAGGAAAAGATGAAATTGCCTCAACAACATTTTCATCTGCAGCAGCTGTAGCTTTAGCAAAATCTGACCAGTTATTAAAACCACAGGCAAGATAACCTGCATACTCTGGTCCCCATGAATGAATATATTCATTACACGCTCCAAAACTTTTTGAAAAAGCTTTTTGAAATGCGGTCATTCTCTCAGAAAATCCTGACATAGAAAGATTTGGTCCCGGTCTCCATTTTGCAAACATTACGAATGGCGGAGGGCTGTCTAATTCAGTTGTAACTCTAGCAAGAATGTGATCAGTATGAGAAGCAAATAGTTGCTTATCATTACTATAGTCTCGCTCAACATCCATAATTTTTGCAAATTGATCCATGGTTTTAAAACTACAAATCATATAAAAAGCTCGTTGAGAACCCTGAACATGTCTATACAAGGAACAGGTATCATAGCCATCTTTAACTCCGGCCTTTGTTTCTTTGATTAAGCTCTTCTCAAGATCTTTATACTTACTGCCATAGGCCATTTCATATGTTGATAACAGAACATAGCCCGAAGAGTCAGAGTTAACAATGTCAACATCTTGAGCAGAAATACAAATGGCATTCAAAAAGAATATGTTAATTAATAAAAGTTTTTTCACGATTCTAATCCTCAAAATCACTTGATTGAGTAACGTGCACGCCACCATATGAGGCTGACGAATAATGCTGGGTCTTTGCCACCCATTTTCCACTTTCTTTAACCCAGTTCATTGTTACCCTTGTTCTATATGGTTTACTAACACCATCGACGTTAGTAACTCCCTCGTAATAAAATCGAACAAAAACAACATCATCGGATAATTGAATAGCTTCTGGATAATGAACATTAATTACACCGCCTTGATTGGAATTTTCCCAATCTTGAGCCGTTTGAATTACTACTGGTTTATGGAAACTTCCATCAGAGTTGGTTCCGTATGTACCAGACTTGCTTTCATAAGAAACAACAGTTTTCCA
>CACJBC010000010.1 GCA_902591565.1 uncultured SAR86 cluster bacterium | reverse complement strand
AATTTCCTCGATGAAGATGGTGGTGTTCATGCTGATCTAACAATCTCAAGGCTTGGTGACACCAAGTATAGAGTTGTAACCGGTGGAGCTGATGGGAATAGAGATTGGGTTACATTGCGTAATTATAGAGATGACAATAATCTTGATGCTGAAATCACAATTAGAACTCATGATATAGCTACACTTGGTCTATGGGGTCCAAAAGCTGAAGAGGCACTAGGTAATTTTGTTAATCCAGATGAAATTAGCCTAGAGAATTTTCCATTTGTAACAGCAAAAAATTTAACTCTTAATTTATCAGGCGGTAAAACTATTGATGTCTGGGCTGCAAGAATATCCTATGTTGGTGAGAGTGGTTGGGAAATTTATCTCAACAATAGTAGTGACGAAGGCTTAGCATTATATGATTCATTACTTGAAGTTGGAGTAATTCCTGTTGGAATAGAAACCTATGCTAATAGCAGACGTCTTGAAAAAAGTTTTAGGCTTCAAGGCGCTGATCTAGAAACTGAATACAATGCGTGTGAGGCAGCTATTCAGAGACCTCTTGTCAAAGAAGCTGATTTTCATGGTAAGGCCGCTCATTTAAAACACAGAGAAGAAGACCCGTGTGCAATTTTGTGTACCATGACCGTGGACGACCTCAATGTATCGGGAGTTCCTAGGTACCCTGTTGGAATTTCTCCAATAGTTGATCCAAGTAGTGGAGAAGTCCCGGTGGACAGTAAAGGAAGAAGATCATATACCACTGGAATGTCTTACTGTCCTTCTTTAAAAGAATTTGTTGTAATGGGCTATTTGCCTGCTGAACTTGCAAAAGAAGGTCAAAAACTAGCCATCGAATACTTTAATGAAGATGGTGATGGTGTTTACCCTATTACGGTTAAAATAGTTGGAAAAGGGTCTCTTTATGATCCAGAAAATAAAAAGGTTCGAAGCTAATTAATTAAAAATTTAATCTTAATGACATTGGATGGAATCTTTTCTATAATCCTCTTTCATTTATTGCCCAGATAGCTCAGTTGGTAGAGCAAAGGACTGAAAATCCTTGTGTCGGTGGTTCGATCCCACCTCTGGGCACCACTCTTAAAGCATTTTTCAAAATATGATTTTATGAACAGTTATGAACAGCGACTTTACTGTTCATAAATTTAAATCATTTTTAATTGTATTTGCTAAAACTTCAGCAAATTTTACTGGGACAGCATTGCCAATCATCTTATAACCATCTGCAATATTTTCATAATCAAAAATAAAATTATCTGGGAAGGTTTGAATTCTTGCACATTCTCTAACAGACAATCTTCTATATAGTTTTTCTTTTCCAGGAACAAATACTCTCTTATTCTTTTCGACAAACAACATTTCAGGCGCCTGAGGATGAATTGGAGCATGCCTGCCCCCTGCTTGAATGGTAAATGATTGATCATCCCATGCTCTTACTCGATTTCTTGACATAAATATTGTTGAAAAACCTCCAATCATATATTCATGATTCGGTATTTTGCATTTTTCTAGATTTGATTTATTTTTTTCTTTTGCTGGTAGAGCATTGTTCCTGAGATCCCAAATAGAATCCCTTAAAGTTAACTTTTCATCTTTTGAAGATGCCAATGGTTCAGGGTGAGTAAATTTAAGTTTTAAATCTTTTCTATAACCTACGAAAATTACCCTTTTTCTATCCTGTGGTACGCCATAGTCGCTGGTATTCAAGAGTTTATATGAAACTATATATCCACTTTTTTCAAATAAGGTAATTATATTTTTAAGTGCTTCTGAATGTCTCGCTGCTAACATACCTGATACATTCTCTGCCAAAAAAAACTTTGGTTTTTTTGCTTTGAGTATTCTTATGAAATCAAAGAATAATTGACCTCTCTTGTCCTCTATTCCCCTAAGTGCGCCTGCTTCACTCCATGATTGACATGGCGGTCCACCAATTATTCCATCACAATCTGGAACCTCATCTGCATTGACCTCAGTAATGCTTCTTTTATCTAAGAATGTATTTGATTTTTTTGTAAAATTTCTTTCAAATGTTTTCCATATACTTTTATCAAATTCATTAGCATATAAGATCTGTGAACCTACATTTTTAAAACCTAAATCTAGTCCACCTGCGCCTGTAAAAAAAGAACTTATCTTCATGGAGATATCTTCTCATAGATGCTATCTTTCTAAAATGGTAAAAACATTTATAAAAACAGAAGATAGAGTCCAATCTTTTTTTAAAAGAGGGTTAAGTTTTAATTTTGACGGTGAGACATATAAAGTAATTCAATCTGAAAAACCTACCATATCCGCAAATGGTGAATGTAAAACAGACCTATATGTAAAAGCAAAAAGTTTAAATGGGAAGGAAAAAGAGTTTAAGTTTTCAATAAAGCAGACTAATTATTGGTTTGTTGCTAATAAGATTAAATTAGAAAGACTTAGGCAAATATTTGGAGAAAATGCTCAAAAAAGAATAAGTGAGGAGTTACTAAAAATTAAAGATATTTTTTATAAGAATAAACTTATTTACTATAGAGGGAAGGATAAAAATATAAGAATTGGTTGGAAATTTGAAGTTGGTAAAGGTAAAGGGGGATTTTTATCATCTAAATTAAATCTCACAAATGATGAAAAAATTGATTTTTATGCTGGTACGTCGCTGCCTAAAGAAAAAAAAGATGCTCTGATTGACGGGGTAAAGGTAAAAGATTCAGGCATATCAAATTACATAATTGTTACAGATAGCAAAGAAAAAACTATTCAAGATTATGCTGAAAAGATTCAGGCAATTTCAGATTATGCCCCTAAGGTCGATTTATATTTTGCGTGCAAAGGAATAAATTATAGAGTGAATAAAAATAAGTGGGATGGAAATAGACCTTTGTCTGTTTGGGTGAAATGGTCAAAGTCTGTTTCAACAAATCAAATTGATGCAAAACTTATTTTTGATAATCCATTATCAGTTAATGGTAATGAGGTTGGAAAAAATATAGAAAAGATTTTAAATGAAATCCAAATAGATGATTCAAACTTTGAAGAACTTGGAGATTTTTTTAAAAAGTTTGATTCTGCTTTTAAAGAAACTTAATTTTTAAATTTAAATTATGAACAGTAATATGCACAGTAACCTCTGATACATGCATTCTTATGAGGTTTTTATTTTCGAGTCAAGAACTGAAAATCCTTGTGTCGGTGGTTCGATCCCACCTCTGGGCACCATTCAAACCCTTTAGAATGACTATTGCTTCATTAAAGACTGAATCAATTCAGGATTTTCTTGAAATGCAATTCCTATACTTTCACTCAATTTAACCGCATCTTCACTAACCATGAGCATGGTCTTCTCAACCATAAGAGATTGTTTGCTGTTGATAGAGGTCCCCTCCTTGGTTTTCATAAAATTATAGAGTGCTGTTATTTCATCATCAGAATAAATATCTTTATACAGAGCAGGAACTTTTTTCTCTATGCTGCTTATGTATTCATTAATAAGAGGATCTAAGAAATCGCTCATTGCTTTGCTTTTTACACTCAAACCCATTGACTCCATCATGGTATGCATAGAATTTTTCATTGTATCTTCTTGTTGTGATAGGAATTGTTCTTGAACAATGAAATCTACCATCTCATCAACAGAAATCTCGTCTGCGCTTATATAAGTGTTAAAAATTAGTAGTAAAGAAATATAGATTTTATTCATAAGTTTTAAGTCTCCAGTAATGGATTTCTGCCCCATTTATTTTCATCTTCTTTTGCAGGCAACATTAATAAAATGAAAATTACAAATATCGGAATAATTAAGATATAAGACAATTGCCACCATCCAGAAATGCCTCTATCTTGCAATCTTCTTGATGTCACAGAAATGCTCGGAATGATAGTTATAATTTGAAATAAAAAGGTCATTGGTCCGTAACCAATTTCTTCATTGAAGATTCCTAACAACGCTTCTACAAATGCTAATACGAAAGCAATGAGAAAAATTGAAAGCACAAAAAACCAATACTCACTTCGACATGCTCTACCACTAAAGTTTCTCCAGTTTTTAAAAACTGAAATAAATGACTCTTTCATGCTCATAACTCTCTCCTTTTAATTGCATACCCTTAAAATTATATACATTAAAAAAACACATACTAGTCACTACAATCTTTATTGTGTATAAAATTTAAATCTTTTTTTAAAAATAATTTTTATAGTTTTTTAATTTTTTATAAAAAAATTATCTACTTTTTAAGTCGTATGGGTATTTCTTGAATTGCATGTACGAAATTATTTGGTGCAACTTTCCAATCTCCTGTTATTTGATAATAAGGAAATCTAGATAAGAATTGTGAGTAAAATTCTCTTAATTGCATTAATGCAACTGGTTTTCCTAAACAGGTATGCCTCCCTATACCAAAAGCAAGATGTTGATCAGCATTCTCTCGCAAGATATTAAATTCATCTGGTGAATCAAAAATTTCAGGGTCTCTATTTGCAGCTCCGTACCATAATGCAATTTTTTCATACGGGCCTATTTTTTGTTCGCCTATAAATGTTTCCTCAAGGGAAGTTCTTCTCATATGAATTACAGGAGAGACATATCTAACAGTCTCATTTATTAATCCTGAGACCCTTTCAAAATCATCTAAAACTAATTGTTTTTGCTCAGGGTTTTCGTGAAGTAATTTAATGCCACCACTCATAGTATTTCTTGTAGTATCGTTTCCAGCAAAAACTATTAAAAGCCATGAGCCATCTAGAAATTCTTGCGATAAGTCTTCTCCCTCAATTTTTGCATTTGCAATTGCACTGAGTAAATCATTCTCAGGTTTATCTTTCTTTTTATTAAGGATAAATCTTCCATAATCAAACATTTCATCAATCATATTATTAAACATCTCAACAAGAGCGGGATCAGGTGTTGTGTCAGTTATTCCTTCCTCATTTTGTTTTATTTGCTCAAGAGTAAAATACTGGGCTAGCTCTAAAAACTCCATCCACTCTATGAGTTTTTGTCTATCTGATTCTGGAATTCCTAAAATTTCGGAAAGAGTAAAAATTGGAAGCTGTTGCGATATCTCTTTAACTAAATTAAATTCATTAAGTTTTTCTGCTTCATCTAATAAATCACTAACTTTTAAGGAAACTTTTTTTTGTAATTCATCTATATATCCATGCTTGAAGAAAGGCATATGTTCTTTTCTTAAATTCAAATGCATTTCTCCATCGAGATTTAACATATGATCTATAGTAGATTTGAATAGCTTTGGGTGTCTATTTTCCTCTGAGCCAAGTGTTAATAGATTGCCAGTTGAATACTGTGATGAAAAAATCTTTGGATTCATTGATACAGTCTTAATATCTTTATATTTTGTTAGAACCCAATACCCTGGCTCAGGATCAGTGTGCATTGGTGGATGAAAAAACACTGGCGCACTCTCCCTAAGTTCTTTATATAAATCAAATGGTTGGCCTCTTCTAAAGAGATCTAAATCATTTAATGAGTTTGATGGATTATGAGAAAATCTTTTTTCAAAGCTAGGATGATTAATTTTATTATTTATCACTCTAGATGAGAGAACAAAACTTTTAGACATTATGTAAATACTTTACTATATTAAATTGTCATACTGTAAGAAAAAATTATGATTTCTACTCTGCAACAACCACTTCATTCTGGGTTTGGACAAAAAACTGAACCATATGAAATCATCAAGGATCTTGATCTATCTAATAAAAATATCATTATTACCGGAGGTTATTCTGGAATTGGTTTGGAAACAACTAAAGCTTTAAAAAAAGCGAATGCTAAAGTAATAGTTCCAGCAAAGAGACTTGATCATGCAAAATCTATTCTTGACGGCATTGTGCCTAAAAATGATATTTATGAAATGGATCTTGCTGATCTAAACTCAGTAATGAATTTTGTTGAATCATTTTCACAACTAAATCTAAAGCTTGATATTTTAATAAATAACGCTGGTATCATGGCATGTCCAGAAACGCGGATTGGTAATAATTGGGAGAGCCAATTTGGCGTCAATCATATAGGACATCAATTACTTCTAGATCAGTTAATGAATAAATTTCGTGCGAACGGGCAATCAAGATTCATTAGCCTATCTTCTTCTGCTCATTCTATTTCAAAAATTTTATGGGATGACATACATTTTGAAGACAGCTCATACAATAAGTGGACTGCATATGGACAATCAAAAACAGCTGCATCTCTTTTGGCAATTGAGTTTGATAGAAAAATGAAGGATAAAGGTATTAGAAGTTTTGCAGTGCACCCTGGCGGTATTTTAACCCCTCTACAAAGACATCTAGAGCACGAGGAAATGGTTGCACTTGGATGGAAAAAAGAGGATGGCTCACTATCAGATTTAGCAGCAAACTTTTTTAAGAGTCCTTCACAGGGTGCTTCAACAACTATTTGGTGTGCTGTGAGCTCAATGCTAAATGATATTGGTGGAGTGTTTTGTGAAAATTGTGATATTGCAAAGCGGAAAGAAAATATAGATGAATCAATGCATAGGTATTTTGGTGTTGCTGATCATGCAATAGATACAGAAGAAGCAAAAAGATTGTGGGAAGAAACTGAAAAAATGATATCTAGTGTTTAAGTCTATATTTTTGCCAAGATAGTATTGAAAAAGGAATTGTAAAAAAATAAATAAAAGCTAATAAATTTAATGTATGCCATGGAAAATTAATCATACTTAAAACTAGAGTAGAAAATATAGCTAAAAAAACGAGCTTTGAGTTGATAAATTGGTCTCTTCCTTTTATCGAAAAAGTTGGAATCTTACTTACTAGAAGACCACTAATTAAAATAATATAGCCAGCTACAAAATTGAGATTTTCATATGCCCAGTCATAACCAATATAAACATGAGTTAATGGTAACAATATTAATATGGCTCCAGCTGGAGTTGGTATTCCAGTAAAAAAATCTATTCTTTGTGCTTCGTTGTTCTTAGATTTTTCATGAAGCACATTAAAGAGCGCCAATCGCAAACATGAAAATACTATAAAAATTAATGCAGCGAATGCTCCAATGCTATTTTGATTAAAAACAGCCATATACATAAGTAAGCCTGGGGCAATTCCAAAGCTTAAAAAATCTGAAAGTGAATCTAATTGAAATCCAAGATCTGATTCGCTATCTAAATGTCTTGCAAGCATGCCGTCTAAAGCATCACATACAGCTGCAAAAAGTATGCAAAGTATTGCTAAGTTGTATTCTCCTTCAATTGCAAATCTCATAGAACTTAATCCAAAACTCAAGCCTGATAATGTAATTAGGTTTGGTAAAAGTGATCTTAAATTAATTTTTTTCATTGATTTTCAGCCAGTATTGCAAGCACACTTTCTCCAGCAATAACCTTATCACCTACTTTACAATTTATAGAGGAGTTTAATGGCATGTAGATGTCAACCCTAGATCCGAACCTTATTAAACCGTATCTCTCTCCTTGATCAAGATATTGATTATCAGAGACAAAGCTTAAAATTCTTCTAGCAATTAATCCTGCAATTTGAACAACTACAAGTTGAGTGCCATTTGTATTAGAGATAATCATACTGCTTCTTTCATTTTTTTCACTAGCCTTATCTAGACTAGCATTGAAGAAACTGCCTTTTTTATATATGACTTTATCGATTTTGCCTTCAATAGGACTTCTATTTATATGAACATTAAAGACATTCATAAAAACACATATACGAAGCATTTGGTTAGTTCCAAACTGAACTTCTTGAGGTGGAATTGCATTATCAATTAGGCAAACCTTACCATCAGCAGAGCTGATAATGTAATTTGAGTTTTTGGGAGTTTTTCTTTCAGGGTTTCTAAAAAACCATAACGTAAACAGTGTTAATAAATATCCTACATATGCTAATGGTAAATAGACTAATGACATAAAAAGTGACGAGACAAAAAAAATAAAAGCAAACTTCCACCCTTCAGGATGAATATAAAATTTTGAATTTAAATCTTTATTTTTCATTTTTTATCGAATTATTGATAACTTCTTTATTTTTTTAAATTGCTTTAAATAAAAGTTGTAAAGTATAGTTTAACTATGAATTTTTTCCAAAATATGATTTCTTCCATTATGGAGAATGGTCTAAGCTTAAGAAGATTTCGTTCACAAGGCTTTGGCACACTACATAAGAACATAAATCAAGCAACTGAATCTGTAATGCACACATCTGGAGAGGTTTCTTCAATTGCGTTTGGAGAGCATTTATTAGATTTAATCGAAGAAAAAAATGATGAAGACTTAGTAATATATCTCGAGCATCTTCTTAAGGAGTATGATGTAAATACTGATTTAATTATCAAAGCTACACAAAATTATTCAAAAAATAAAAATCAGCAAAATTTACAAGGGATTAGCAATGCTGCCGAACCAAAATGGATAGAGTTATTTAGAAGACTAAATGCTACTCCAAATGGTACTCATAGACTTATTAAACTAAGAGAAAGGGTTAGGAGTCTTTTAAAAAAAAATAAAGATCAACTAAGACCACTTGATGCTAGTTTGCTCAAACTATTTAAGTATTGGTTTAACCCATCATTTCTTGTCTTGGAAAAAATAGATTGGTCTACACCGGCAAATATTCTAGAAAAAATTATAGAGTATGAGGCAGTTCATGAAATAAATTCATGGAAAGACTTAAGGTCAAGACTGGCACCGAATGACAGACAATGTTTTGCCTTTTTTCATCCTCTTGTGCCTGAAGATCCTCTAATATTTGTTGAAGTTGCTTTCACAAAAGAAATACCAGAATCAATTGAAAATATTATTAAAATTGATAGAGAAGAGTTAAGCTTTGATGAAATCAATACTGCTGTTTTTTACTCTATATCTAACTGTCAGGATGGTCTTTCTGGAATTTCATTTGGAAATTTTTTAATCAAAAAAGTAGCACATAAGCTTAAACAAGAGATTCAAGGTTTAGATAAATTTGTAACACTATCTCCTATTCCTGGATTGATGAAGTGGATGGAAAAAAATGCACCTTTGGCATATGAAAATTGTTTAAATGAAGATCAAGATGAGGTTCTTCTTAAAAATTCGATAATTTACTTAACTGAATCCAATAGAGAAGATGGACTTCCTAATGATCCAGTGGCTAGATTTCATCTTGGCAACGGAGCTATTCTTCATAAGATAAATCTTCATGCAGATCTATCTGCTAAAGGCATAAAACAATCTCAAGGAACGATGGTTAATTACTTATACGATTTAGATGTTGTTGAAAAAAATCATGAGCAATTTTTTAAAGATAAAGTAGTCATTATTTCAAATGAAATTAAATCTCTTAAAAAAAAATATAGCTAATTTATATGTCTGACATGCTCAAACTCTTCCCTGCTATTGAGCCATTTAATACAGGTTACATGGAAAGAGGCTGTCATGAAATTTATTATGAGCAATGTGGTAATCCAGATGGTAAGCCAGCAGTTTTTCTTCATGGCGGTCCAGGCGGTGGGGGAAGCACAACAGTAAGAAGGTTTTTTAATCCAGAAAGGTATCATATTGTTATTTTTGACCAAAGAGGTTGCGGAAGAAGTAAGCCTCATGGCTGTCTGGAACAAAATACAACATGGGATCTTGTTGAAGATATAGAGACTCTTAAAAATAAACTTGGATTTGAAAAATGGCTAGTTTTTGGTGGTTCTTGGGGTAGTACATTATCTCTTGCATACTCTCAAACCTATCCAAAATCCGTTAGTGAAATGGTTCTTAGAGGAATCTTTATGCTAAGAAAAAAAGAGCTAGATTGGTTTTATCAAGAAGGAGCTTCCAACATTTTTCCAGAGGCATGGGAGAAATTTTTAGAGCCAATTGATATAAGTCAGAGAGATGATTTAATGTCCGCGTATCATGAAATATTTAAAAGCGATAACACAGAAAAAAAATTAAATGCAGCCATAGCTTGGTCCAGATGGGAAGGCTCAACTAGTAGCTTGAGTTATAACCCAGATATGGCAGATAGCTTCTCTGATCCTAGATTTGCATTAGCCTTTGCTCTTATTGAAAATCATTATTTTGTTAATAAAGGATTCTTGGAACACGAAAATCAATTAATAGAATCTGGAATAGATATCATAAGAAATATTCCTACTACAATCGTTCAAGGTAGATATGATATTGTTTGCCCGATGACAACTGCATGGGAATTATCCAAAAATTGGCCAGAAGCCAACTTAATAGTTGCGCCCTCTTCTGGACATACTGCTTTTGAAAAAGAGATCACTCATGAACTAATTAAAGCAACTGAGGAGTTTGCTAAAAATGAATAATATAAGTTTTATAGGCATGGCAGGTTGTGGAAAATCAACAATTGGTGGAGCTTTGTCATCACAATTAGATATTAGTTTTGTTGACACCGATTTACTAATTGAAGAAAAATTTAAATTATCCTTAGAACAACTAAAAAAGAAAAAGGGTTACGAATTTGTAAGGCAAGCTGAAGAAGAGGTAATACTTAGACTCGATGAAAACATAAAAGTTATATCTACAGGAGGTAGTGCCGTCTATTCTGAAAAATCAATGTTACATCTAAGCTCTTTTTCTAAAATTATGTACATCAATACTCCTCTTGATGAAATTAAACAAAGAATTGGGGATGGTCAAGAAAGAGGTTTGGCTGCTCCTGATGGTTTAAGTATTGATGACATATATAAAGAAAGAGTTCCTCTCTATAATAAATGGGCTCATATTACGTTGAATGGCAATAAATCTATAGAAGACCTAATATCAAAAATTATTAGTTTAATTTAATGGAAAAAACAAGAACATTATTAATTGGAGCCTCCGGACTTGTAGGTAATGAAATTTTTGAATGCATTTCAAAAGAAAATCAAGATATTTTCTTATTATCTAGAAGAACTTCAGATAAAGATCAAAATAAATTTAAAGAAATCATTACAGAATTTGATGACTTAGATGAAATAAACCTTCCAAGAATTGATCACGTTTATATTGCAATTGGAAAAAAGTTAGGCTCAAGTGAGCTGTTATATATTAGCAAATCTGATAGAGATAATTTTATTAGAGTAGATTGTGAATATGTTTTAAAAATAGCTAAAAAAGCATTTGATAATGGTGCAAGATCAATAGCAATAGTTTCTGCAATTGGTGCAGATAAAAATTCATATAACTTGTATCTTAAAACAAAGGGCAATATGGAAAATCTTATAAAAAAAATAGGATATTCAAAAACTATCTTTGCTCAACCAAGCCACTTACTTGGCAAAAGAGTAAATGAATCATTCAAACTTGATATTTCATTAATCGAGTTAGGGGGTAAAATTTTTTCGCCATTGATGCTAGGCCCTTTTTCAGATTTTAAATTTGTAGAAGCGCGAGATGTTGCTAAAGCAATGGTGCAAAAAATGAATGATGATTCAAGAGGGCTAACAATCCTAAGATATAAAGATTTTGTTAATATCTAAAAAATTTCTCTATTTGTCTTAAGCATTTTACGAATTGCATGCGCTGAATTTAATAACCAAAAAGCAGAAGCAAAGAAAAAGTAATATAAGCCCGCATATAGTTGAACTATCATCGCAAGGATGCTACCCATTGCAACTGCAATAAGACCTAGCAATCTCTTATTATACTTTTTTGAGACAATAAGGGGTGCGGCTATCAATGTGCCAAAAATAACGCTAATAATTTGAATGATTTCAAGGATAGTCATACTGATAGACAAAAAGAGTTGTGCCTATGAGTATAAATATCGGAGCATTATGAATATTTTTTTTTAAAAGTAAATATTTTTTTGAACTTTTTTGTAAATAATTTACTCTATTAATATGAATAAAATTTTTGGAGAAATATGAAAAAAATAACTACCTTAATAATTGCTTTTTCTATGGTGGGTTCCTTGTATGCGGATGATCATAAAAAAGAAAAAAAAGAACACCCTAACATGCTTATGAGTGCTAAAGAGTGTATGGAAACTAAGTCTGGTATTGGATGGTTTCTTGGTGCTGCAGATAGTGTTTTTGATGACATAAAAAAACATGGAGATTTAAAAGATAAATCTTGGAATGATGAAAAATGGGGTGAAGCAATCGCTTTATCTACCTTGGCCTCAAATTACTCAACAGTTTATGATGTATGGTGTAAGGATATGATTTCACATAGAATGAAAATGAGAATGAAAGATTCTTATAAAAACCATTTAAAAGAACATGCCAAGAAGAATGATTGAGTTTTAAAACTTTCCTCTTTGAAATCTCATTCTTATTGAGAAAACTCTTACTAATGCAACCAGCGTAAGTATAGTTTGCGTAAATAATGAAATTGTTAATGGATTTGACCATTGCCAATTATCAATTGTCAGCCATAATAAAAATGTTTGAAGGGGAAAATTAATTACTGCTCCCATCATCACAACAATAACTGCTTCTCTAAATGCTACTTTTTCTGTTTTATTCATTTTTTCCTTATTTTTTAATTCTTATTCCAGTGCCATATGCCAATATTTCTGATGCGCCTTGAGTTATGGTAGAAGTTTGAAATCTAAAGCAAATTATAGCATTAGCTCCTTTTTCAATAGCATCATCTAACATTCTTTGATATGCCTGATCTCTTGAAGATTGAAGTAATTTAGAATAACCAACTAGCTCTCCACCAACTAAATTTTTTAAATTTGCAAAAATATCAGAGCCCACATTTCTTGATCTTACAGTACTTCCTTGTACTATTCCTAAATACTCAGTTATTATAGCTCCCTCTATATTGTTTGTTGAAACAACCATAAAATCTTCTTTTTTGTGATCTTTTCTAAAATTTTCTATCATGACTTTTTTCCTTAAATAGTTTAATTTATAAATATAATGCAGAAATTAGTTGAAGCAAAATTTTCTATTGGGAATATAGTTAAGCATAAGTTTTTAAACTTTAGAGGTGTTATCTTTGATTTAGATCCAGAATTTAATAATACAGAAGAGTGGTATCAAGCTATACCTGAGCAAATTAGACCAAACAAAGAACAGCCTTTCTATCATTTATTTGCTGAAAATAAAGAAATTTTTTACATAGCATATGTTTCGGAACAAAACTTATTGTTAGATAAGTCAAAAAAACAGTGTAATCATCCTGGTATCAAGGAGATATTCGAATCATTCGATGGTGTTAACTATCAGCCTCATAGCAAAGCAAAAAACTAAATTAAGTTTGGTTATGAGCTATCTGTGCAGCAGTTACAAAAACGTCCATTGCAATTTCTAACTCTTTTTCATTAATAAATGTTGGTGCAATTCTTAAGGTATTATTTTTAGGGTCATTTCCATAAGGATGTGTCGCACCTGCTGGGGTTAGAAGTACTCCAGCCTCTTTGCATAACTCAACAATTTTTGAGGCAATAGGTTTATGTGATGTAAAAGTGATAAAATAGCCGCCAGTTGGTCGAGAATATTCACCAATATCTTTATCAAGTTTTTCTAATGCTTGATATGCTATTTCAAATTTAGGCCTTACTAAATCAGCATGTTTTTTCATATGATCTTTTACAGCATTAGAATCTTTAAAGAACTTTGTATGTCTTTTTTGATTAACCTTGTCAGGACAAATTACCATAGAACCTCTTATTCTTTTAATTAGAGATAAATTTTCATCCGCTGCAGCCATAAATGATAAACCGCCGCCTCCAAAAGTAACTTTAGAGAAAGAAGTTACAACTACAGTTTGATTGGTAGTTTTGTTTTGTTCTGCTAACTTCCAGACTGGTATTTGATTCTTGGTAGGAAGAAAGTCATGAACCAAGTAGGCATGATCAAAAAGAAAAAGGAAATCTTCAGAATATTTTTTACCAATTTCAAAAAGATCATTTATATTATCGTCGCTGTAAACTTCTCCAGATGGATTTGAATGACGAGGTACACAAATTATTCCAACAACATTTGAGTTACTTTGAAGAGCATCTGACAGCGCATCTAGATCGACACCATCCTCTATCAAAGGTATTGCTATCATTTCGATTCCAAAATCTTCTAGCATTCTGAAATGTCTGTCGAATCCAGGTACAGGACATATAAATTTTGGAGTTTCGATATCTCTCCAAGGTACAGGTTTAGCAAATAAGTATTTTGAAAGAATCATCTGATAAGTAAGCATTAAGCTAGATTGCTCGCCCGTGATAACATGATCAGCAGTAGCTGAAAGAAGGTCTGCGCCAAGAACTCTGGCATCTTCAATGCCGAAAGGCTCTCCATAATTTCTTAAATCAACTTTGCCGTCAAATGGCTCTACATTCATACTTAATAAGTCATTTGCCAAATCTAATTGATGTGAATCTGGTTTTCCTCTAGTTATATCAATTGAAAGACCTTGGGCCTTGATCTGCTCAAAATAAGTTAAAATGTTCTCTGACATACCGCTTATTTTATAGAATTAAAAGATTAGTGGTATATATTATAAGAAAATTTAAAACTTTCTTGGATAAAAATGGATTTCTGGATTTTAACAATCATATCAGTAATAATAATTTCATTATTAATCATCATTATTTACTTACAGATTCAAAATAGGTCCAATAAAGACAAAGATCAAGAGTCAATAAAGGAATTAGACAAAGCACTATTAAAACAAGAAGATACCTTATTAGATCTAACTAAAGATATTCAGTCATTTCATGATCCATTGAATAAGTTACGAAGATACTTGTCTGGTGGAACCCTTGCAGGAAAATTTGGTGAATGGTCGCTTGAATCCATAATGCAAGATATTTTCAATCCAAATCAATATATAAAAAATGCAGAAGTAATCAAAGGCACTGGCAAGAGAGTAGAGTTTGTTTTAAAAATGCCAGAAGGACTTTTGTTGCCAATTGATGCCAAATTTCCTTCAGGACTTTATGACACTTATCTAGATTCAATTAATCAAACAGACGAAAGATTAATTAAAAAATCTATAGACGATATAAAAAGACATGTAATAAAAGATGCATCAGATATCCAAGATAAATATCTTCAATCGGGTATAACTGTCGACCTCGGAGTTATGTATATACCCAGTGAGTCTTTAATGCAATTAATCGATTCTATTGAAAATCTTCGCGAATCTGTTTTTAGAGATTCAAGAGTTTTAATTATGGGGCCAAACTCCTTGGCAGCATATTTGATTAGTGTTCATATGGGCTTTAGAACTCTTGCTCTTAATAATAGAGCCGGAGAGATTATGGAAGAATTTGGTAAGTTAAAAAAAGAGTTTGAAAAATTTGGAAGCTCAACCGAAGAATTGCTAAAAAAGGCAGACGCAATGCTAAAGGCAGTAAATGAACATGCTACTCGCGAGAGACAAATGAATAAAGCTATTAATAATATGGATCAATTAGATAATTAAAAGTAGAATCTTCTCCACATATTTAACCCAAAAAATAAAGCACAAATCCACAGAATAACTTCAGGAATATTTGGGTTGCTGTTATAGCCAAAAAACCCTTTTAAGAAAACACCTATAGAGCCTTTATCATGAAGTGGATGATAAATCTTTTGTCCTTGCTCATTTATCTGCGGTTGTAAAATATCCCAAGGTCTATAAATTTCTGTTTTCTCAATTTGGTCTGATTTTACTAAATACTCTTCGACTTCATGAGTACCATACGCAACCATCCCTGCTGATAAAAAAACTAATAGTAATGTTGTATATTTAAATACATATCTTAAATTTATTTTTCTACCTTGAAGTACTATTAAATATCCTATGAGGATTGCAAGAGCTGCTCCTGTTATAAATCCTAAATATGAAAATGATCCAGTAATAGAAAAGCTTGAGATTAAGAAAACAGCAGTTTCAAAGCCCTCTCTTAGAATTGCAAAGAAGACTACAAAAAATACTCCCCATGAAGATAATTTAATAGCATTTAAAGTTTTACCTTCAAGCTCTTTTCTATCACTAACATGTTTTGATAACCAAAATATTACATACCAAATCAAAATAGCTGTTAAATAAAGAAAAATGCCCTCAAATAAAGCTGCAGTAGAATCATTGCCAAGAGATTCCTTTGCGGCTAAAACAAAATATCCAACTATAATGCTTGCAACAATTGCAGCCAGGACGCCCATCCATAATTTATAAAAGTGGCTCAATTGATTTGATTTCTCTAAAATCAAATAAATGATACCAACAACAAGAGATGCTTCTAAAACTTCTCTAAATACAATTATAAATTCGCTCATGTTTATATTCTTATAGGTTTTCTAAATGAGAATCATTCTTATTTGGATTGTAACTAAATTTTTATCAAATAAAAAGTAAGTTTTTAATATTATTGTGTCGCTTTTATTTATATTTGTTGAGACAATGCATTATGAAAAAAATAGCTGTAATTGGTGCTGGAATTGCTGGCACAACTACGGCTTATGCTCTTGTAAAAAAAGGTCATAACGTAACTATTATTGACTCCAGAAGATATCCTGCAATGGCAACAAGTTATGCCAATGGAGGACAGTTAAGTGCAAGTAACGCAGAAACATGGAATACAACTAAAAATGTTGTGAGCGGAATTAAATGGATGTTTACTCCCGATGCTCCACTATTATTTAATCCATCACCTGAAATCCAAAAATATAGATGGATGCTCGGATTTCTGTGGACAACTCTTAAGGGTGATCATAAAAAAAATACTCTTGATACAATTAATTTTGCAAAAAAAGCTAGAGAAATTTATTTCAAAATAGCTGATGAAGAAGGAATAGAATTTGAATTACTTAAAAAAGGTATTCTAAGATTTTATGATAATGCAAAAGAATTCAAACTAGATAAAGAAAAGGTTTCATGGCTTCATCAAGAGGGTATGGAGTGGGAGGTATTAACTACTGATGAAGTCAAAAAAATAGAACCAGCTTTCGAAAATAATAAAAATTATGAAAAAATTCTTGGCGGAATATATACCAAATCTGATGCAAGTGGTGATATTCATAAATTTTGTACGAATCTAGAGAGAATTCTTGTAGAAAAATATTCAGCAATCCTTCAACTTAAAACAACAGTTGAATATATAACCAGGCAAAAAGATAAGCTTGTTCTTACCATGAGACATGAAAATGAAATAATTAATGATTCATTTGATAATGTTGTCATTTGTGCAGGAGTCAACACACAAAGCTTTGCAAGTCGACTCGGTGATAAGATGAATATATATCCTGTTAAAGGATATAGCGTAACAATTGATCTTAAAGATGAAATATCCAAAAAATGTGCTCCAACTGTATCTTTAATCGATCAACCCGTAAAAATAGTTGCTAGCAGACTTGGCGATAGATTTAGGGTTGCAGGCACAGCAGAGCTTGCTGGAATAAATACCGATATAAGACAAGATAGAATTAAACCTTTATTGAAATGGGTAGAGAAATATTTTCCAAATGTTAGCACTGAGACATATACTCCTTGGGCTGGGTTGAGACCTATGACTCCTAATATGATGCCTATAACTAGAGAAAGTAAAATGAAGGGGGTTTTCTATCATGCAGGACATGGTCATCTAGGCTGGACTCTTAGCGCACATACAGCACAAATTGTTGCAGATAATATAGATTCTAATTAAGGTAAGTCCACAATCTCCCAAGATCTTTTCTCACACTCCTCTCGCAATTTATCATCAGGGTTTACAGCTACCGCTTTGTTAACTGCTGAAAGTAATGGTAAGTCATTTATTGAATCTGAGTAAAATGTAGTATTCTTAAAATCACAAAAATCATTCCTAAGCATCCATTCTCTTACCTTTTGAAGTTTGCCCTCACCCAATGCTGGAGTGTTTTGAAACTTACCAGAATATACTCCATTAACTATTTCAACCTCTGTTGCAACAATATTTTCGAAACCAAGTCTCTTGGCAATTGGATTAACTATTACAGAGTTTGTGGCTGAGGCAAGTAACATTACATCGTTTTTGTGATAATGATTATGTAATAATCTTAAGGCATATATATTAATCATTGGCTCTATGATTATTGAAAGGAATTTATTGAGGAGGTTTTCGATTTCTTCTGTTCTTTTACCTTTAATTGTTGATAGGGCAAACTCAGCCCACTCATCATAATCTAGCTTCCCTTCATAATACTTGTCATAAAAATATTGATTTTTTTTCTCATATTCATCTTTGTTAACATAACCAATATCAATCAAAAAATTGATCCATGAATAATCAGAATCTCCATTAAGAATGGTATTATCTAAATCAAATATTGCTAAATTCTTTTTCATAAAAATAATAATTTACACAATGATAAATGAACCTGGATATAGATTAAACGTTGGTATTATTGTTATCAATGATAACGGCAAATTGTTGCTATGCAAAAGAAAAAAAATAGATAGTTGGCAATTTCCACAAGGAGGTATAGATTTCGGGGAGAGTCCTTTAAAGGCAGCAAAAAGAGAATTATATGAAGAAGTTGGAATAAAAAAGAAAGATGTAAAATTAATATCTTCAACGGATAAGTGGTTTAAGTACGATGTTCCACATGAAAAAAGAAAGAATCATTTTCTAAAAAAAAGATTTAGAGGTCAAAAGCAAAAATGGTTCATGTTTAAGCTTATACATGATGTAAAAATTCATTTTGAAAATGATCCAGATAACGAGTTTATTGATTTTCAATGGGTTCCTTATTGGTATCCATTGTATGCTATCGTTGAATTTAAAAGAGAAGTATATCGGTTAGCCCTCAATGAACTTAAAGATGATTTTTGTACAGAAATAAATAATGATTGAAACGCTTACATTGTTTGCAATTTTAGGTATTTTTGCTGGGCTTATTGCTGGTATGTTCGGTGTTGGTGGAGGAATTATTACAGTACCTTTTTTTGTAGCCTTTTTTATACAATTTGGTTTTGAGCAAGAAATTATTATTCACATGGCAGTAGGTACATCTTTAGGCTGCATTGTTTTTACAGGGATATCATCTGCATATGCTCATAGTAAAAAAAATGCTATAAGTTATAATTTTCTAAAACCGTTAGCTTCAGGAATAGTAATTGGGGCATTCTTGGGTGCTTTATTTGCAGTACAACTTAACGGAAATTTACTGAAAACAATTATAGGAATTTTTGCATTACTTATTGCTATTCAGATGAGCGTTAGTAAAGATATAAAACTAAAACCAAGGAATCAAACAAACAAAGAACCATACTTTGTTGGAAGTGGAATTGGATTCTTATCATCTATTTTAGGCATCGGTGGAGGTATATTTTCAGTGCCCTATTTAAAAGCTTCTGGGCTACCAATGACTTCAAGTGTGGGAACTTCTGCAGCATGTGGAATTCCAATAGCTGTTTTTGGTACTCTTGGTTATCTTATTTCCGGTGTCGACAATATACTTTTACCTCCTTTTGCTTTGGGCTACATATATTTGCCAGCTGTTATTGGTATAAGTCTAACAAGTATACTTGCCGCCAAATATGGCGCTAATATTGCGCATCATGTATCTGAAAAAATGTTAAAGAGAATGATGGCATCTATGATGTTTCTTATATCTATTTATATGGTTTTTTCATGATCATAGAATTATCAGATTTTTTTAATAATCCCTCATTGATCGAAATTGGTCCATTAAAAATTCAATACTACGCAGTTACTTGGTTATTGTCCGCAATCTTTATATACCTTTTCTTGAAATCTAATCAAATAATGATGGAGCTGGGTTTGAATCATGAAAAAGTTAATGACTTAGTCTTCATGTATGGTTTATTTATCGGATCTATGTGCGGAGGAAGAATTGGTTATATGATCTTCTATGGAACAGAGCAGTTAATAAGTAATCCATTATCTCTGTTTTATATTTGGCAAGGAGGTCTTAGTTTCCATGGAGGTTTAGTTGGAGTAGTAATAAGTTTTTTAGTTTTTTCTAAAAGAAATAATCTAAGTTTTTTAAGACTTATGGATGGAGCAGCTCTAGCTATGCCGATAGGCCTTGGTCTTGTAAGAATTGGTAACTTCCTTAATGGTGAGTTATATGGAAAAGAAACAAATGGCCATTGGGGATTTATTTTTCCTACAGACCCATTTGGTCTATTAAGGCATCCATCACAGTTATATGAAAGTTTCGGTGAAGGCATTCTATTATTCATTCTTTTGTATTGGATAAATAAACTTACAAAAATTCATGGGGTAGTTTGTTCTAGCTTTTTAATACTATATGGATTAATACGATTTATTATTGAGTTCTTTAGACAGCCAGATTCTCATATAGGATATGTATTTTTAGAATCACTAAGCATGGGACAAATTCTCTGTGTTCCAATGATAGCAATTGGTTTTATAATGTTATTTTATTCAAGGAAAACTTCATGAAAGCTTATTTAGATCTGCTGGAATATATTTTAGAGAATGGTGAGAAAAGAAATGATAGAACAAATACAGGAACTATTTCGTCTTTTGGTCATCAGCTCTCATTTGATCTAGAAAAAGGTTTTCCTGCGGTTACAACAAAATCACTGGCATGGAAAGGCGTTGTATCTGAGCTAATTTGGTTTCTGGAAGGCTCTAGTGATGAAAGAAGGCTTGCTGAGATAAGGTTTGGAAAAAATAGAGAAGAGCTTACAGACTTAAAAAAATATTCAACTATTTGGACGGATAATGCTGATAATCAAGGAAAAGATTTAGGATATGAAAACAATGAATTAAGAAAAGAACTTGGTCCTGTATATGGTGTTCAATGGAGAGACTGGGACGGCATTGATCAGATTAAAGCTTTAATAAGTAGTCTGAAAAATAATCCTGAAAGTAGAAGGCATATCCTTTCAGCATGGAATGTTGGAAAAATTGAAAAAATGGCCTTGCCTCCATGTCATGTTATGTCGCAATTTTATATAAGCAATGGAACAATAAGTTGTCACATGTACCAAAGAAGTGCTGATATGTTTCTTGGTGTGCCATTCAATATAGCAAGCTATTCACTTTTGTTGAGTATTTTTGCAGAAATACTTAATCTCAAACCAAAAAAATTTGTTCATTCTTTTGGCGATGCCCATATTTATTTAAATTCTGTAGAGCAAGTCAAAGAACAAATATCAAGAAAACCATTTAATCCTCCTAAGTTAATCTTACCGAAATTAAATTCTCTTGAAGATCTTTCATCATATTCTATAGATGACTTTAAGCTTGAAGGCTATGAACACCATCCAGCAATTAAAGCAAAAATGGCAGTATAAAAATGAAAACTATCTCCCATCTTGTTGCTGTTTCGAATGATCTTGTCATTGGAGTGGATAATGATTTGCCATGGAATTTAAAAGATGATCTTGCTCATTTTAAAAAATATACTCTCAATAAAATAATAATCATGGGAAGAAAAACATATGAGTCTATTGGGAGACCTCTTCCTAATAGAATAAATTATGTAATATCTAAAACTCTAAAAAAAATTGATGGCGCTGATGTATTTAATAATTTAGAAGATGCCATAAATAGTGCCGAAAAGCATAACAAAAAAGAAAATATAGATAATGAAATAATAATTATTGGTGGTGGCTATCTTTTCAAAGAGACCTCATCTTCAGTAAATAAGCTTGTCATTACTAGGGTTGATTGTAATGTTAAAGGAGATATTTATTATCCAAAAATTGATATGTCTAACTGGAAGAAAATTTCATCTAAATCATATGAAAAAGATGAAAACAATGATTACAATTTTAAAATTGAGGAGTACTTAAAGTTATGACTGACTTTGAATATACTCTCTTCTAAGAGCAAGATTTTTTACCCTTATTTCTTCATTTTCAGTATATTTTAACCAATTGTTAGCTGTGGTTTTCACTTTTTTATCTTTATCTCTAGCAGCAATTCTAAATTCTTTTTTAGCATCATCAAACTTTTGTAATTCAAAATATGCTTGTCCAAGAGTTAGGTGTACTTGAGAAATCTTATCAATTTTGCCTTTTTTTAGTCCCTTTTTTATAGAGTCAACAGCTTGCTCAATTTTATCTTCAGATAAATACAAGTTACCTAAAAGAACATATGACTTACCATCATTAGACATCTTCGCAGCCTTTTCTAATACTGGTATTGCTTTGTCTATTTCTTGAGCCATTCTCCATGAATCAGCTAATAGTTTTAAGTTTTTTTCAGTTTCTTTTATAACCGGACCAGTTTTTTCTATTTTTATTTCTTCACCTGTAACTTCATCTTTTTTGGTTTCATTATACGTGACTATCTTATTCTGGCCGGAGACCAAAACCTCGGCTGCCCAATAAGGATTTTGGTTTAAAAGGAGTAATTGTGCTAATGCCAAATATTCTGTTTCTCTGTTAAGCATATCTTTTTGGTATGCTGCTTTTAGCGTGATCATATAATCCCTTTCTCTGCCAAGCTCGTTATATATTCCGCCTAGTTGAATAAAGTATAGTTTTTTTGGATATAAATTTACTAATATTTCATATATTTCTAGCTGTCTAAGATATGACTCTTTTTCTCCAATTTCATTTTTAAGTTCACCAATAGAGGCCGCAAGAATCACATACCAACTTTCCTTAGGTTTATATCCTTCCTCTTCTGCTAAAGCAATTGCATTTTCTAGAGATGAAATAGCTTTATTGTAATCTCCAACAGAATAGTATGCTCTTCCTAGCAACTGCCATGCTTGAGCTGTTACAGTCTCAACTTCATCCATCCATTGAAGAATATATTTTATGCCTTTATTGTAATCTTCTTGACTCAAATAAAGCTGTCCGAGAGTTAGGAGAGCAGATACTCTTAAAGGAATAGTTCCCTCAGGCTCATTTAATAAATAATTATATGCCTCAATAGCCTTGATATATTTTTCTTCTGAAAAATACACATAACCCCATGCATTCCACATAACTGAACGATCATAGCTTTTTAGTGAATCTTTCTGATTTCTTAAATCAGTTAAAATTTCTATAACTGTTTCCATATCTGGATTAGGCTCGCCCTTTTCATCAACTTCTTCTAGTGCTTCGTAAACCTTGGCCATTTTTTTAGCAGTGCTTGTTGAAAGTGCTCTAGCTTTTCTATATTTAACTTGTTTTTTTGGTTGGTCATCTGCTGATTGAGCATGCAATATAGCAGGCATATACAATAGAGAAATTGCTAATATAAAGAATATATATAAAAAATTATTTTTACTTGAAATTAATTTCATTACCTAGCCTCTTCGTCGGACATTATAAAAGTGAATCTATGTAAAACATCACTTACTGAGGTTGCTTTGCCATCAACAATTTTTGGTTTATATTTTAGTTTAAGAGCAGCTCTTGCAGATGCACTATTAAACATTGTGCAAGGCCTTAATTCTGATTCAGGTCCAGTTGGATCACCACAATAGCCTTCAATCGCTTTTGCATTTTCAACACTTCCACTCTCAGTAATTGTAAAGGAGACAATTGCAAAACCTTGAGTTCCTCTTTCTTGTGCTCTTCGTGGATATATTGGCTGAACCTTAAAAAGAGGAATGTATTCACCATCACGAAAAAATGAGCCGCTTGATTTAAAATTAGCCTTAGGTTTTGCTATTGATACATCTATACCAGCAAGAGGTTGAAGGTCTAACTCTGGCTGAGCAATATCTTCTGGTTGCTCTTCTGGTTTATCTGGCTTATCAACTTCTGATAAAAAAGTATCAATTTGTCTTTCAGGCATAACAATGTCAGCTAGTTTGACTGAAGTATCTTCTTTCATTCCACTGTCGCCTAAAGATATAAGTATAACCATTACAAAAAAAAGAAAAGTGGTAATTACAACAGATAATCCTACACCAGCAGCATATTTATTAGCATTAAATGCTTTGTTATATAAATCCTGTAGAGGTCCGAATACAGGTTTAAGTGCTGAAGAAATTTGATCCATAAAACTATTTTGGCTCAGATGCTAAGGATATAGCATTAACTCCGGCCTCTCTTGCACCATCCATAACTTGAATAATTGTATCTGCCATTGCTTTTTCATCTGCTTGAATTACGACAGAGCCTTGAGGATTATCCGCCAATAACTTAACAACATTAGCTTTTACCTGACGAACATCAATTCTTCTTCCGTCCATCCAGACTTCTCCAGTTGGACCCACAGCAATCAAAATTGCAGCATTCTCTTGAGTCTCGGCCGTATCTGAATCGGGCCTATTAATTTCTAAGCCTGGCTCTTTAATAAAATTTGCTGTAACAATAAAAAATATAAGCATGATGAAAACAACATCAAGCATTGGTGTTAAATTAATTTCATCACTTTCTTCTTGAACAGCGCTTGTAATTGCATTTCTTCTCATTTTTTTCCTCTATATCTCTCTTTTAATAATATCATTAAGCTCGGATTCATGTCTTTTACTTGTACTGGTTAAATAAATTGCAGCAAAAGAACCAGACAGTGCCGCTACCATACCTGCCATTGTTGGTAGAGTTGCTTTTGAAACACCTCCTGCCATAGCTCTAGCATCACCACCGCCATTAAAAGCCATAACCTGAAATACCTCAATCATGCCTGTAACAGTTCCTAAAAGACCAAGCAACGGCGCCAAAACAATACAAGTCTGGATAATACTAATGTTCTTATTAATCTCCATCTTTGCTTGAGAGATCATCATCTCCCTGATTTGAAGAGCATGCCATGATTTTTTATCACTTCTAGAATTCCATTTGGCTGATAGACTTGTTATATATTCTTGATAGGCATGAGAAAGATACCATATTCTCTCAAAAATCATTCCCCACATAAAAAAAACAAGAAGGGCTATAAGCCATAGAACACTTCCTCCAGCTTCCATAAAATCTCTTATGGAAGAAATTGCTTCAGTAAATGCAAAAAGCATAGACCCTAGCTCCTACTTAGATTCTGCCCTTTCAGCAAGAATACCAGTACTTTGTTCCTCAAGAATGCTTATAATTCCTCTAGCAGATGACTGCGTAAACGAGTGCAGCAAACTTGTTGGTATTGCTACCAATAAACCTAAAACTGTTGTTACAAGAGCTTGTGAAATACCTCCAGCCATCAGCTTTGGATCGCCCGTACCATATAAGGTAATCATCTGGAAAGTAACAATCATACCAGTTACCGTGCCTAATAGTCCTGCTAGTGGCGCTATAACTGAAATAATTTTTATAAATCCAATGCCCTGATCGATTGCAGGTCTTTCAGCCATAATTGCTTCAGCTAATTTTAATTCGAGAGTATCAATATCTTTATCAAAATTATCCTTTCCTACTTTAAGCACTCTTCCAAGTGGGTTTGATGGATCTGCTGCTTTTTGACCAGCTTGTTTTCTAACTGCTGTTCCAATCATATATAAACTATATAACTTATAAAAAGCAAATATAACTGCAATAATACCAACAGCAATAATTGCATATCCTACCTCTCTACCCTGCTGAGCTCTTTCCATTAAAGATGGTGTTTGTATTAAGTTTGCTAACAGACTTCCGCCAGTAGGGCCGGTTGGGTCAACACCAAATTTTACCTGTTCACCAGGATCAGCATTGCCTATTTTGCTGGCAGTTTTTGTATATCTGCCTGCAGGTTGTCTTGGTAAAAATGCATATTGTCCTTTTGAAGTTGCGTATTCAAGATATTTTCCATCACAAACAGCATTAAATAATCCAATCCTAGTAACATTACACTCTGACGTTTCGCCATCTACGTCTATAACGTTTGTAGTGAAAGAAACAACTTGACCACTTGCAACCATTTCACGTTGCAATTCATACCAAAGACCTTCAATCTCTCTAATTGTTGGTAACTCAGTTGTTTCAGACATTTTTCCAGTTAGGCTATTTAAAAACTTAACTCTGTCTTGCCCATACTCTGCACCAGTTAATGAGCCAGAAAATTGGACAGCAGCCTCACCAGCAGAGCTTTGTAAATGTCCAAAAAGTTCAACAAGCGAACCAAGTTCTTTGTTGTAGGCCTCTTCTTTTACTCGAAGAATTTCTTCATTCTTTTTATATTCTGCTTCTAGTGTGTCCGCAATTTTTTCCTGTCTTGCTAGCTCTCGTTTTTCAGCAGCTAAAATAGATGCTTGTTTATTTTTGTTAGCTATAAACTTGCTTTCTCTATCAGCATTAGCTGCTTGTTCTACAGTTTTTCCTTCTTTTACAAGCGCTAACAGTGCTTCAACAGTTGAAAGTTCTTCCTCTTCATTTTGGGTATCTTGAGCAAATGCAAAACTACTTATGGTAAGCATAAATATTGATATCTTTTGTATATTTTTCATTACGCCTCTCCTTTAATAATAGGCATCATTAGCATATCTGTTGGGGCTAACTTTTTAGCCATTCTTATGCCGTCTCTTATTGGTTTTCTGTAAGAACCAGGTAATTCATCCCATTGACCAGTTTCATTATTCCATCTGCCGCTTGATTGCTCATCCTTAGTTTGATAGAACATCCCAATTCTTCCAATTACTAATATATTCACAACAGTTCCATCATTAAGAGTACTCTCATACGTATCAATTTTTCTTCCGTATTCTGCTTCAATATTATAAGCCTCTAGAACTTGTCGTACTTGCTCGGAAGCTGTAACTTTAGGCTTAGCTAATGATGATCGGACTAGATCGATTCGATTTTGTCTTTCTTCAATCCTGAAGGGAGTATCAAGAGAGATAAAAGACTCTAAACTATCAAGCATTTTTTCAGCTAAAGGAGGTATTTGCCTTTGCATAACAACAACCTGAACAAGTTGCTCATCAAGCTTATCCATTAAGTCAAGCTGAGCTTGAATCTGAATTCTTTTTTGTGCGTTATACAGCTTTAAACCTTCAACTTGTTTTGAAACAGCCTTCCATTCGTTAACAATTTTATCAGTCTGCCTTTCTGTGGAATCAATTAATGATTGTGATTTAGCTGACAACTGTTGGTTATCTCTACCAACCTCAAGCACACTTTCCATATCAGATGAATGTAAAGGTGCAGAAAGCGCCATAACCATGCACAAATGCATAAAGTTTAATTTTCTTTTCATGTTAAGTCTCCCTTTAAGACTGACCATATTAACAGTCATATTAATATAATAAAACTTTTTTTTTATTTTTACTAAAACTTCTATTTCCAGAATTTAATCATTAGGACTGGAGTTTCTTTCTTATATTTCATATATAGTTCATCATCACCCCATTTTTTATCTGCCCTTGCTTCTAACATGCGAACTCCACTGACATACACTAACAACAAATAAGTAAATAATGGCGATATTAATGTTAAGTACTGCATTCCTTCCAAAGAACTCAAAGAGATAATTGCAATACCTGTCCAAAGCATAATTTCACCAAAAAAATTAGGATGTCTTGACTTAGCCCATAAGCCACTAGTGATATATTTATCTCTATTTTCAGGCACTGATCTAAATTTAGATTTTTGATTATCAGCAATAACTTCGATAGCAAAGCCAAATATAAATAAAGTAAAGCCAAAATAAAACAAATTGTTTATTAGAACGCCAGTTTCAGAGGCTATGGCTGTTAAAGCGCACATGGAGCATAATGAAACCCATAATCCTTGTAAGGTCCAAGTCATAAAAAACTGTGTGGCAGATGGTTTTATTGTTCTAAATCTTTTATCTTCTCCATCCCTATGGATTCTCATAAATAAGAAAGAGCCCAATCTCACAGCCCAAATAGATATCAAGACAACAACTATTACATTTGCTTTATTTAAAACTGTTAAATTTTGAGATGATAAAGCTAATGAATACCAAACAACAGATAAGTAAGTAAAACTACCTGTCAAATCATAAAACTTTTCTGTTTGTAGTACATAAGCAGGTATAAAAGCAATCCATTGGATTAAAAATGCCAATATCACAACCTTTAGAACTTGATCTATTCCTGTGGCACCAGCAATAGTAATGGCTATAAAAAATGCTGCTAATGATATAAATATATTTGTTGTTGCTTTCATAAAATCTCCCTTAAAACTGCTATGTTTAATTTTATGCTTATTTTCTGATTCTATCTAATTTTAACAAAACATATTTCGAATACTATTTAACAGATTGTTAGCTAGTTTTATGACAAAAAGTTACAATTGCACTAACAAATAATATTTCATTAGTTTTTACATAAAATGAAAATCTCTACAAACCAGTTTAAAAATGGAACTAAGATTTTAATTGACAATGCCCCCTGCTCCATAGTTGAGCATGAATTTCATAAACCAGGAAAAGGCCAAGCTGTAATGAGAGTTAAATATAAAAATCTTCTTACTGGTAATACTAACGATAAAACATTTAAATCAGGAGAATCTGTTGAAGCTGCAGATGTGAATCATAAAGACATGGAATTTTTATATACAGATGGTGAATCTTGGCATTTTATGGATTCAAACAGCTATGAACAAATAGAAATTGGTTTGAACGAAATAGGAGATGCAAAAAGATGGCTTGTTGGGCAGGAAACTTGTGAAATCATACTCTGGGATGACAAGCCAATACTTGTAGATCCTCCAGTAAATGTAGAATTAAGAATTGTAAAATCTGAACCAGGTGTAAAAGGTGACACAGTTTCTGGAGCTACTAAGCCTGCTGAACTTGAGACTGGAGTTGTAATTCAAGTACCTCTTTTTGTTAATGAGGGAGAAATTGTTAAGGTTGATACAAGAGATGAAAGCTATCTTGGTAGGGCGAAGCAATGATAGATAAACTAAATGAGGAAATAAATAAATTTTTGTCTTCATTTGAAAATATCGAAGAAGAGAAAATAAATCAAATACAAAAAAAATTTTCTACTTCTATTACTGATGATCTCAATAAAGGCCATGTGACAACAAATGTCAGCATGATAGCTGCTAGCAATCTAAAAAAGAGCCCAAAAGATATCGCAACTGCACTAGTTGAGTGGCTTGAAAAAACAAAAAAATTTGAAAAAGTGGAATCTGCCGGTCCAGGTTTTATAAATATTACTCTAAAAAGATCAGATTTTGTTTCAACTATTAATAAGATTAATCAAAAATCGCAAAAGTTTGGTGAATCAGATTATGGAAAAGGTAAATCAGTTCAAATTGAATTTGTTTCAGCTAATCCGACCGGACCTTTACATGTTGGGCATGGAAGAGGAGCGGCATATGGTGATGCAATTGGAAGAATACTTTCATCCTCTGGATACAAAGTTCAGAAAGAATATTATATAAATGATGCTGGAAGACAAATAGATATTCTCACAGCGAGTGTTTTTGCAAGAATTTTTTCGGATGAGCTTAATGGATTTTTTCCAAAAAATGCATACAAAGGATCATATATTTCTGAAATAGCATTAGCGTTCAAAAATAAAAATAATCTCAAATTAGATATTGATAAAACCTCTCTTATTGAAAATCTTCCCATAGATGAAGAAAAAGAAATAGATGAGTTAATACTAAGATTAAAAGAGAATTATGGAGCATGGACTGATATAAAAGCTTTTGCATTAGATGAGGTTTTAAAGACCATAAGGACGGATCTTGAAAGTTTTGATGTTACCTTTGACAAATGGTATAGCGAATCAAGCCTTGGAGATATAAGTGATAAAAAATCTAAAATTAAAAAAGCCATAGATTATTTAATTAAAAATAAGCTTGCTTATGAAGACAATGGCGCTGTCTGGTTAGATACTAGCAAAAGTGGTGACGATAAAAATAGAGTTCTTATACGAGATGACGGAAGAGCTACTTATTTTGCCTCTGATGTTGCTTATCATAAAGATAAAATTGATAGAGGATTCGATAAGTTAATAAATGTTTGGGGAGCTGATCACCATGGTTATATTAAAAGAATTGAAGCATCAATTGAGGGACTTGGTTTTGACAAAGAAAAATTAGATGTCCAGCTTGTTCAATTTGCAAATCTTTTTAAAGATGGAAAAAAAGTAAAAATGTCGACAAGGTCTGGTGATTTTTACTCTTTAGCTGATTTAATAAATGAAATTGGAACCGATGCTGCAAGATTTTATTATCTGTCAAAACAAGCTGATCAGCATTTAGACTTTGATTTAGACCTCGCACAAGCAGATAACAAAGAAAATATTTTCTACTACATTCAGTATGCTCATGCAAGAATATGTTCTTTACTAGAAAAATATAATAAAAGTTTTAGCTCAATGCCAGAAGATGCAACTGCAATAAGCAATAATACTTATACTAATTGCGATAAGTTGATTCATGAAATGAGCAAATATCCTCATATTGTATTAAGGGCTGCTAATGCACTCCAACCTCATTTAATAATTTATTACTTAAAAGACTTTGCTCAAAGCTTTCATAGTTTTTACAACGATAACAAAGTCCTAACTGAATCAAAAGAAAATACAGATTCAATAGTTTATTGTTTATATGCAGTCAAAATCATTATAGCTAATGGGCTCAAGCTTTTAGGAATAAAACCAATAGAAAAAATGTAGACAGCATGAAAGACTACGCTAATAGAAATAGGTCCAGAAAAAAAAATATAACAAGAAAAAAAACTGTATTTAGGTCTAAAAAAAATGATGGCCCGTTAATATCAAAGAATATAATTTTTGGGATCATTATATTAGCAATAACCTTGGGAGCTATTTCATTTTTATATTTTGACACCGATGTAGCTAGCATTAAGACTAGGGAAAATTCCAATGTTGTAAAAATTGATTTTCCAACATCTTTAATAGAAAACTCTATTCTTATAGAGACTGACTCAAAAGAAAATTTTCTTTCTTGTGAGTATTTTGTTCAAATTGGAGTATATGGCAATAAAAAATATGCTTATGAAGCAAAAGATATTCTCAGTGAAATTGAGTTTATTACTATTAACGAAATATATAGCAATTCCAAGCCTGGAAAAATATTACATAGCGTTATAACTGGTCCCTACAGAAATAGGTCGGCTGCTAACAACATTAAGGAAAAAATAACTAATAGAGGGTTTGATCCTCAATTGAGGACCTTATGCAAAAAGAATTAGAATCTAATATTAATTCTTTGAACTTTAAAATTTCCGAGGCAAGTAAAGTTGTTTCTAAAAATCTAAATGATATTTTCTTAATTGCAGTTTCAAAGAAAAAAAGTATCGAACACATAATAACAGCTCATGAATTAGGTATTAATAATTTTGGTGAAAATTATGCACAAGAGCTTAAAAACAAAGCCATAAATCTTGATAAAAATATAAATTGGCATTTCATAGGACCCCTTCAGACCAATAAAGCAAAAATAGTTGCTAAATATGCTGACTGGATTCATACAATTGACAGAAAAAAAATAGCAGAAAAAATTAATGATGAATGTAAAAAAATTAATAAAGTTATAAGTGCTTGTATCCAAATTAATATCTCTAAAGAGTCAACAAAATCAGGAATTAGTCCAGAAGATATGCTAGTTTTCGCTAAATATGTAAATTCTATGGAAAATATAAATTTAAAAGGCATAATGGTTCTCCCAAGTTTGGGTGAAGAAAATAGAAAACAAATGCAAATGTCAAAATTGCTTCATGAAGAGCTAGTATCAGCCTTTCCTGATGCAAAATATTTATCAATGGGAACAACAAATGATTTTGAGACAGCAATTGTATCTGGCTCTAATATGATTAGAGTTGGTGAACTAATTTTTGGTAAAAGATAATGAATAAAATAGTTTTTTATGGATCAGGAAATATTTCTCAAGCTATATTGTCAGGCTTAATATCATCTGGGTATGATAAAAATCTAATAGAGTTTGTTGACAGAAATAAAATAAATACACAGAGAGCTAAAAAACTAGGAGCAAAAAAAATAACGCTTGGGCGCATTGATTCAAAATCTATTATTTTTTTAGGTGTAAAACCAAAGGATGCCATTAAAGCCTTCGATGAAATATGCTCAGTAATAAAAAAACCTAAAATTGTATCTTTGGTTGCTGGGATAAAATCAAATAAGTACTTATCTATGTACAAAGATGTTGAGCTTATTAGAGCTATGCCCAATACCTCATCAAGATATAATAAAGGTATTACAGCGATTTATAATTGCAATGCAAGTAAAACTACTTTTAACAGAGTATCCATAATATTTAAAAAAGTTGGTACCACTATAGATATTACCAAAGAGAATAAGATTGACGATTTTACTGGGCTAATTGGCAGCGGTCCTGCCTACTTCTTCTATCTTTTAAAAGTATACGAAAAAAGAATCCTAAAACTCTGTGATGGTGATAGGTCTAAAAAAGAAACTATTATATGTAACTTATTAGAGGGAGTTTCATATTCAATCAATGATAATAGTAATCTTGATGAATTAATCGCCTCAGTTGCTTCAAAAAAAGGAACAACCGAAGCTGGTCTAAAGAGCTTTAAATCATCAAAATTATCTCAAAATTTTGAAAAAGGGATAGCTGCAGCAATCAAACGAGCAAAAGATATTTCAGTTGAGTTCTAAAATGAATGAGTTATTAGGTCTAAGTTTAGGAATTTTAAGTTATGCATTCATTTTGCTCTTTATTTTTAATCTACTGAAAATTGATTACTACAACCCAATAGTTAAAGGCTTTGTAAATGTCTATAAGCCTATTGCTAAAATATCTATTTTTTCAAATCAACTTTATACAATATTTATTATTGCTGTTCTGCTTAGGTTTTCTAACTTTTATATTCTTTACTCATCTCAATATGATGCAATTACCCTAAGCTTAATATCATTAGTTGAGGTTTTAAATACTACACTTACAATTTTTTTCTTTTCAGTGATTGGAGCTGTTATTCTTAGCTGGGTAGCGCCCAACACCTCCCATCCAATGCTACAAATAATTGAAGAAATTTCTTTAAAGCTTCTCAAGCCGATAAGGAAATTTATACCGTCAGCTGGTGGTTTAGATTTTTCTCCAATATTTGCTTTGATTTTAATAAGGCAATTAGAGATATTTCTAGCGAGTATAATTAGATCATTTATATGAAAATAAAAACTGAGCTTATTAAATTTGATCAGGGCCTTGATTTAGAATCTGGAGAAAGGTTGGATACTTTTGATTTAATGGTAGAGACTTATGGTCAACTTAACACCGATAAAGATAATGGAATCTTAATTTGTCATGCATTTTCTGGAAATCATCATGCCGCAGGTAAAACAGCTGATAGCGCTGTATTGGGATGGTGGGATGAAATAATTGGGCCTGGAAAAGCAATTGATACCGATATATTTTTTGTTGTTTGTTCAAATAATTTGGGTGGATGTTCTGGTTCATCTGGACCGCTAAGCACCAATCCAGAGACTGGTGAATCTTATGGAAAAGACTTTCCATCAGTCTCAGTAACTGATTGGGTAAACTCTCAAAAACTTCTAACTGACCATTTAGGTATTTCTAAATGGCACATGGTTGTCGGTGGAAGTCTTGGCGGAATGCAGGCTCTTCAGTGGTCAATCTCTTATCCCAAAAAAGTAAAAAAAGCTGGAATATTTGCTACTGCAACAAAATCGAGCACACAAAATATAGCTATGAATGAAGTTGGAAGAGAGGCTATAAGAAAAGATAAAAATTTTATGGGTGGCGATTATTTAAAGCATAGTGTTAAGCCTAAAAATGGTCTTAAAGCAGCCAGGATGCTTGGACATATTACGTATTCTTCTGAAGAAATTATGGACCAAAAATTTGGTAGAAAATTTCAAGATATTAAATCAAAAATAGAAGGTACCGTTGATTACGAAGTAGAGAACTATCTTCAGTATAAAGGTGAAAAATTTTCAGATACATTTGATGCAAACAGTTATATTTTAATGACCAAAGCAATGGATGGTTATGATGCTTCATACTCTTCTAATGGCAGCCTTGAGAATGTTATGAAAAAGATTCAAGCTAAATTATTAGTAGTAGGTTTTGATAGTGATTGGTTGTATCCACCTAAAAGAAGCAAAGAAATTCAATTAGCTGCAATGAATGTTGATATTGAGTGTTCATGCGTAATACTAAAAGGTGACCAAGGACATGATAGTTTTTTATTTGCCTCTGAAAGGTTTGTAAATATCATAAAGGGGTTTTTAAAATCAAAATGAAAACCTCGCTAACACATATAATAAAAGCATGGGTTCCAGAAAAAAGTAAGGTCATTGATTTTGGTTGCGGTGATGGATCCCTTCTAAAAGATTTAATTGATCAAAAAAATATTCGTGGATACGGAGTTGAGATCGATCATAATAAAATCCAAGATTGTATCGATAAAGGCATATCAGTTGTAGAAAAAGATATTGATGAAGGCATCCAAGACTTTGAAACATGTAATTTTGATGTTGCTATAATGGCAAGTTCAATCCAATGTTTAAAAGAACCGCATTTAGCTTTAAGGAAAATGCTCAACCTTTCAAAACAATGCATAGTCACTCTGCCAAATTTAGGTTTTTGGAAATGCAGGCTTGATTTAGTTCAAGGCAGAATGCCGGTCACGCCAAATCTGCCATCAAGCTGGTATGAAACTAAGAACTTGCATCTTTGTACAATTAAAGATTTTGAAACACTATGTGTTGAAGAAGGATTCGTCATTAATGAAAAACTTTTCCTTAACGACAAGGGTGTTAAAAGCGCTGCAGCTTCAACCTTTCCAAATACTTTTGCCTCTGAGGGAGTCTATCTACTTGCTAAAAAATAATAAAATCCTTCTTGCTTCATCTAATAAAGGCAAAATAAGAGAGTTTAAAAAAATTTTTGATTGCTTTGAGCTAATATCTCAAGAAGAACTAGGGATTGACGATGCTGTCGAGGATGGCATTTCATTCTTTGAAAATGCCTTAAAAAAAGCTAGGCATGGTTCAAAAAAATCAAATCTCTTTACTGTTGCAGACGATTCAGGTTTGGTTGTGCCTGAGTTAGACTATGCACCAGGAATTTATTCAGGTAGATATGCTGGCGAAGGCGCGTCCGATAAAGACAATAGAGATAAAATTATTGCTGAATTAAATAGAAAAAATGTCTCCTCTCTAGATGCCTTTTATGTATGTGTTTTAGTGGGAGTTCGATCATATTCAGACCCTATACCTCTTTATTCGATAGGCGAAATTCACGGAAAAATTTCAATTAGAAGTTCAGGTGATGGTGGCTTTGGTTATGACAAAATTTTTTACCCTAACGGGTATGATGTATCAATGGCTTCAATTGATACTGAAGAAAAAAATAGGATAAGTCATAGAGGTATTGCAGCAAAATCATTCACAAAAGAGCTTGAAAAACTTTAATCCTAGCAAAGTACCGCTATCACTATATATACATCTCCCATGGTGTGAAAAGCAATGTCCTTACTGTGACTTCAATATAAATACAAATAAGTCGGAAGGCGATGAAGATAAGCTAATAAATGCTCTTTATCAAGATTTGAGAGGCTCAGATCAATATATACAAAATAGAAAATTCAGCTCTGTATATTTTGGCGGAGGAACTCCATCACTAGTCTCTGCAAAAATGATTAAAAAAATCCTAGCAAAATTTCAAGACATGAGCCTTTTACAGAAAGGGTGTGAAATAAGTTTTGAATTAAATCCAAAAGAAGTAACTCATGCATATATTGAAGAAATTATTGAAGCTGGAGTTAATAGAATCTCAATTGGTATTCAAAGCTTTGATCAAAATATGCTCGATACTCTCGAAAGAAATCATAGTAGTGATGATAGTTATCAAGCTATTAAAATTGCATCAGAATTTAAAGAAATAGATATATCAATTGATTTGATATATGGAATCATGGACCAATCAGTAGAATCTCTCAAAAAAGATATTCAAATTTTCTGTGAAAGTAAAATTAGTCACCTATCTTTTTATCAGTTGACTATTGAACCCAATACAATTTTTTATAAAAGAGAACTAAATGTGCCATCTGATAAAACTATAGAATTAATGGAAATTGCAGCCAAAGAATCTCTGAATGCATATGATATTTTTCAGTATGAAGTGTCGTCTTGGGCTAAAAATAATTCATTTAGCAAACATAATATGAACTATTGGCTCTATGGAGATTATCTCGGGATAGGTCCAGGCGCCCACAGTAAAATTACAGAAAAAAGTTCAATCACTCGAATGATTAAATTAAAAAAAGTTGAATCATATATAAGTGATCCATTAAAGATAACTAAAATTCAAATAGATAATTCTTCATATGATCTTGATCTTGCTATGAATGTTTTAAGAGTTAAAAATGGAGTATCTTTTGAAGAGCTTAAAAAAAGAGGTGTTTTTATTTCTAAAAGTTTTAGAGAAAAATTACAGCTTGGTTATGAAAATGGCTTAATAGATCAAAATTTAATTAAGGCAACCGATCAAGGATATAAATTTCTTAACGATACAATAAACACGTTTAACTAATTTTTTTTGAGTGAAAAGGGATATATTTTTCTGCCCTCTTCTATAGCTCTTTGCTGAAATTTAGTAAGTTTTAGATGTTCATATGACGAAGAAGTTAGAACTTCAAAGATTGAATTTTGATTGATTAACTCTTCAATCGATTCAGCATAGTTCGCCCAATCTGTAGACATGAAAAGATGTCCACTCAATTTTAAAACCTTATGAGTTAGGTTTAAAAACTCTGAATTGATCATACGTCTTTTATGATGTTTTAATTTTGGCCATGGGTCAGGGCAAATTATAAGAACTGCATCAAAAATTGGTTGGTTAATTTCATCTAAAAATAATCTTATATCACCAGTAATTAATCTTATGTTAGTTAATTCGTTATCCCTAATTGCTCCAAGAACTTGGCCAATTCCTGCCAAATAAACTTCCGAGCCAATATATAAATTATGTGGATTTTCTTGAGCAAGATTAACAAGATTGTCTCCATTGCCAAAACCTATTTCTAAGATAATTTCTTTAAAATTATCTTTCTCAGACAATATCTGACTATGAGAAGTTATTTGATATGAGTGAAGGTTGTTAAGATTATCTTCTTGGCTTTTTGTGATGCGACCTTTTCTTTGAACAAATGATGGAAGAAATTTGTTATGCATTTATCAAGAGAATGATGATTAATTTTAATTAAGCTGCGCTTTGCATTATGGACTTTAGTTTTTTTAATGCTCCATTCTCAATCTGTCTAATTCTTTCTGCAGACACATCATACTCTTCAGCTAATTCATGCAATGTTGCTTTGTCTTCTGCCAAATACCTTCTTTGTAGAATATCTTTACTTCTATCATCTAGCATTTTAAGCGCTTCAATTAATTCACTCTGATTCATATCATCAGCTTCAGCATTTGCAACAATTACCTCAGGATCATATGTTTTATCTTCAATATATTGCGAAGGTGACATCATTTCATCATCATCACCAGAAGGAACGGGGGTATCAAATGAAGCATCATTTGATGAGAGCCTGTTTTCCATATGGAGAACATCCTTGACTTCTACATTGAGATCTTTAGCAATATTCTCTGCTTCTTCTTTAGTAAGCCATTCAAGACTCTTTTTCTTGCCTCTGAGATTAAAAAATAATTTTCTTTGAGCTTTAGTTGTTGCTATTTTTACAAGTCTCCAATTCTTAAGAATGTACTCATGTATTTCTGCTTTAATCCAATGAACAGCAAAAGAAACCACTTTTACTCCTCTATGTGGATCATATTTATCAACTGCTTTCATGAGCCCTACATTGCCTTCTTGGATAATATCAGCTAAAGGAAGGCCATAACCTTGATACGATCTTGCGATATGAACAACAAATCTTAGATGGTGAATAACTAACTGTCTTGCAGCATCTAGATCATCTTCTTCATACAGTTTGAGCGCTAATTCCTGCTCTTCTTCTTTGGACAATATAGGAATTGAGTGCACAGAAGCTAAATAGGATTCTATATCCTTGCCAGGACTATTTAACTGAGATGGCTGTAACTGTGTTCCCATGCTTATTATAAATATTGTTTATAATTAATTATATTATTAATTAATGTTATACACAAAATTATACCAACTTTTTATAAAACTCGCTCAAAATAGGCAAATATTGGTCTTTTATGGCTTTATTTCTAAATGCTACAAAAGCTGGATTTAAGATGCTTTCCTCTTTTGAGTACTCTAGATCTTTAGTATTAGCCATTTGAGAAATACTTCCACCAATTGAATTTAATATTGCGTGTCCAGCTGCTATATCCCATTCTGAAGTAGGTCCAAATCTTGGATATATATCAGCTTTATTATCAGCAAGTGCGCATAATTTTAATGAGCTGCCCTTTTCTATTATTTCATAAGAAACGTTTAAGCTATTGAGGTAATCAAGAAACATTTTTTCTTTGTCTGTTTGATGACTTTTACTCATAACAATTCTTAAACTGTCAATAGATGTTTCGTCACAACTAGAAATATTAAATTTAGATCCAAGCCAGGTCTTGCCTGATGCTGGCGCACATATGATTCCAAAAATAGAATCGGTATTTTCAATAAGAGCAATATTAACAGTAAAGTCTTTAGACTTGTTTAGAAATTCTCTTGTACCATCTAAAGGATCAACTAACCAATAAAGAGTTTTAGGTATATCTAATTCTTTTTTATAAGTTTCTTCTGAAACTATTGGGATTTTTGGAGTAATTTCTTTAAGCGCATCAATAATAATTTTATTTGCATTGTTGTCGGCCTCTGTGACAGGAGAACCATCGGATTTTATTGCAGTATCAAAATCATCTTTTTTGTAAATCTCCATAATTGCATTCGCTGCATCATGAACAATCTTTTTTAGAGGTTCGTTAAGATTTCCTATGAACTCTGCATC
>CACJBC010000009.1 GCA_902591565.1 uncultured SAR86 cluster bacterium | reverse complement strand
CTTCCCCTAGAGACGCTTAAAAATGAGCCCATACCCATTTTTTGCATTTGTTGTTCGTTAAAAGATTTAACTTTTAGCTTCGGGAAATCTTTAGTCATTGCTTTTACCTTTTTCTCAATAATTCTTGGGGTGCAATGATTGGCTGGAAGATCTCCTAAATATTTTGCAGTATTAACCCCTTCACCAATAGCATATCCAACTTTTGCAGCTTGTTTAGCTTTTGTTAATTTAGCTCCAGTTAAGCCTGAAGTAAGGATGGTCAATTTTTTTACACTAGGCTTTTTAGAAGTTTTATTTTTTGTTTCGGAAAAGATATAAACATTTGACTCAATTGTTTTAGAAACCATCTCAATTAACCAAAGCTCATCCTTCCCCTTTGGCGCAGTTGTTCCAGGCATAATTGATATATCTTTGCACTTATTTTGATTTCCTTTTTGAGCAATACCTTGATACAAAGATAGCCATTTATGAGTAGGAATATCTGCATCAAGCCCTTTAACTAGAAGAATATTTTTAGCATTAATTCCATCAACTTTTGGAAGTAAAATACTACCTCCAGATTGATCAAGATGTGATTGAATAGTTTTAGAAATATAACTTTTTGATTTTTTGTTGAGTTCTTTGAAAGAAGAGTCATTTTTTGTATTTTTATTGATAACTAAAACAAGCATATCTGTTGATAAAGAGGATATGTTTGATGCGTCTTTTACAAGAACATTATTTAAAACTTTATACGCCATTTAAGTTCTCCTGTCATGGTATTTACTGATAAGATAAATATTGTAATGCATCATAGTTCTCAAGGCATGTATAAAAAAAATATTCTTTCAAAAAGTTTGAATATAGAGGTCTTTAGATCATCGATTAGTGTGCTTTTAATTTTCTTTTTGCTCGTTGTAGGATCAAGGATTGTTGGCTACTTTGAAAAAGCTGCTGAAGGAAATATAGATCCTGGAATAATATTGAGCGTAATTGCATTAAGGTTTCCTGATTTTATAACATTATTAATACCCTTATCTTTTTTCTTAGGTCTTCTAATAACAATTGGTAGACTAAATTCTGAGGGAGAAATTCATGGATATTTTTCAGCCGGCTTATCAAAATTTAACTTAATAAAGTTTTTATTGCCTCAAGCTTTTATTTATTTCTTTATAACCCTTGTTTTAAGCTTATATATTGCACCTTATACAAAAAATCTCTCTAAAGAATTGTTAGTAATAGACTCATTCGAAGAGCAGATTGATGCAATTCAATCTGATGAAATAGTTTCACTAGATAATGGAGGATTTCTTTATGCACAAACTGTAGATGAAGGTTTAATAGAAGGAGTTAAGTTTTTTCAAGTTGATGAAGATAATTCATTTATTGTTATTTCTGATGAGTTGCTTACTCAAGAGAAAGATAAAACCATTGAATTAAATTTAAAAAATGGGTCTTTTTATGGTGGCTTATTCTCAGAATCATCAAAGATTATTTCAAACTTTAATAGTTTTAATTTTGAAATTGATAAGAATATGTCACAAAGCAATGATTTAAGTTTAACTAAACTATTTGATTATTCTTCAGCATCAGATCAAGCAACATTTCAGTGGAATATATCAATACCAATAACAATTTTGATTTTATTACTTTATGGCATATATATTTCATCATCAAAACCTAGAGAAGGTAAATTTTCATTTATGCTCCCGGGCATGTTGATATATGTTTCTTATTTAAGTCTTTTAATACTAAGTAGAGAATTTATATCTGATAATCCAAGCTCCATTTTTAACCTTTGGTTTATTCATGGTTTATTTGTCTTATTTTTATTTCTATATGTTTACAGAGAAAAAATTATTCTTGTAAGTTTTGCAAACTTGGCAATACAGGAAAATATTTATTTGAGATATTTAATTGGAATCATGATATTTATTTTATTTATATGGATGGTTGCATGATTAAAATTTTTCATGGCTATCTAATCAAAAGGTCGTTTTTAATTTCCTTATCAATTTTTATATTATTTGTCATACTGGATTCAGTTTTTAGTCTAATGTCAGAACTTGAAAACTTATCTGCAGAATATAATTTTTCTAATGTCTTTTTGTATGTTTTAAGTGTATCTCCAAGTAATGCAATAAATTTTTTAGAAGGAGCTTGTTTGCTTGGAGTTATGATTTCTTTAGGTATCTCACATCAAGAGGGCAACTTAAACGTCTTAAGGTCGAGTGGGGAATCGCCATTAAAAATAGTATTAATAAGCTCATTAGGCCCATTATTATTAATATTTTTATTTTTACCATCCAATGAGTTGTTTTTGAAAGATATTAGAGCCGATGCAGAGATTAATAAAAATTTAATTGTGCAATCAGCAGAAGAAAGTAGCCAAAACAATAATTGGATTAAGGATGGTAAATCTTTTTTAACATATTCTTATATGAAAGATTCTTTTATTTATAAGGTTAAATTTATTAAAACCGATGATGGTAAAGTTCTTTATTTTAAAATGGCGGATTCGGCTGAAATAATTAAAAATCAAATAAAATTTGATGAAACAATGCAATATCATTTTTTTGAGGGAACTGGCATAGAAAATAATTATGAAGAATTTAAATTTCCTTTGATTACAAAGATGCCATTTGCAAGGGTAGAAAATTTAAAAACTTCTGAAATAATTAACGCTCAAAAATTCATTGATACCATTTCAAAAAAAGAAGACAAGTTATTTATTGCCCATTTAGAAAAATCTTTTTATAAAAATATCTTTCAACCTATCTCCATCTTGTGCTTAATTATTTTCTTTGGTTCATTTATCTTTGGGTCGTTACGAGATGTCACGCCAGCATCAAGAATAGTTTTATCAGTAGTGGGAGCTTTCATTTATAAAGTCTTTCAAGACTTCACAATAAGTTTCTCAATAGCTACGAATCTGTCTGTATTAATTGGTGTGATTGCTCCAGCTTTGTTTTTATTGATAATGAGCATATTTTTATATAGAAGAATCTAAATAATTTTTAAGGCTGTCTTAGATAGAGTGTCATTGATTGCTAAGCCTTTTTGAGAGAAGTAAATTTGTAAAAGCGGCAATCCTGCAAGAAATAAAATTAAAATGTTCACCAAAAATCTTATTGAAATTTGCTTTATAGTAATTTTTTTTCCCTCAAGGCTATAAATTTCAATATTCCAAACTGCCATGCCTAGAGTCTTATTTCCATTAAGCCAGAAGTAAGCAAAAAAACCCCAGCTACTTAAGATTACAAGAGACAATCCTAACCAAGGATTTAATGTTTCACCGCCGTTTAACCAAAGAGCTATTGAACCAACTGCAAACCATACACCCAATAAAAGAAAGAAGTCATAAATACCTGCTGTGATTCTTTTTAAAGGAAAGACTTTGTATGCTTTTTCTTTCATTTTGGTATAGTAATTAAAATAAATTTTAAAATATACGATTATGGACAAAGATACAGCATTTTTTGGTCATCCAATTGGTCTCAGAACTTTATTTTTAACTGAGATGTGGGAAAGAATGTCTTACTATGGAATGAGAGCATTGCTTGTTTTATATATGACTGGATCATTAACTGGATTTAATCCTGGAATGGGTCTTTCTGCAATGGATGCAAATGCTATTTATGGAATATATGTTGGTATGGTCTATTTTATGGTCGTTCCAGGTGGTTGGATAGCTGATAATATTTTAGGTCATCAAAAAGCTGTATTGTTGGGCGCAATAATTATCGCACTTGGGCATTTCACACTAGCAATTCCAATTGAGCAAACGTTTTTCTTGGGCTTAATTCTTGTAGTTCTGGGAACAGGCTTGTTAAAAGGAAACATTTCAACAATCGTAGGAAGTCTATACCAAGATAATGATCAAAGAAGGGATTCAGGTTACACAATTTTCTATATGTCCATAAATATTGGCTCAACATTGGGATTTCTTATATGTTCATATCTTGGTGAAAAAATAGGTTGGCACTATGGCTTTGGGGCAGCTGGTGTCGGCATGGCTTTTGGTGTGTATCAATATATAAATTATAGACATCTTCTTGGTGATGCTGGCTTGAATCCTAATGATATGTTGGATTCAAGAAGGGCAAACTTAATCACATGGACTAAAAGAAGTTTAGCTTTAATGTTTATTGTTATAGGTCTTGGTTTATTTGGATTAATCTCAATAGATCCTAGGGTCTTTGCAGAGAATTTTGCATACTTTCTTACCATTGTAGCTGGTGCATATTTCATCTATCTTTATGGGTTTGCAGGATTAAATAGTTTTGAAAAAAAGAACTTATTATTACTATTTGTTTTATTTATTGGGGCTGCTGCATTTTGGTCAGGTTTTGATCAATCAGCAAGTTCCTTAAGTATTTTTGCAAGAGATTATACAGATTTATCAATTGCTGGCTTCATAATCCCTATAGGGTGGCTTCAGTTTGCTAATCCGATATTTGTTGTTACTTTTGCTCCTATATTCGCAGGCATCTGGGCATATTTAGGAAGAATTAATATGGATCCATCACTGCCATTAAAGTTTGCAATTGGTTTAATTTTCATGGCATTAAGCTTCATTGTAATGGTATATGCTGTGAAGCTTGCTATGGTTTCTGCACCAGTTGGCATGCAATGGCTTCTAATAACATATTTGCTTCAAACATGGGGTGAATTAGCATTGTCTCCAATTGGATTATCTGCATTCTCTAAATATTCTCCAAAAAAATATATGGGTCAGATGTTTGGCTTATGGTTCTTAGCTTCAGCTATTGGTGGTGTTCTTGCAGGCCTCCTAGGAGGAGATGCTACGGTTGATGGGTTAAACTCTGTTCAACCTATATTTACATTCATGATTCAATATTATGTTGTTATAGCAATTGCCTTAATTGTGATGGCGATTTTATTTAAAAAGAAAGAATCTAGTTAAATAAAAAATTAGGCTAGTTTTTGGTTAAGGTTATTGAGAATATTTGTATAAATTTTTTGTAGAAGTTCTATTTCTGAAATTTTTACATGTTCATCGATTTGATGAATAGTTTCATTTAATGGACCTAACTCAACTATTTCAGTTCCCATCTTGGCTATAAATCTTCCATCTGATGTTCCGCCTTTTGCATTTAAATCAGGTGAGTAACCAGTAATATTTAATATAGATTCGACTACAACATCTTTTAAGTTATCTTCTTTTGTAAGGTATGGAAGTCCACTTAGTTTCCAATCAATTTCATATTCAACGTTAAGCTCTTTAAGTATAGATTCAAACTCACTCATCAGTTTTTCATGAGTCGATTCAGTTGAGTACCTAAAGTTAAAGAACATATCTAGCTCTCCAGGAACTATATTTTTTGCACCAGTGCCAGAATGAATATTAGAAATTTGAAAACTTGTTGGTTGGAAAATAGCATTACCGTTATCCCAGACAGTGTTTTTTAATTTAACAATCACATCACTTGCAGAAAATATTGGATTCACCACATTCTCCGGATAAGCAATATGACCCTGTTTGCCAATAATTTTTAGTGAGCCACCAAGAGATCCTCTTCTACCAATTCTGATGCTGTCTCCAATTTTTTTATATGATGTAGGCTCACCGACAAGACATAAATCAATTTTTTCATCTTTTTCAATCATGTCATCAACAATTTTGTCTATGAAGCCATCTGCAGCATCTCCTTCTTCATTGGAGGTAAGCAATACAGCAATCCTGTAATTTAAGTCTGGTTTAGAATCCATAAATTCTTCGAGTGATTCTATAAAGGCTGCTATTGATGCTTTCATGTCAGCAGTTCCTCTACCGTACATTACATCACCTTCAATATGACCTGAGAAAGGAGGGTGAGTCCAATGGTCTTCTGGGCCGGTTGGAACTACATCTGTATGACCAAGAAAGCAGAAAATTTTACCTTTATCTCCGTATGTAGCATATAGATTTTCAACGTTGAGATAATTAATTCTTTCACATTTAAAATTAAGCTTATTTAATCTCTCTTCGATTAGATCAAAACACCCTTCGTCCTTAGGTGAGATGGATTGAATTTGTATCAGTTTTTGCAGGAATTCAATCATTTTTATGTAGTTCAGAGTTTAAATTAATGGACTTTTGATTTACTTTAGCGATCACCTTACCATTCTGTGAGTTTCTTAAAAAGACTAAGTTGGAGCAATTTGATAATTCAGAACCTTTTAAAACCTCATCTACCTCTCCATTTTCTTTATGTACTTCAATTTTTGTTCCAGCAGTAATATACAAACCAGCTTCAATCGTACAGTTATCTCCAAGAGGTATACCCACGCCAGCATTAGCTCCAATTAAGCAGTTTTCTCCTATAGAAATCTTTATATTATTTCCACCTGAAAGAGTTCCCATAGTACTGCAGCCACCCCCAAGGTCAGAATTATTTCCAACAACAACTCCGGCAGATATTCTTCCTTCTATCATAGCTGTACCCAGTGTTCCTGCATTAAAGTTGACAAAGCCTTCATGCATGATTGTAGTTCCTGGGCTTAAATAGGCTCCTAGTCTTACTCTTGAAGCATCAGCTATTCTCACATTTTTTGGAATAATGTAATCAACTAGTTGAGGAAATTTATCTAGTGATCTTATAAATAAATCACCTTTACTTTGTTTTGAATTTAATAACTCTTCATCAATTTCATCAATAGAAATTGGACCTTTATTTGTCCATGCTACATTTGGTAATGCATTAAAAAGACCATCAAGATTAACTGAATTAGGAAGAACAAATCTATATGAAATTAAATGTAATTTAAGATATGCACTTACAACATCTTCTATTGGTTCATCAAGATCTTTTTGAGTCCAATGTATTTCAACAATTTCTTTTTCTGAGTTATCAGTATTTATATCCTGAATATCAGTTTTTTGATCGTTAAATTCAATAATAGGAAAATATGCATCAAGCGTTTCACCGCTAGATGATTTTGTTAATAAACCTTTAGCTTTGATATTCATGTCGCTATTATAGGGACGAATTAAGTTATTTACATAGTTTCTTTAAGACTATCACTTATTTTTTTAATTTTTTTGCTCGAAACAGATGAAAGTGTCATATCTTCAATCTCAAAAGTATCTTCAACCCTGTCGCCGAGGGTATTAATTCTCGCAGAATATATTGAAGTACCATTTTCATGAAGTGTTTTGGCAATTTTTACTAACAAACCGGGACTATCTGCAGTTTCAATGGTTAGTAAATTTCTTTTTTTATCTTTTTGCTCAACATTTGAAATTTTAAAAGGTTTCCCAAAAGATTCATTTTTCTTTTTCTTGAAGACTAATTTTTTTGATTGACCTTCTAGATTATTAAAATTATTTGAAATTTTTAATTTAATATCTTGAACCTCAATATTGGTTAAAGGTCTATTGTGAAACGAATACTTTGCAATAAAAGTATTTGCAGCAATAGCTTTGTTGGTACTGGTAGCGATGTTCGCATCAATTATTTCAAGACCAGATAACTGGAAAACCTGAACTAATTTTAAAAAGAGCCCATCAAAATTTTCAGTTTTAATAAAAATTTCCAATAAGTTATCAAAACACTTTCTAGCACCAATAACTGTTTTATTTATTTCGCTATTAATGACTAAACTGCATTGCCATTTTAATTTATCAAGATTATTTTTTGTAAAGAAGGAATCATCAAAGATTTCAAGATAGTTTTTAATCTTTTTCTTATCTTTTTCTTCTCTAAATGATCTTATGCAGTTATTTTTTCTATCCTCTGTAATCTCTTTAATAGTTTGTACTGGTTCTTTATTTATTTTTGATCTTGTTAGTATAAAAAGATCTTTAAGAAGCCCATGCTTCCAGCCATTCCAAAGAGCAGGATTAGTAGCTCTTATATCATTAACAGTTAATAAATATAAATAATCGAGTTTTTCAGTTGTTCCAGCAAGATTTGCAAACTCTTCAATTGTATCGATATCAGAAATATCTTTTTTTTGAGAAATTGATGACATTTCAAGATGATGAAGTACTAACCAAGAAATAAGGTCAGCATCAGCTTTTGATAAACCAATTTTTTTTGCAAAGTTATAACTAGTTTTTGCTCCAATTTTTGAGTGATCCCCACCTTTACCTTTGCCTAAATCATGAAAGAGACCAGCTAAATATAAAATTTCTATCTTTGGGAGCCTATTTATTAACTCATGCTCTAGCTTAAACTCATCTTTAAAGTGAATTTTCATTTGGCGCATATTTCTTACAACTTTAAACGTATGTTCATCCACCGTATAAACATGAAATAAGTCAAATTGCATTTGACCAATCACTTCATTAAATTCATCTACATATTTCTGAATAATTCCAATAGCTTTCATGGATTTTAAGATCGAAGAAAGATTATATTTTGATCTAAAAATTTCTAAGAATTGGTTTGCATAAATCTGGTCTTCTTTGAACTTCTTATTTATAAGTTTTAGATTATTTTTTAGAAGAGATACCGTATTGGTATCAATCGCATTAATTTTTTTGTTTGATCCTATAAAGTTATATATGCCAAAAATTAAGTCCTTTCTATTTGAAAGATTAATTTTTGGATTAATACCAATTTTGTCTCCTTTGATATAGTAATCGCCAATATTTTTTTTAAGACTAAAAGAATTCTGTTCCTCAAACTTGTTAAATACATGCTGATTAAAGTTAGTTAAGTTTGATGCGTTTTCATAGAATTTTTGCATCATTTTTTCTACAGACCTTTTTCTAGTTCCTTTATTTATATTAGCCTTGAGAGCAATTTCTAATTGAAGTTCAAAAGTTAATCTATTTCTTGATGATAAAGTGTTTGTTATATATCTAAGAGTTTTAACAAAATTATATGAATCAATAATTTCATCAATATTATCTCTAAATTCTTTTGAGCTCTTGATCTCTTTAATATTTTTTAAATCAAAACAGTGTTGAAGAATCCACAAAGCTGTTTGAAAATCTCTTAAGCAACCAGGTGATTCTTTTAAATCTGGTTCTAAGTTATATGCGGTAGAGTAAAAGGATTTATATCTATCTTTTTGCTCTAATAATTTTACTTTGTAGAATTTTCTTTTCGACCATATTTTTTGCAGTGTTGAGGTAATTTCTTTGTCAATAGTATTGTTGGTAATTAATGCTCTTCGAGTCAAATATGAAGTAAATTCTTTTGGATCATCCCTGGTAATTTTTTTTATATCTTTTAAGGTTCTAACGGAATGGCCAACCTGAAATCCAAAATCCCAAAGCTTAGCTATAAATTTTTCTAAATTTTCAATTTTTTTTGCTTTTTTGTTTTTATGGATTATTGAAATATCTATATCTGATGATGGATATAGTTCCTTTCTACCAAATCCACCATTAGCATAAATAGCATAATCTTTATCAAGTTCATATCGCTTGAAGTAGTTGAGGATTTTCTCTTCTATGCGAGATGTATTTTCCACCAAGTAATTATTTGTTGAGCTTGGGTTTTGGTATATTTTAGGAAAATTTTTTAAAAACTCATCATTTAAATCTGATTTATTTTTAATCATAAAGATTCTTCTTGTCTTTTTGTAAGAACCTCCACTCCACTTGATGTAACTGCAAGTGTATGTTCCCATTGAGCAGAATTTCTTCCATCTTTGGTTTCAACAGTCCACCCATCTTGTAAGGTTTTGCAGTATTTAGATCCTTGGTTAATCATTGGCTCGATTGTAAAACACATACCTTCTTGAATTTGAATACCTCTTCCAGGCTTTCCATAATGAAGTATCTGCGGTTCCTCATGATAGACGTTTCCTATTCCATGACCACAGTATTCCTCGACAACACTATAGTAGTTAGATTCAGCATGTTTTTGGATAGCATGCCCAATATCGCCAAGATATGCTCCTGGCTCAACCACTTCAATAGCCTTGTAAAGACATTCTTGAGTAATTTTAACTAATCTTTCATTGTGTGGTTGACACTTTCCGACTAGATACATTTTTGATGTGTCTCCATGCCATCCATCTTTAATAACAGTAACATCAATATTTAAGATATCCCCATTCTTTAAGATTCTATTTTTATCAGGTATACCATGGCATATTACTTGATTAATGCTTGAACAAATGGTTTTTTCAAAACCACGGTAACCAACATTTGCAGGAATTGCTTTTTGAACATTAACAATATGCTCATAGCAAATATTGTCCAACTCTTCAGTAGATACACCAGGAACAACGAAAGGTTCTATCATTTCTAATACTTCTGCTGCCAGCTTTCCAGCAACTCTCATTTTTTCAATTTCTTTTTCAGTTTTAATAGAAATTTTCATATTTTTTCTCATTTAGTATAGACAGTTGACTGCTAAATCTATAAAGTACAATTTTAATGCCAGCACGATATTTTAGCTCATTAAAAACCAAAATTTCTTTAAATAGTTACCCATTAATTTTCTCTAATTTCAAGCCCGAATGGGGGAATTTTTAGTGTCTTTTCCAGCCATTTTAGCACTTGAAGATGGAAGTATATTCTATGGGGAAGGCTTTGGTGAAGAAAAAATTGATGTTGGTGAATTAGTTTTTAATACCTCCATGACCGGCTATCAGGAAATCATTACCGATCCTTCTTACAAAAAACAAATTATTACCTTTACGCATCCTCATATTGGCAATACTGGTATTAATGATGAAGATAACGAATCATCTGCAATTCATGCTTCTGGGCTCGTTATCAATAAGCATTGTGCAAAGCCAAGCAACTGGAGGTCTGGTAAAACATTAGATGAATTTTTACGCAAGCAAGAGGTAATTGCAATTTCAGAAATTAATACTAGAAAATTAACATCAATATTGCGAAACAAAGGGTCGCTGAACAGTTGCATTGCACCTCTTTCAAAATTAACAGCAGAAGAAGCGGTGGTAAAGGCTAAAGATTTTTCAGGATTAAAAGGGATGGATTTAGCTAAGGTAGTTTCTGTAAAAGAGCAATATGTTTGGAATGAGGGTGTATGGCCAGCTAATAATTTAGCTACAAAAAATCATCCAGTCGTTGCGTTTGATTTTGGTATAAAAAACAATATTTTAAGGCTTTTATCAGATCATGTAGGGGAAATTACTGTAGTTAATGCAGAGACATCTTTTGAGGAGGTAATGGAGCTCACGCCAAAAGGAATTTTCCTATCAAACGGGCCTGGAGATCCTGAGCCTTGCACTTATGCTATTGATAATATTAGAAAATTCCTTGAGATTAATCTTCCAATTTTTGGTATATGCCTTGGTCATCAACTTTTAGCACTCGCTGGAGGAGCATCAACATATAAGATGAAATTTGGTCATCATGGAGCTAATCATCCTGTACAAGATTTAAAAACAAAAGAAGTTTTTATTACAAGTCAAAATCATGGTTTTGCAGTGGATGAAAAGACTTTACCTTCAAATATAAGTGCTTCTCATGTATCTCTATTTGATCAATCATTACAAGGTATTGAGTTCACTGATAAACCAGCATTTAGTTTTCAGGGTCATCCTGAAGCAAGTCCAGGCCCACAAGAAATACAAACTTTATTTAAAAAGTTTCAATCTATGGTAGAAGAATATGCCAAGACGTAAAGATATAAAATCAATTTTAATAATTGGTGCAGGCCCTATCATCATTGGTCAAGCATGTGAATTTGATTACTCTGGAGCTCAGGCTTGTAAAGCATTAAAAGAAGAGGGTTTTAGAGTAATTTTAGTTAATTCCAATCCGGCAACTATTATGACGGATCCTTTAATGGCAGATGCAACTTATATTGAACCAATTCACTGGGAATCGGTTGAAAAGATAATTGAAAAAGAAAAGCCGGATGCAATTTTGCCAACAATGGGTGGTCAGACAGCTCTAAATACTGCTTTATCTTTAGACAAACACGGAGTTCTTAAGAAGCATGGAGTAATCTTAATAGGAGCTAACAGAGAAGCTATTGACAAAGCAGAAGACAGACAGCTCTTTGATGAGACAATGCATGCAATTGGAATTGAGACTCCAAGCTCAGGTATTGCTCATTCAATGGAAGATGCAATAGAAGTCCAAAAAACAATTGGTTTTCCATGCATTATTAGACCTTCATTTACTATGGGTGGAACTGGTGGGGGAATTGCTTATAACATTGATGAATTTGAAGCTATTTGTAAAAAGGGGCTTGAGTTATCACCTACGAATGAACTTTTAATTGATGAATCTCTAATTGGTTGGAAAGAGTTTGAAATGGAGGTTGTTCGAGACTGCAAAGACAATTGTATTATTGTTTGCTCAATCGAAAATCTTGATCCAATGGGTGTTCATACAGGAGACTCAATTACTATAGCTCCAGCACAGACCTTAACTGATAAAGAATATCAAATAATGAGAAATGCTTCATTTAAGATTCTCAGAGAAATAGGCGTAGATACTGGTGGATCAAATGTTCAATTTGCAATCAATCCAGACAATGGAAAAATGGTTGTCATAGAAATGAATCCAAGAGTAAGCCGGTCATCTGCTCTTGCTTCAAAAGCTACAGGTTTTCCAATTGCTAAAGTAGCTGCATTGCTATCTGTTGGATACACGCTTGATGAATTAAAAAATGATATTACTGGAGGGCTTACACCTGCATCATTTGAGCCTAGCATTGATTATATTGTTACTAAAATTCCTAAATTTGCTTTTGAAAAATTCCCACAGGCTGAACCAAAGCTTACAACCCAAATGAAATCTGTTGGTGAAGTGATGGCAATTGGGTCTAATTTTCAAGAATCACTTCAAAAGGCTTTAGCAAGCATGGAAGAAGACTTAAATGGCCTTAATTCCATAATTGAAAAATCATATGAAGAATGTAAGGAAGAAATTCTTTATCAATTAACATTTCCTGGCCCTAAAAGATTATTTTATGTTTGTGATGCGATAAGAGCAGGATGGGGGCTTGAAAAAATTTATGAGCTTACAAAAATTGATTATTGGTTTCTTGATCAACTTGAAGAAATCTTAAACATTGAGAAATCTTTACAAGATACAAAATTATCTGACCTTGATCATGAAGTAATATATTCATTAAAGAAAAAAGGATTCACCGATTCAAGAATCGCTGAATTAATTAATACTAAAGAATCTGACTTTAGAGACTTGAGGAAAGAGTTAAATATTCTGCCTGTTTATAGAAGAGTAGATACATGTGCTGCAGAATTTGCAACTTCCACATGTTACATGTACTCAACTTATGCAGATCAATGCGAAAGCAACCCAACAAATAATAAAAAAATTCTTGTTTTAGGAAGTGGACCAAACAGAATTGGACAAGGAATTGAATTTGATTATTGTTGTGTTCATGCCTCACTTGCTATGCAAGAAGAAGGCTATGAATCAATTATGGTTAATTGCAATCCTGAAACTGTCTCTACAGATTACGATGTTTCAAATAGATTATATTTTGAGCCAATTACAGCTGAAAAGATTCTAGACATTATTGATAATGAGAAGCCCGAGGGAGTTATTATTCAATTCGGTGGACAAACCCCGTTAAAGTTAGCAGATGTTTTATCCGAGAGGGACGTAAAAATTCTTGGAACAGATGTGGATGCAATTGATAGGTCTGAAGACAGAGAAAGGTTTCAAGAATTAATTCAAAAACTTGATTTAAAGCAGCCCGCAAATGCAACTGTAAAGAATATATCTGAAGCCATGATTGAGGCAGAAAAAATTGGATTCCCGATAGTTGTTAGACCCTCTTATGTATTAGGTGGAAGAGCAATGCAGCTTGTTCATAACTTAAACGAATTAGAACTATATCTAAATGAAGCTGTAGAAGTTTCAAATAGTAAGCCAATTTTATTAGATAGCTACTTAACAGATGCTGTTGAGGTTGATGTTGATGTTGTTTCTGACGGAAAAGAGATTCAAGTTGGAGGAATTTTGCAGCATATTGAGCAAGCTGGTATTCATTCCGGTGATTCTGCATGCTCATTACCCCCATACAGCTTGTCAGAAGAAATTCAAAAAGAGATTTCTGATCAATCTATTAAAATTGGTAATGAATTAGACATTTTAGGCCTAATGAATATTCAATTCGCTGTGAAAGACAATGTTGTATACATTATTGAAGTGAATCCTAGGGCTTCAAGAACGGTTCCTTTTATATCCAAAGCAATTGGTAGCTCACTTGTAAAAGTTGCTTCAAAAGCTATGATAGGTAATAGTCTTGCCAATCAAAAATTTTCAAGCGCTTTACCTAATGATTTATATTTTGTTAAGGAAGCAGTCTTGCCGTTCGATAAATTTCCTTTAGTTGACCCAATACTGGGGCCAGAAATGAAATCCACAGGAGAGGTTATGGGGATTGGAGTTGATTTTGGTGAGGCGTATGCAAAAGCACAAAAAGGCGCTAACAAAATCTTACCAAGATCTGGGACTGTATTCATAAGCGTAAAAGATAGCGATAAAAAATATTTAGATGATCTTTTACCTCTTATAGAAAAGAATGGTTTTGAAATTGTAGCTACTGGTGGCACAGCTTCTTATATATCAAGCTTAAATTATAAAGTTAAAAAAATTAATAAAGTATTAGAAGGAAGGCCGCATACAGTTGATAGTCTTTTAAATAAAGAAATTGATCTGGTCATAAACACAACAGAAGGAACCCAATCAATAAAAGATTCAGCTGCCATAAGAAGAACAGCATTACAAAATAAGATCTTTTGTACAACTACAATGTTTGGTGCATTTGCAATAATGCAGGCTCTGAATGGTAAAGAAGTAGACTGGTCATATAAGACACTTCAAGAAATACATAATTCTTAGCCATAGTTGCTATAATTAAATAATGTCACGCGTACCTATAACAATTGAGGGTGAAATAGCCCTCAAAGATGAATTATCTAAATTGAAATTCATTGAGAGACCTAAAATATCAGAAGCCATAGCTGAAGCTAGAGCGCATGGTGATTTAAAAGAAAACGCAGAATACCATGCGGCCAAAGAACTTCAAGGTTTAATGGAAGCAAAAATAAATGAAATAGAAAGTTCTCTAGCAAATGCTCAAGTAATTAATGTAAAAGATATTCCAGAAACGGGTAGAGTAGTATTTGGTTCGACTGTTAAATTATATGACGTAAACAATGATAAAGAGATTGTTTATAAAATAGTCGGCAACTTAGAGTCCAATCCCGAAAATGGTCATATATCAATTGAAACACCAATTGCAAAAGGTTTGGTTGGCAAGTTTGTTGATGATGAGGTAGAAATCGTTACTCCATCAGGAAAAATGACATACGAAATTATTGAAGTTAAACATATCTGATGCATGCTGATAACTGGGCAAATAAGGCAAAACAAGAGGGTTACAGAACAAGAGCAGTATATAAACTCGAAGAAATTCTTCTAAAAACAAAATCCTTAAAAAAAAGCCAAAATGTTTTAGATTTAGGCTCGGCCCCAGGGGGGTGGTCGCAATATATTAAAAAAAAATCACCCAATTCAGAGGTTTATGCGATTGATATATTAGATATGGAAGTAGTTGATGGGGTATATTTTTTTCAAAATAGTATCGAAGAAATAGATAGCATCGACCCCATTAGTTCAAAAATGGGTTCATTTGGACTTGTAATTTCAGATATAGCCCCCAACTTAACTGGTATAAATGCTATAGATATAGAAAATATATACCAGCTTAATATTCTAACCCTAGATACAGCGATAAAATATTTAAATAAATCTAATGGTTCATTTATTATGAAGACCTTTCAAAATAGCATGTTGAAAAATCTTCGAAAAAAAATGGAATTATCTTTTAAGATAGTCCAGACTTATAAACCTGCTGCTTCTAAAAAGCAATCAGGTGAAATATTTTTGTATGGAGCATATAAATAATGAATAGTGTTTTAAGAAATTTAGTCGTTTGGTTCGTTCTAGGCTCTTTGCTTATTTATGTTTTCAACAACATTGAAAATGCAGGAGCAAGAGAACAGATTAGCTATAGCCAATTCAAAGAAGAGGTTTTGTCTGATCGAATTGCCAAAGTAGTCTACAAAGGTGATCAAATGACAATTATTGGCGATCGTCTGGACGGTTCTAAATTTGAAACTACACATCCCATTTTTAAAAAAGATGAAGCTGTAGATAACGCTATAGAGGATAATGGTGTAATTGCTGTATATGAAAAAATTGAACAACCATCTGTATTATCTCAATTGCTAGTTGGAGCATTTCCGATACTTTTACTATTAGGTATTTTCTTCTTTTTTATGAGGCAAATGCAAGGAGGAATGTCAGGTAAAGGTGGTCCTATGTCTTTCGGTAAGAGCAAAGCAAAATTGATGGAGGGTGGTAAAGTAAAAACAACATTTAAGGATGTTGCAGGCTGCGAAGAAGCAAAACAAGATGTCCAAGAATTAGTTGATTTTTTAAGAGATCCAACTAAGTTTCAAAAGTTAGGTGGAAAAATTCCTAGAGGAGTATTAATGGTAGGCCCTCCAGGTACTGGTAAGACTCTTTTAGCAAGAGCTGTTGCTGGTGAAGCTAAAGTCCCATTTTTTACAATATCAGGATCTGATTTTGTAGAAATGTTTGTCGGTGTTGGTGCTTCAAGGGTGAGAGATATGTTTGACCAAGCTAAAAAACAATCTCCTTGTATAGTTTTTATTGATGAGATTGATGCAGTAGGAAGGCATCGAGGCGCAGGTCTTGGTGGAGGTCATGATGAAAGAGAGCAAACACTTAATCAGCTACTAGTTGAAATGGATGGTTTTGAGGGTAACGATGGCGTTATTGTCATAGCTGCAACCAATAGACCTGATGTTCTAGATCCAGCCTTATTAAGACCAGGAAGATTTGATAGACAAGTTGTTGTAGACCTTCCAGACATAAGAGGAAGAGAAGCAATACTAAAAGTTCATATGAGAAAAGTACCACTTGATTCTGATGTTGATCCATTAGTCTTAGCAAGAGGTACACCAGGATTTTCTGGAGCAGACCTTGCCAATTTAATTAATGAAGCAGCATTATTTGCAGCAAGATATTCAGATAAAAAGATAGATCAAACACATCTAGATTTAGCTAAAGACAAAATTATGATGGGTGCTGAAAGAAAATCTATGATTTTAAGTGAAGAACAAAAAAGAATAACTGCATACCATGAAGCAGGACATGCAATAGTTGGAAGATTATGTCCAACCCATGATCCTGTATATAAAGTTACGATTATACCTAGGGGAAGAGCTTTAGGTGTAACAATGTTCTTGCCAGAGGAAGATACCTATATGCAAAGTAAAGAATATTTGTTAGCAAGAATAGCAGCATTATTTGGTGGCAGAATTGCAGAAAGTATTATTAATGGTAATCAAGGTATTACCACTGGTGCTTCAAATGATATTGAGGTAGCAACAAATATAGCAACAAACATGGTAACCAAATGGGGCTTTTCTGATGCCCTTGGTACTATAAAGTTTGGTGAAGATGAAGGAAGCCCTTTCCTTGGAAGAACAGCGTCATCACCATCACAACATCGAAGTGAAGAGACTTCAAAGTTAATTGATTCTGAGATTAAATCAATTATTGATTCATGTTACGAAAGAGCCGAAAATCTTTTAAAGACAAATCTTGATAAATTGAATGTTATGGCAGATGCTTTGTTAAAATATGAAACAATCGACGAACCTCAGATTGATGACATAATGGCAGGAGCTGAACCTAGAGAACCAAAAGGTTGGTCAGATGATGATCCTAAGCCTAAATCAAATAAAAAAACATCGATAAAAGGTGCCGCTGAAGAGTTATAATCTTTAGTTATGAATTTAAAATTTGGCACTGATGGTATTCGAGGGCCTGTAGAAACCCATATAACTCCAGAAGCTTGTCTTAAAATAGGACATGCAACTGGCTTGGTTATGAAAGAACAGGGTTGGGATACTGTTATGATTGGCAAAGATACACGAGTATCAGGTTATATGCTTGAATCAGCATTACAGGCTGGCTTCATTGCTGCTGGGGTGAATGTTAGCTTGTGTGGTCCATTACCAACACCTGGAGTGGCATATTTAACAAAGTCATTAAGAAGAAAGTTTGGTGTTGTTATAAGCGCATCTCATAATAATTTTTTAGATAATGGAATAAAGATATTTAATGCTGATGGAGAAAAGTTATCTAGGGAACTTGAAAAGAAGATAGAAAAGCTTTTAGAAAGTGATCTCATTCCAGTGAAAACTGAAGAACTAGGCAAGGCTAGACGTTTTGATGAATCTGGTGCTAGATATATAGAATTCTGTAAATCAACAGTCCCTCAAGATATTTCATTTGCATCTTTACGAATTGTTTTAGATTGTGCAAATGGTGCTTGTTACAAAACTAGCCCTGACGTTTTTAAGGAACTTGGAGCAGAAGTAATTTCAATTGGTGTAGATCCTGATGGTTATAATATTAATGCTAATTGCGGGTCTACTCATCCAGAACTTGTTCAAAAAGAGGTTATCAAACAAAGAGCTGATTTTGGAATATCTCTTGACGGCGATGGTGATAGAGTAATCATTATTGATCGTGATGGAAATATATTAGATGGTGATGATCTTTTATACATATTAGCTTTTGCTAATCCTAATAGAATAGGTCCGTGGTCAGGTGTTGTTGGTACGCATATGAGCAATCTTGGATTTGAAGACGGTATTACAAAGCTAGGTTACAAATTTATACGCGCTGATGTCGGTGATAAATATGTTAGTAACATGCTTGCTAAAAAAGGCTGGATGTTAGGTGGTGAAACTTCAGGACATATAATATGTAAAGACTTAGTAAGTACAGGTGACGGCACTATAGCAGCTTTGAAAGTAATTTCTTCATTACTTCTTCTTGAAAAAGATCCCTCAGAGGTGCTCTTAAACTACACTAAAATGCCTCAAATAAATAATGCCGTAAAAGTTTCAAATAAAGATATCGTTAATGATAAAGATTTGCTTAACCTTATAAAAGAAATTGAATCTGATATCACAGTTGGAAGAGTTCTTGTAAGGCCCTCTGGCACAGAAAGTAAAATAAGAGTAATGATAGAAGCACCTGAAGAGAAAGTTGCAAAAAAATATGTAAAGGATATTTGCGACTTAATTAAATCAAAAGCTTAATTGTGATAATTGCTAATTGGAAAGCTAATGGTGACTTCGAATCAAACAAAGTTTGGTGCAGTCGGTTCATTGCAAGGATGTCATCAATAGGTGCTAAATCTACTGGAATAGCTCCATCCCACCTTCACTTTAATCATATAAAGAGCTACCTTAAAGACCATGATATTGAAATTGGTTTTCAAGATATTGATATTGAAGGCGGGGCTAGAACTGGATCAATTTCACCATCAATGGCGATAGATAGTGATTGTTCTTTTTGTTTAATTGGTCATTCAGAAAGAAGAGAAATATTTAATGAAGATAATTATATTATTTCTAAGAAATATCAGATGTTAGCTAAAAGCCATATAAAACCAGTTCTATGTATTGGAGAAAGCTTAACAGAATTTCAAGCTGGTAAAACAGAGCAAAAATTACAAACTCAAATTCATGAATGCATTAAGGGAAATGTATCATCAGAAAATTTAATTATTGCGTACGAGCCAATATGGGCAATAGGTACAGGAAATACACCAAAACCAAAAGATGTAAATACAATTCACGAATTTATTAAAGATGTTGTACAATCCGCATCTGAAAACAATTTGAGGCCACAAGTTTTATATGGTGGAAGTGTTAATAAATCAAATGCAGCAGATTTTTTTGTTGAAAAAAACATAGATGGTGCATTAGTTGGAGGCGCTTCATTAGACGCTGATATGTTTTCAGATATTATAGAAATTTATAGCAGGCATATAGAAAAATGATAGTTTTAATAAAAATAGTTTGTATAGTTTTAGCTGTTGCAATAATTGCATTAGTACTTTTACAACAAGGAAAGGGATCTGATTTGGGTTCAGCATTTGGTGGAGGTTCATCTAATTCAATGTTTGGAGCATTAGGACCTTCAGATTTTTTAGGAAAACTAACATATTCGTTAGTCGCTTTATGGTTAGTTTTAACCTTGGCTTTGGCATATTTATATAAAACTGAAAATACTAAAGAAATGTTTGAAACACCTCTTATTCAAGAGGTTATGGAAGAAATTCCAACAGATGAAATTCCAACGGAATAAATAAATTAAACATTGGTGCCGAAAGCGGGACTTGAACCCGCACGAGCTTTCGCTCACTAGCCCCTCAAGCTAGCGTGTCTACCAATTCCACCACTTCGGCAAAAGATTGCGAATTATAACAAGATATTATTTTAAATTTAAAAATAATATACTTGACCAAACATACTAAACTTCATAAACTTCACACTCGCTGCGTTGCGGGGTGGAGCAGTCTGGTAGCTCGTCGGGCTCATAACCCGAAGGTCGTTGGTTCAAATCCAGCCCCCGCTACCACAGTTACATATATTTTTTGTGGGGCATATGCCCTTTTTTTGTATATAAAAAAAGATGAAAGATGAGATTGAAAAAATTGTAGAACCAGTTATTGAAAGACATGATTGTTTTTTATGGGGACTTGAAATTTTAAGGGGTAGGAAAAGACCTACTCTAAGAATTTATATTGAGTCTGAACAGGGTGCAAATATTGATGATTGTGAAAATATTTCTAAAGATCTTAATTATGAAATAGATTTAGATTCATCCTTTGGCGATGATTATGTTTTAGAAGTATCGACGCCTGGCATTAGTAGAAGGTTTTTCAAACAAAGTCAGCTTGAATCATATATTGGAGAAGAATTAAAAGTTAAATTAAGAGATCCTCTTGAGGGAATAAAGAACATTGAAGGGATTTTAGTTGATTGTAATAAAGAATATTTTCTTATAGAGTCACTAAACATAGAGTATAAGTTGAATTTTAATGATATTGATTTTTGTAAGTTAGAACCAAATTTTGATAAATTAATGAAGGAAGAAAATTATGCAAAGTAATGAGATTTTAGCAGTGGTTGATTCGGTTTCAACTGAGAAAGGGTTGGAGAAGGATGTAATTTTTAAAGCTATTGAAATAGCTATTGCATCTGCTTCACAAAGACATTTTCACGAAGATGCTGATTTATTTGTCAAAATTGATAGAACCACAGGAGAATATTCAACACATAGGAATTGGATTGTTTTTGATGAAAATAATGAAGAATTCCATCCTGAAACTCATATCTCAACTAGTGATTCTAATCTTGCGCTTGATGAAATTTATACAAAAGAGCAAGACAACATTCCTTTTGGAAGAATAGAGACTCAGGCTGCAAGACAAGTAATGTTACAGAAAGTAAGAGAGGCTGAAAGAGAGAAGGTTGTAGCTCAGTTTAAAAATCAAAATAATCAATTGGTTAACGGTACAGTTAAAAGAGTAACAAGAGATAACATTATTGTAGATATTGCATACGATGCTGAGGCTATCTTACCAAGAGACAGATTAATGCCTGGTGAAATTTATAAAATTAATGACAGAATTAGAGCAATTCTTCAGATTCAAGAAATTGAGGGTAGAGGCCCTCAATTAATGTTAAATAGATCTTGCCCAGAAATGGTAACAGAGCTTTTTAGTATTGAAGTACCAGAGATTAATGAGGATATTATTGAAATTAGAGGTGTTGCAAGAGATGCTGGATCAAGATCTAAGATAGCAGTTAAAACAAATGATGGAAGAATAGATCCTGTTGGAGCATGCGTAGGTATGAGAGGTTCTAGAGTTCAGGCTGTTTCTGCTGAGTTAGGTAACGAAAGAATAGACATAATCATATATGATGACAACCCAGCTCAGTTAGTTATTAATGCTCTTGTTCCTGCAAAAGTTGAATCTATTGTTATGGATGAAGACTCAAGATCTATGGATATTGCTGTAAATCAAGAAAATCTTGCATTGGCAATCGGTTCTAGAGGTCAAAATATTAGACTTGCATCCAAGTTGGTAGGATGGGATTTAAATATTGTAAGTAGTGAAGAAGCAGAAGCTAAAGTTAAAGTTGATGAGACTGAATTTTTGGCTAGCCTCATTAGCAGTCTTGAAATATCCGAAGAAATTGCTGAAAAAATAACTTCTACAGATTTATCAAGCTTTGACGATATAGCATATGCTGAAGATGAAATCTTTAAATCATTCATTGAGGACGAAAAGGAGATTGCAAGGATAAAAAGTGCTGCCGAGGATGCAGCCTTACTCGAGGCAATGGGAGCAATTACTGAAGAAGAAGATAATATGGAATCACTTACAGATTTAAATTTAAGTGATGAAGATATTCAAAAGTTATCTAATAAGGGTATAAAAAATAAAGATGATCTTGCAGAATTAGCAGTTGATGAGTTACAAGAAATTATTGAAATTTCTTCTGACGATGCATCAAAAACAATAATGAAAGCAAGAGAACACTGGTTTAATTAATCAAAAGGAAAATATTTTGGCTTTAACTGTTAAAGATTTCGCAAAAACTCTAAAAATCAGTGATTCTGCTTTGCTAGAACGTATGCAGAATGCTGGACTGAGTCATTCTAAAAATACTGATGAGGTTACAGCTGCAGATAAACAAGCTCTTTTAAAATCTTTAAAAAGTGCAAAAGCAACTCCATCTAAATCTATAACTTCAGGGTCTGGAGTTACAGTTACATCTAAAGGAAAAACTTCCAAAGATATAGAAACAGTAAAAAGTTATTCAGATAATATAGAAGCAAAAAGAGCAGCAGCTTCTGAACAACTAAAAGAGCAACAAAAGAGAAGAGAAGAGCAGTTAAAAGAAGCCGCAAAACAAAAACATGAAGAAGTCAAAAAAAGAGAGAAATTTAAAAAAGTTGATAAAGATAAACCGGCTATCAAAATAAATATTAAGGATCAGTTATCAAGCGCAGTAAATGCATACAAAAGAAGAGAGGCTGCTTTTCCCCAGGAATCAGAACATAAGTTTGAAGCACCTACTGAGTTCATAAAAAAAGATATAGAAGTTCCAGCATCCATTCAAGTTGGTGAGTTAGCTAAATTAATGGCTGTTAAAGGAAACGTAGTTGTAAAGAATCTAATGGGACTAGGGGTTGTCGCAACTATAAATGATGTTATTGACCAAGAGACAGCAATATTAGTGGTAGAAGAAATTGGTCATAATGGAATCGCATTAAAAGAAGAAAATTTTGAAGAAGATTTAGCTAATTTAATTAACTATACTGATGAAGCAAAGCCTAGATCACCAGTTATCACTGTTATGGGGCACGTTGATCATGGTAAAACAACACTCCTTGATTTTATTAGAAAAACAAAAGTCGTAGATGGCGAGGCTGGAGGCATTACACAACATATTGGAGCGTATGAAGTTGAAACGCCTAAAGGTAAAATCACTTTTATAGACACTCCTGGTCATGCTGCTTTCTCATCAATGAGGGCTAGGGGTGCCAATACAACCGATATTGTCATTTTGGTTGTAGCTGCTAATGATGGTATTAAACCGCAAACAGAAGAAGCAATTAATCATGCTAAAGCAGCTGGTGTATCAATTGTTGTTGCAATAAATAAGATTGATTTAGATGGAGCAGATATTGATAAGGTAAAGGGTGATTTAGCAGCTAAGGACTTGACTCCAGAAGATTGGGGAGGAACAACACAAATGGTTCCAATATCAGCCTTAAAAGGTACTGGAGTTGATAAATTATTAGAATGTGTTTCTCTTGAAGCAGAATTACTTGAATTAAAAGCTCATCACAAAGGTCCTGCCCAAGGCGTGGTTATTGAATCTGAGTTAGATAAATTTAGAGGCACAGTTGCAACCTTTTTAATTCAAAATGGAACATTAAAAGTTGGTGATTTGGTTGCATCTGGAAATTCAATTGGAAAAATTAAAAGTATTTTAAATAGCGAAGGTTCTAAGATTAAATTAGCTGGTCCATCTGCTGCTGTTGAAGTATTAGGTTTAAATAACGTGCCAAATGCAGGGGATCCTTTTCAGGTAGTTGAAAATGAAAAACAAGCAAGAGAAATCGCTGAGTATAGAATTACCCAAGAAAAGGAAAGAAAGCTTTTAAAACAAAAAGATGACACCGCAGGTGATTTATTTGAATCGCTTGGACAAGAATCTAAAAAAGTACTTAATATCATTGTTAAAACTGATGTCGGTGGAACATGTGAAGCAATTTCAGCTGCACTTAATGATTTAGGTAATGATTTAGCAAAAGTTAAGATTGTATCAAGTGGTGTTGGAGGAATATCAGAGTCAGATGCAAACTTAGCATTGGCTGTAGATGCAATTATTTTAGGTTTTAATGTGAGATCAGATAATTCTGCAAAGAAAATTATAGAAGACGAATCTATACCTTTAAGCTATCACAGTATTATTTATGAACTATTAGACGATGTGAAGGCTAGAATGAGCGGACTTCTTGACCCAATTATTAAAGAAGAGATAGTTGGAACAGCAGAGGTATTAGAAGTATTCAATTCTCCTAAATTTGGTCAAATAGCAGGTTGTATGGTTATTGAAGGAAATGTTTTACGAAACAAACCAGTAAGAGTTCTGAGAGACGAGATAGTCATCTTCGAGGGTGAATTAGATTCTCTAAGAAGATTTAAAGAGGATGTAAACGAAGTTAAAAATGGAACCGAATGCGGTATGGGCATTAAAAACTATAAAGATATTAAACCTGGAGATAAGATAGAGGTTTATGATCGCAAAGAAGAAGCACAATCAATGTAGTTGAAGTTTTAATGTCATCATTAAGAGCAGAAAAAATTGGCGACGAGCTAAAAAAAGAAATATCTTTAATTATTAACAAAGAAACAAAAGATCCAAGGCTTCAAAATATTAATATTACTGCTGTAAAAGTTTCAGATGATATTGGTATAGCGACTGTGTTTTATACAGTTATTGGAGAATCTATAATTAAAGATCAAAGTGAAATAAATCCTAAAGTATTAAAAAAATTTTCAGGTATGATTCGATCAAAGCTTTCAAAAACTATGCAGATAAGGAGGGTGCCTGTCATAAATTTTAGATTTGATGAAAGTATCGAATATTCCGAGAATATTGAAAGCCTATTAAATAATATTAAATAATGGATGGATTTTTTCTTCTTAATAAGGAAAAAGGAATAACTTCCAATCAACTTGTTCAAAAAATAAAAAAAAACTTATCATTAAAAAAAGCGGGTCATTTAGGAACACTAGATCCTATGGCGACTGGATTAATGGTAATCGCTGTCAATAGGGCGACAAAGTTTTCTAGTTATTTCTTAGAGTCTGACAAATCCTACTATGCAACAGTAAAACTTGGAACATCTACAGATACAGATGACGCGTTAGGTAATGTTATTGAAATATCAGATAATTTTCCAACAAAAGAAAAAACTTACAAAGTCTTAAATTCATTTCATGGAAAGTCATTACAGAAGGCGCCTTATTATTCCGCTTTAAAGCATAAAGGCAAACCTTTATATAAATATGCAAGAGAGGGTGATTTGATATCAAAGCCACCAAGAGAAATTAATATTTTCTCCATTAAAGATTTTATCTTTAATCATGATGAATTTTCTTTCTTAATTCACTGCTCAAAAGGCACTTATATTCGCTCAATTGCTCGCGATTTAGGAAAAAAACTGGGATGTTGCGCTCATTTATCTGAGTTAAAAAGAGTCTCCCAAGGAAAATTTAATATTAATCAAGCATCGGGTATTGAGATGGTTGAAACAAATAATCTAATATCAATAGAAGAAGCATTTAAGGAATTTTCTAATATTAAATTAAGGAATGATCAATTAAAGATTTTTTTAAACGGCGGTAAATTAAAAAATATAAATAACGAAGATAATGATTATAGAATTTATGATTTATCATCAAATTTTTTAGGTCTTGGCAATGTTACTGATAATGTCCTAGCATTGAAACGACTTGTTTAATGATTGGATTAGTTATAAGATTCACACGCTTACTTTAGTTGTACGAGGTTTGCATTCTTATTAATAAGTACATCGAGGAATATAAATATGGCACTTTTAGCTAACGAAAAAGAAAAAATTGTTGGAAAATTTCAAAGAACAGATAATGATACAGGATCTCCTGAAGTTCAAATCGCATTGTTAACAGAAAATATCAATAAATTACAAAGTCATTTTAAAACACACAAAAAAGATCATCATTCAAGAACAGGGTTGATTAGAATGGTGAACCTAAGAAGAAAGCTTTTAGCCTATCTAAAAAGAAAAAACCCAGATAGTTATAAAGAGGTTGTAAAGCAATTAAAACTTCGTGGTTAATTACAAAAACATAAAAAAGGATAATCGTGGAAAATAATAAATTAGAATCTACATCGGTAGAATTTCAGTATGGAAATAAATTAGTAAAATTAGAAACAAATAAAGTTGCTAGACAAGCAACAGCAGCAGTAATAGTAACAATAGATGATTTAGTTGTTCTCACAACTGTAGTTGCAAAAAAAGAAGCAGATCCTGGAAAAGATTTTTTTCCATTAGCTGTTTTTTATCAAGAAAAATTCTATGCAACAGGCGTAATTCCTGGAGGATTCTTCAAAAGGGAGGCAAGGCCAACTGAAAGAGAAACTTTAACATCCAGATTAATCGACAGACCTATTAGACCTCTATTCCCTGAAGAATTCAAAAACGAAGTTCAAGTTTTTTCAACAGTAATGTCCTCAGGTAAAGATCAAAATCCTGATATAGCTGCCATGATTGGTGCTTCAGCAGCCCTATGTGTAGCAGGTGTTCCTTTTGATGGACCTATGGGTGCTGCTAGGGTCGGATTCATAGATGGTAACTATGTTTTAAATCCAACGTTTGCGGAGCTAGAAGAGTCATATCTTGATATGGTTGTAGCTGGAACTGAACAAGCGGTTCTGATGGTTGAGTCAGAAGCAAAAGAATTAAATGAAGATCTTATGCTTGGAGCGGTATTATTTGGCCATCAGGAAATGCAGGCAGTTATCAATGCTTGTAGGGAGCTTAAAGATAAAGCAGGAAAAGAAGACTGGGTAATTACACCAGATGAAGAATCTCCAAGATATTACTCAGAGTTAAAAGAAAAATATACCGAACAAATTAAAAATGCCTTTACTATAAAGCTTAAATCCGAAAGATCTGAGGCTATAACTAAAATTAGAGAAGATATTGTCAATTCATATTCTGAACTTGATGATATTCAATTAGGAAAAGTTTTAGGTGCGTTTAAAAATCTTGAAAAAGATATAGTAAGACATAATATCTTGAGTAATCAGCCAAGGATTGACGGAAGAGATACAGATACAGTTAGACCAATTTTTATTGAAACTGATGTTCTGCCAAGCACTCACGGATCATCTTTATTTACTAGAGGTGAAACTCAAGCAATTGTTGTTGCAACTTTAGGCTCATCAAGAGATGCACAAAGAATTGAAGCTATTGAAGGTCAAGGAACTGACAATTTTATGCTGCATTATAATTTTCCAGCATATAGTGTTGGAGAAATTGGAATGCCAATGGGTCCAAAAAGAAGGGAAATTGGACACGGAAATTTAGCTAAGAGAGCTATTAAAGCAGTACTACCAGATGTAACAGATTTTGGATATACAATGAGAGTGGTGTCTGAGATTACTGAATCTAATGGATCAAGTTCAATGGCATCAGTATGTGGTACTTCTTTATCATTAATGGATGCTGGAGTTCCCATCTCAAGCCCAGTTGCGGGTATAGCAATGGGACTAATTAAAGAAGGTGATGACTTTGCTGTACTGACTGATATTCTTGGTGATGAAGATCATCTAGGTGACATGGACTTTAAAGTAGCTGGAACAGAAACAGGAATTACCGCTCTTCAAATGGATATTAAAATCCAAGGTATAAATGAAGCCATTATGGAAGTTGCTTTAACAAAAGCAAAAGCTGCAAGGACTCACATTCTTGGCATAATGAATGAAGCTATCTCAGCTCCTAAAGATTTATCTGAAAATGCTCCTGCAATGAAAACTTTTATGGTTGATAAAGATAAGATTAAAGAGATTATTGGTAAAGGCGGAGCAGTTATTAAATCAATGCAAGAAGAAACTGGAGCAACAGTCGATATTGATGATGACGGAACCGTTTCAGTCTTTGGTCAAAATCAATCTTCAATGAAAGCATGTCTTGAAATAATTGAGGGTATTTTAGAAGAACCTGAATTAGATAAGGTATACAAAGGTACTGTTGTTAAGATAGTTGATTTTGGTGCTTTTGTTAATATTCTTCCCGGCAAGGATGGATTATTGCATATATCTGAAATCGCTCATGAAAGAACAGAGGACGTTAGTGCTGTACTTTCTGAAGGACAACAAATCGATGTAAAACTTATAGGCTTTGACAGAGGAAAGATGAAATTATCGGCAAAGGCATTAATTTCTAAAGAAGACAGTAATAGTGAAAAATCTGAAGAAGACCCATCGGACGAATAATCTGTAAAATAAATTAGTTTTCTATAAAGTCCTCTAAATCTACTTGATCTTAAAAGCTTCAAAAAGTCAAGTTTATAGCTATTTTTTTTATTCACAAAATTTGAATGATTTTAGTTTTTATGGTCTCATATGCATGTTATACATAAAAAACCTAATAGGGGGGAAACATTATGAATAATGGATTTAAAATGATAGGCGATGTGGTTGGTCATCTAACTAGCATCTTAATTGGAGTCTTAGGTCTTGGTATCGTTGCTGCATTAGTATTCGGCGATGCTGGTTTAGGCATTGACGTAATTGGCAACATCACAGCTTTAGTAAGTGATCTAGCTAGTAGCGGAGTTGTTGGACTTCTAGTAATAGCAATATTATTAAGCCTAGTTAAGTAATTTTAAATAGCTCGCTAAGAAGGGTTTTTTAGCCCTTCTTAGCATTTAAATAGATATGAATTTAAAGTTAACACTATCAAGTATCACCACTTTTCTTAATAAGCTTACTAAGCTGCTAATTCCTTTAGTAACCGTATCTTTATTGCTTGGTATTATTTTTGGACCAGATACACCCTATGTTGGTGACGTATATAAGAATGTTACTAACATACTAAATATGCTTGGAGAGGATGCTTTACTTGCATTAATCTCCTTAGTGATTATTTTAAGCTACTTAAATATTAATAAAGAATAATTTTATTTTAATGGTGGCTATGGGTGGAATTGAACCACCGACCCCAGCGTTATGAGTGCTGTGCTCTAACCATCTGAGCTACATAGCCAATCGTTGAATGATAAGTCCTAGAATTCAAGAGTCAATATTTTTTTTCACTTACTTTAAACATTAAATTTAAAATGAATAACATCACCATCCTTTACGATGTATTCTTTTCCTTCTAACCTTAATTTACCTTTTTCTTTTGAACCAGATTCTCCATTACATGAGATATAGTCCTCAAAACTAATTACTTCTGCTTTAATAAATCCTCTCTCAAAATCAGTATGAATGACGCCGGCTGCATTGGGAGCAGTTGAGTTATTCTTGATGGTCCATGCTCTTATTTCTTGAGGTCCAGCAGTAAAATATGTTTGAAGCCCAAGGAGTTCGTACCCTTTAAAAATAATTTTATTTAGAACAGGTTCATCCATATCCATTAATTCTAAATATTCTTTTCTTTCTTCTTCATCCAGAATAGCTATCTCTTGCTCAATCTTAATTGAAGTTGGTATAACTGTATTGCCAGATATATTTGCAAATTCTCTTAATTTATTAAGAGCATCATCTGAAGATCCATCATCAGAAATATTTGCAATATAAAATGTTGGCTTGGAGCTAAGCAATTGAAAACTTTTAATAATTATTCTTTCGTCTTCATTGAAATTTTCGATATTTATAAGCTTTCCTTGATCAAGATCTTTTTTAATCCTTATTAAGATTTCATGTTCAGCTTTATTTTTTTTATCGTTAGTTTTGATAAGTTTTTCGCATTTTAGTATTCGCTTACTGACCGTCTCTAGATCAGACATTATTAATTCAAGGTTAATTATTTCAGCATCTCTTACAGGATCAATTGAACCATCAACATGGGTAATGTTTTCATCTTCAAAACATCTTACAACATGAGCTAAGGCATTCATTTCTCTAATGTTAGAAAGGAATGCATTTCCTAGGCCTTCACCCTGAGAAGCTCCTTTAACAAGTCCTGCTATATCTACAAGGTCTAGGCTGGCTGGAATAATTTTCTTTGAGTTTACGATATCATTAAGTTGTTTTAATCTTTTATCAGGAAGCGGAACTTTACCTATATTTGGTTCGATAGTACAAAAAGGGAAATTTTCTGCAGGTATCGAAGATTTTGTTAAAGCATTGAATAGGGTAGATTTACCTACATTAGGAAGCCCAACAATACCGCATTTGAATCCCATATTATTTTGTATGTAATGTTTTTTGTAATTTAGAAAACTCTTGATTGCATAACGCATCAAAGTTTAGAGCAAACAAATCGAAAGCTCTATCAACATACTCTTGATCAGTTGGATGAAATTTATTTAACACCCAATCAGAAACCATATCTTTATGTCCAGGATGACCTATTCCAATTCTTATTCTTAAATAGTCTTTAGAGCCAGTTTTTTCAAAAATATCTTTAAGGCCATTGTGACCGCCATGACCGCCACCTTCCTTGAACCTCACTTCTCCAGGATTTAAATCTAAATCATCATGGAAAATAACTATTTTATTGTTAGGTAGGTTAATATTTTTAACTAATTTAGCAACTGTACGGCCACTGCTGTTTACATAGTTATCTGGAATAACCCAAAGAATTTCTTCTGAATTTGAGTATGTTATTTCTGCTTCAATATTAGTTTTTGGAACAAAATCACTACAGTGAGATTTACTGAGATTTAAAAGCCATTCCTTGCCAACGTTGTGTCTAGTGCTATTATATTTTGATCCAGGATTACCCAAACCAATAAAGCAAAGTTTAAGCAATTTTTAGCTCTCGTCAGATCCTTCTGCAGAGTCTTCAGAGGCTGATTCTTCACCACCTTCTTCAGTAGCGCTCTCTTCAGCAGCACCTTCTTCAGCAACACCTTCTTCATCTTGCTCAATAACTGGCTCTTCTTCAACAGCTTTAGGAGCATTAACAGATACAACCATTTGATCGGTTTCATCTGTAAGCCCAGGAATCTCTGACCCTTCAGGCAAAGCAATTTCTGTAAGTCTAATCGAAGAACCCAATTCAAGCTCTGAAACGTCTACATCTATTGATTCAGGTATATTTTCAGCTAAACACATAATCTCAACTTCTCTTATAGCTTTGGTTATCAAACCACCTTCATTCTTAACCCCGATACAATCTTCTTCATTGATAAAGTTCATAGGAATGACTACTTTTAGTTTAGTTTTTCTAGACACTCTTTGAAAATCAGCATGAAGTAATTTGCCTTTGGCAGGATCTCTTTGAAGTTCTTTTAATACAACTTTTTCTTCTACATCACCGTTTTTAATTAGAAGAACTTGAGTATAAAAAAGCTCATTTTGAGAGGCTTTAGTAAGCTCATTAAGATGTAACTTTAGATTTAAAGACTCTTTTTCATCTCCATAAACTATTGCCGGAACCATTCCATCAACTTTTCTAATAACTCTAGCTTTATTGGATCCAGTTCTTTCTCTTGTTTCAGCATTTAAAACTATTTGTTCGCTCATAATATCCTCTTATATAAACATCTCGCTAAGAGATTCTTCATTGCTTAATCTCTTGATGCATTCTGCAATTGTTGCACCTAAAGAAATGACGCGTATTTTACTGCATTTTTCACCTTCATGTGACAATGGGATTGAATTTGTTACTACAAGTTCATCAATTTCTGATTTATTTAACCTTTCTATTGCTGGTCCAGAAAGTACTGGATGTGTGATATATGCTTTTACGCCGGCTGCACCATGATCTTTTAATGCTTTAGCAGCGTTGCAAAGTGTTCCAGCCGTATCAATAATATCATCAGGCACTATACATACTTTACCCTCAATATCACCAATGATATTCATTACTTCTGATTGATTTGCTGCAGCTCTTCTTTTATCTATGATTGCCAAATCAGCATCATTTAGTTGTTTTGCTAAAGCTCTAGATCTCACTACACCTCCAACATCTGGTGAAACTACGACAATATTATTGTCAGGATTAGATTGTTTAATATCATCAACCATCAATTTAGTTGCATAGACATTATCAGCAGGCATGTCAAAGAAACCTTGAATTGTCTCAGAATGCAGGTCTACAGTTAAAACTCTATCTATCCCAACAGAAGCAAACATATCTGCTACAACTTTTGCACTAATTGGTACCCTTGCAGACCTAACTCTTCTGTCTTGTCTTGCATAACCGTAATAGGGAACAATGGCTGTAATTCTTGATGCAGAAGATCTCTTAAGAGCATCTGCAAGTAGCATTAATTCCATTAAATTTTTATTTGAAGGAGCGCATGTAGATTGAAGTATAAAAGTATCATGACCTCTGACATTATCTTCAATTTGGACTTTAATTTCTCCGTCCGAAAAGTACCCAACATCTGCTTTAGATATTTTGATATCTAATATTTTTGCAACCTCACTAGCTAGCTCTGGATTTGCTGTTCCAGTGAAAAGATCTAGGATTTGTTTGCTCATTTTTTCCCTCTCTTGATTGGCTGGGGTGGTAGGATTCGAACCTACGCATGACGGGATCAAAACCCGTTGCCTTACCGCTTGGCTACACCCCAATACTATACAAACTCCCGTAAAGGCGAATATTGTAATGGTTTAGCTAAAAAGAATCTCCAATTACTTGGAATTATTTTTAAAATTTTATCCTTTTCAGCATCATTATTATATTTTAAAAACATCGTTGAACCACTACCCGAGAGATAAATCCTATGATTTTTTGAATTTTTTCTGTAGAAATCTTCTACATCTTTATTACCCTTTAAAAAAATTCTCCAAAAAGAATTCTGATCATCTTCTAATAATTCATTTTTATTTTTTTGTGATTTCTCATAGTCTGAGAACATTTTTTGTGTTGAATTAAATATCTTAGGATCAATGATGATATATTTTGCAATATCAGATTCTTTCTCTTGAAAAATATCACCAATACCAGAGGCAAATGCATTTTTACAATATATAAAAAATGGGACATCTGCACCTATTGTTCTTCCAATATTCATCATTTGTTCTTGGTTTAAATTTAAGCCCCACATCTTATTTAAAACCATAATTGTTGAGGCTGCATTTGAGCTACCGCCGCCAAGACCTGCACCTATCGGAATATTTTTTTTAATTGTAATTTTAACTCCAAAATTTATCTTAGATAGCTCTTGCAAAGACACTGCAGCCTTATAAATTGTATTTTCTTTTGTATTAAGTGAAGAGTTATTGTTATTAATCAAGATACCATCTTTTGCTTGTTCAAAAGTCATAAAATCATACAGATCAATAAATTGAAATGAAGTATCTAGATTATGATAACCATCAGAATTTTTATCTAATATTTTTAAATGAAGATTAATCTTTGCTGGCGAGCTTATTGAGATCTTCATTTTTTGTTTAAATACCCATTAATTAAATTTTCTTGATAAGAAATAGAAAAATTTACCCTATTGTCTTTTCTGCTGCATGTAAAATCAAAATATGAATCTTCAATCAGTTCATTAATATTAAAATTTTTTGATAAAAGGCATTGTTTCAACCAATACTTGAAATTTCTGTTTACAGTATCAGGTATATAAAAAGGATAACTGTTTTTAGTTGGCATTATGTTTAAATTTTTGTTCTCACTAGTTTCAATAATCAAGACATTTCCATAAAAAGGCTTCTTAAGTTGTATAATAGAATCTAGTTTAGATAAGCTTATAACTATATTTAGTGATACTGGTTCAACATTGTACGACTCAACCAGCAACTTGCCTGAATAAACGTTGTATTTATTATCTTTGTTAATAGTTGAGCACGAGACAGTTATACAAACAAGCACATAAAAAAATTTTTTTATAATGGAATTACAGTTATTTGGCATAAATCATAAAACTTCTAATGTTTCTGAAAGAGAGCAATTCATTATAAATGAGTCCAATCAAATTTTATTAAATACTTTCTTAAAACAAAAATTTAAAGAAAAGATAGACTCTTTTTTTGGCGTTTCTACTTGCAACAGAACCGAAGTTTATTTTCTAGCTGATTCAGGACTTGTTGATAAAATTCTTGATGAAACATTAATATTTTTTGAAATAAACCATATGCAAAAAGAAAGCTTTTATATTCTTGATGGCCAGGATGCATTGATACATATGTGTAAAGTTGCGTCAGGAATAGACTCTCAAGTACTTGGAGAACAAGAAATATTTGGACAATTTAAAAAAGCTATAGAGGTTGCAAGACATGCAGATATAACCAAACCCAGTCTTTTAAGTTACACAAAAAAAGTTATCGAGATAGTAAAAAAAGTTAGAACACAAACAAATATAGGATTAAATCCATTATCTGTTAGTGGTCTGTCGTTAAATTTAGTAAAAAATATCTTTGAGGAGCCTCAAAATCAAAACGTTCTTATACTTGGAGCTGGATCATTGGCGCACGCTATAATTGATGATCTTATTAAAAAAGGTATAACTAATATTCGAGCAGTAAATAGAAGTAAAAAAATAATAAAAATAAATAATGATCATGAGATAGTTCCATCATCTTTAAATACTTTGCATAGAGAATTAGAGTTTGCTGATATCGTAATAGCCTCGGCTACTACTGATCTGCCTTTAATTGGTAAAGGCTCTATAGAAAAAGCTCTTAAAGTTCGAAGAAACAAACCAATACTTTTAATTGATTTAGCAGTCCCAAGAAATATTGAGGAAGAAATTAAGAATATAGAGCAAGCATATTTATTTTCAATCGACGATATAGAAAAAATTACGCAGGACAATTATGGTCAAAGAGCAATAGAAGCTGAGAAAGCTCTTAACATAATTGTACTTGAGTCTCAGGATGCCCTTAAATCAATTCATGAAAAAATAACCAAAGATAAAGTTCAAATAAAATTAGAATCGTTTTTAGATCAGTTATCAGACGAAGAGATAAAAAGATTTAAATCCGCAGAGGATTTAAAACAAATGATAATGAATTTATCAATCATAAAATATGAAGATAAATCTTTAGATGAGGTCTTAGATATTAAAAATATTGATAATCATGTAATTGAGTCAATGTTTAAAAGGTATGTTGATAATGCATGATTCAATGAAAGCAAAGCTCTCAAAACTTCAGGAAAGGTTGGCTGAAATTCAAAAGCTATTAATAGACTCAGAGACTATTAAAGATATGGATAACTACACTCTACTTAATAAAGAATTTGCAGATTTAAAGCCAATTGTTGATAAGTTTGATGAATATAATTCTGTTCTTGCTGCTATAAATGATGCAAATGAGATTCTTGAATCAGGTGACGAAGATTTAAAAAGTCTTGCTGAAGAAGAATTAAAAGAATCATTAGATAAGCCAGATAAATTAGAACAAGAATTAAAATTAATGTTATTACCTAAAGATTCAGCAGATGATGGTTCTGCATTTCTTGAAATCAGAGCAGGAGCTGGAGGAGATGAGGCCGGTATTTTTGCAGGGGATCTGTTTAGAATGTATTCACGACTTGCAGAAAGAGAAGGCTGGAATGTTGACGTGATTGATATTAAGCAAGCAGAGCAGGGCGGTCTTAGAGAAGTCGTTGCTCAATTGAACGGTAAAAGTGTATTTAAAGTATTAAAATTTGAATCGGGTGTTCATAGAGTGCAAAGAGTTCCTGAGACTGAATCTCAAGGAAGAATCCATACTTCAACATGTACTGTTGCGATACTTCCTGAAGTTGAAGAAGTTCAAGACATACAAATTGATAAAAATGATTTAAGGGTTGATACATTCAGAGCCTCTGGGGCTGGAGGTCAACATGTAAATAAAACTGATTCTGCTGTTAGGTTAACACATATACCTAGCGGTCTTGTTGTTGAGTGCCAGGACGGAAGATCTCAGCATAAAAATAAAGAAAAGGCACTGTCATTATTAGCTTCAAAATTAAAACAGGCAGAAATTGAAAGTCAGCAAGAAAGTATTGCTAGTGAAAGAAAAATATTAGTCGGTACTGGAGATAGAAGTGAAAAAATTAGAACATATAACTTTCCACAAGGCAGAATGACTGATCATAGGATTAAGTTAACACAACATAACTTAGATCAAATTATGGATGGAGATATTAAATCTATATGTGATGCTCTATTAGCGGAGAATCAGTTAGCAATGCTTTCTCAACTTGAATCAGAATAATTGAATTCCAAAATTAGTTTTTATATAAAGAATATTAATGAAATGTTGCCAAATGATAGCGACATTTCAAAAGAGCTGATATTTTTTTTAAAAGATAGGCTAGGGATAAATGATACATCTATTTTTTTAGATGAATATAATCTTTCAAACAAAGAAGAAAATTTAATTAAAGAATTTATTGATTTAAAAAGCCAAGGATTTCCTCTAGATTATATTTTGCAAAACACATCTTTCTATAAAGATGATTTTTATGTTGATCCTCGTGTTTTAGTTCCAAGACCTGAGACAGAATTGCTTGTTGATTATATTAATGGCTTAAATTTAAAAGCTGGAATGAAAATTTTAGATGCTGGAACAGGATCTGGTTGTATAGGAATATCCATAGCTAAATATAATCCGAGTATTACAGTTTATGGCATTGATTATTCTCTTGATGCATTAGAGGTCGCACAAATTAATAAAAAAAATAAATTATTAGATAACTTTTATTTAATTAATTCAGATTGGCTGAATTGCATACAAGAGAGAACTATAAATATTCTAGTGAGCAATCCTCCATATATTGCACCTTTAGATCCTCATTTAGAAAATCTTAAATATGAACCCATAAAAGCATTAGTTGCTGATGATAATGGGCTAAAAGATTTTAAAACCATAACCAAGCAAGCAAAAAATGTCCTAAGCCCTGATGGTATTTTAGTTTTTGAACACGGCTACAATCAATCTATGAATGTAGAAAATATTTTAATTGAATCAGGTTTTAAAAATATATATTTGATGAAAGACCATCAATCTCAACCTAGAATAACAACCGCAAGATTGGCATAAAAATTTATTGCTCTAGCTGTTTTTTAAGAATATTATTCTTAAAGAATCTTTATTTCTTTGGGGGTAGAAAATGTTAGATTTTACGATGAATGAAAGCTCATTAAAAATCATTAAGAATAAAGAAGCCCAATATAATCTTCCATATTTATGGATAAGAGATAACTGCTCATGTGATCAATGCAGAGTTCAAGAAACTCAAGAAAAAAGATTTATGTTAAATGCAGTTTCAGTTGATCTAAAACCCAAAAAAGTTGCTATCGATAAAGATATAGTAAATATTGAATGGCCTGATAATCACAAAACATCTATAAATATTTCAGAACTTGAAAATTTGAATAAATCTAGAAAGCCTGAAAAGATTTTATGGACTAATGAATTTATTCCAGAATATTACGATTGGAATGAGTTTATAGATAATAAAAATGTTGCAATCGATGCCTTTACTAATTTTATTACTAAGGGTGCAATATGCATTAAAAATGCACCATCCACTCCAAACTCTTTAGAAAATTTAGCGCCTAGACTTGGCCCAATTAGAGAAGTTTTATTTGAAAGAATTCACAATGTTTCTATGGACGGACATGTATATAACATAGCCCATACTTCACTTGAGGTTCCGCCTCATAATGACTTTGCAAGTTATACATGGCCACCAAGTGTTCAAGCTCTTCATATGTTAGTTAATGATTGTAAGGGTGGAGAATCAATGATTGTTGATGGCTATTCAGTCTTAAACGATTTAAAAGATGAGCACCCACATTTTTTTGAAATTTTATGTAATTTCCCCGTGCCTTTTAGAGAATTCGATGAAGACAATGAAACTTATGCTATTGAACCAATCATTAGATTAAATTCAAAGAAAGAAGTAGTTGGTTTTAGATACTCAAATCAATTAATGCAAACGATAAATCCTAACTCAGAAAATCTAGATTTATTCTACATGGCTTATCATGAGTTATGTTCAAGAGTGAATAGCAACAAATACAAATCAAAATTTAGATTAGAGTCAGGTCATATACTTTTAGTTTCTGCTCACAGAGTCCTTCATGGTAGACAAGAATTTATACCAGATGGAAAGCGGCACCTTCAAGACGCTTACTATGAAATGGATAACATTGAGAATAATCTAGTCTTGTATCAGTCTCAAAGGAGTAATTAGATTGATTAAAAAAGTTGAATTCACATCTATGGACAAAGGAACAAGGGATGATTATGACCTTATATCAATACATGATTCAGAAAATGAAAGAAACTTAGTTTCTAGAGTTATTGAATGGTTGAAGATGATGGATGGAGAGTCGCCCTATAAAATTAGCAGATTACAACACTGTCTCCAAACGGCTACAAGAGCAGAAGAAGACGGAGCTGATACTGAAACAATTGTGTGCGCTCTTCTTCATGATATAGGCGATGTAATTTCACCCTCTAATCATTCTCAGGTTTCTGCAGCACTCTTAAGACCTTATATAAGTGAAAAAAATTATTGGATAGTTCTTAATCATGGTTTGTTCCAAGGTTATTACTGGATGCATCATTATGACAAGGATAGAAATTTAAGAGATCAATATAAGGACCATCCATATTATCAAGACTGTATTGATTTTTGTGCTAATTGGGATCAGAAATCTTTTGATCCAGACTATAAAACTAAATCCTTAGAATACTTTGTACCTATGATTGAAAAGATTTTTTCAAAAGAACCAAAGTCGTTTGTATAAAAATTAAGTACCACAGAAAGTTTTATATCTCACTGAAGAATTTTTGACTGGCTTTTCATATTCATGAAATTCTTTAACTTCGTTGTAAGGATTTTTTAAAATATCATGAAGTTTTAAAAAAGGTTTCATATTATTTTCAAAAACTGCAGCCTCTAAAGCTTCCTCAACTTTATGATTTCTTGGAATATATAATGGATTGACTGCATTCATTGAAGATGCAATCTTTTCATCAGATATGCTTTCTTGCGAGACTCTTTCCTTCCATAATGTCATCCAGTTATCGAATGCTATATCATTTTTAAAAAGATTTTTAATACTTTTAATGTCACCAACAAGTGCTTTCGAGAGATATCTAAAGCATAAAGTGAAATCAACCTTATATGTTTTCATAAGATTTAATAGCTGAGATATTAAATTAATATCATCTTGATCTTCTTTTGATAAACCAATTTTAGACCTCATAGAAGAAAGCCAGTAGTTTGTATATACAGGCCTAATTAACTGAAGTACCTCTGTTAAAAGCTTAATTGCCTCATTCTGATCTTTATGGACTAGAGGAATTAATGTCTCAGCTAGCCTGGTTAAATTCCAAGTTAAGATTTTTGGTTGGTTTTCATATGAGTATCTTCCATTATTGTCTATTGAACTAAAAACAGTTGAGGGATCATAGGCATCCATGAATGCGCAGGGACCATAGTCAATAGTTTCACCAGAAATAGTCATATTGTCAGTGTTCATGACCCCGTGAATAAATCCAATACTCATCCAATTTGCAACTAATGATGCTTGCTCATTACAAACGGCTGCAAAAAAAGCAAGATAGGGATTTTCCACTGCTGCAGTTTCAGGAAAGTGCCTATTTATTGAGTAATCAGCTAAGTCTCTAATTAAAGACTGATTTTTAGATTTGTATGCATATTCAAAACTTCCAACTCTAATATGACTAGAGGCAACTCTTGTCATTACACCACCAGGTAATTCTTGTTCTCTTTGAACATTTTCACCAGTTTTAATTGCAGCAAGGGCTCGTGTTGTTGGAATACCTAAGACATACATACTTTCACTAATTAGATATTCTCTTAGCACTGGTCCCAATGCAGATTTGCCATCTCCTCTTCTAGAAAAGGGTGTTGGCCCAGATCCTTTTAATTGAATATCTTTAAGCTCACCATTGGTATTTACAATTTCACCAAGTAACAACGCTCTTCCATCACCAAGTGTGGGATTGAAGTGACCAAACTGATGACCAGCATATGCTTGCGCTATAGGCTGAGAGCCTTGTAAAATTTCGCTTCCTGAAAATATCTCTATACATCTGCTTCGATCCTTTGCCAAAGAGCTTAAATTTAATTCTTCTGCAAGTGAATTATTAAATATAAGTAATTCCGGTGATGGTGCAGGAGTTGCATAACTCTTTTTGCACATTTCACTGATGCTCTCTAAAAAGGTATTTTTTAGTTGAAGTTTCAAATTACTTCACTCAATAAAAGTTACAAACTTTTCTATAGATTCTCTTGATGTTCTATAGTTATTTATTGGATGCTCTTTGTTAGGATAGCCTAATGCAATCCCACACCAAACAACCTCGTTATCAGGAATGTTAAGAATATCTTTAACAGTTTCTGGATATATTGACCAAGATTCTTGAAGGCAAGTTCCCATACCACGCTCAACAGCACTTAAACATATATTTTGAATAAACATCCCAACATGTCCCCATCCATTCTCAGCAAATGATTTATCAATAGTGACTATCATTCCAACCGGAGCACCAAAAAACTTAAAATTCTCTCTTATTTGCGAAAGTCTCAATTCAATATCATCTTGCTTAATAGACAAAGCTTTATACATATCCCTGGCACATTCCGATCTTCTTTTTTATACTCTTTATCCAATGGGTTGGGGTATATATCATATTCAATTTTTTCTTGAATACCGTTATCATAGTTATTAAGTGCTCTTTCAATGAGCTTTTCTTTGGCATCACCGGTTACAACATAAACTTTCCAAGGTTGGATATTACCTCCAGATGGAGCACATGTAGAAATGTGTAGAATCTCTTTTATAATTTCAATATCTACATTTCTATTAGTGAAGCTTCTTACAGAATATCGTGATTTTATAATGTCTTTTAGATTCATAATTACTTTTTTGTTTTATTAACAATTCATTGTTCCTTCTTATATAATTTATATCAACAATTTATAAGGGGTAAAATATGATAAGCGATATGCAAAAGTGGACTCCAAATGTTGCAAGCATAATTGAGCATGCAAAAAATTTGTATCCTAAGCAAGAAGTAATAAGCAGGATGATATCTGGAGAGATTCATAGAACAAATTATGATGAAGTTTGTATAAGATCTAGAAAGCTTGCTTCTGCACTGGAAAAAGATGGATATAAGAAGGGTGACATTCTTGCTACATTAGCTCTAAATACATACAGGCATCTTGAACTTTATTATGGAATTTCAGGGATGGGTGCTATTACTCATACTCTTAATTTTAGACTGCATCCAGAGCAAGCTGTTTACATTATTAATCATGCTGAAGACAAAATAATCTTTGTTGAAGCTCCTTTTGTACCAATGATGGAAGCCCTAAAAGATCAACTAAATTGTGTAGAAAAATATATTATTCTCTGCGAAAAAAATGAACTGCCAGAAACCAGTCTTAAAAATGCAATTTCATATGAGGAGTATATTGAAACAGGTGATGAGAACTATATATGGCCTGAGCTAGAAGATGATGCTGCCTGTGGACTATGTTATACATCGGGAACAACAGGAAATCCTAAAGGTGTTTTATATGCTCATAAATCAAACATACTTCATGCTCAGGCAGCCTTAACGGGCTTAACAGTAAGTCCTGATGAATCAATTTTGATGGTTGTACCTCTTTTTCATGTTCAAGCATGGGGCATACCATATTATGGACCAATGTTTGGATTGAAACTGGTAATGCCAGGCATGCAAATGGAGGGAGAGCCACTATATGACTTGATTGAAAAAGAAGATGTTACTCTTGCTTTTGGAGTTCCAACTGTTTGGATGGGGCTTTTAAGTTATTGTAGAGACAATAATAAAATACTTGAATCCGTAAGAAATACAGTTATTGGTGGTTCAGCTCTTTCGTTAGCTATTTTAAAAGAATTCGATGAAGTACATGACGTTAACGTAATACAAGGATGGGGAATGACTGAAATGAGCCCTTTAGGAACATCTAATTTTATGACTCCTGAAATGAAAAAAATGAACAAAGAGGACAGATATGCAATGCAATTAAAGCAAGGAAGGCCTATGTACGGTGTTGAACTAAAAGTTGTTGATGATTCAGGTAATGAATTGCCAAAGGATGGAG
>CACJBC010000008.1 GCA_902591565.1 uncultured SAR86 cluster bacterium | reverse complement strand
TAATATTGATACTGATCAAATCATCCCTACTGAATACTTAAAATCAATAAAGAAGTTTGGTTTTGAAGATTATCTATTTGATGGTTGGAGATATCTTGATGAAGGTAGATTAGGAATATCTAAAAATGACAGAGAATTGAATCCAGATTTTATTTTAAATCAAGCCCCTTATGACAAAGCCACCATTTTATTAACTAGAGATAACTTTGGTTGTGGCTCTTCTAGAGAGCATGCTGTATGGGCTTTAAGAGATTTTGGAATAAAGATAGTCATAGCTTCATCTTTTGGAGATATTTTTTATAACAATTGTTTTAAAAATGGAGTTTTACCAATAAAACTTGATAAAAATAAGATTGAAGATTTGTTTCAAAAAATGAATGATAACTCAGCTGATCTATCTGTAAGTCTTGACTCAAAGAAGATATTCCAAAATGAAAATGAACTTTATAGCTTTGATGTTGAAGAAAATCTTCTTGAAAGAATTATTTTTGGTTTAGATGATGTTGATATGACATTAAAACATAAAGATAAAATACTAACTTTTGAGCAGACACGAATGAAAAAAACACCATGGATATTTTCAAATGACTAAAAAGATTTTAATTTTGCCTGGAGACGGCATTGGTCAAGAAGTCACTGCTTCTGCAAAAGAAGTTTTAGACTTTTTAATTGCAGAACATAATCTTGATTTTAGTATCGAAGAAATGGATGCAGGTGGAACAGCTTATGATAAGTTTGGATCACCCTTGCCAGAAAAAGTTTTAGCAAAGGCAAAAGAAAGTGATGCTATATTATTTGGTGCCGTTGGCGGACCAAAATGGGATGACTTAGATTGGGACAATAGACCAGAGCAAGCGCTTTTATCATTAAGAAAAGAATTAGAGTTATTTGCTAACTTAAGACCTGCATTTTTATTTAATGAGCTTGCAGCAGCATCTCCAATTAAAAATCATATTATTGAAAATTTGGATATTCTGATTGTTCGTGAGCTAACAGGTGGAATATATTTTGGTGAACCTAGGGCAATTGTTGAGGATGAAAATCCCCCGTATGCATTTAATACAATGGTTTATAACGAAAATGAGATTAAACGTATTGCGAAGGTGGCTTTTGAATCAGCACAAAAAAGAGGTGGAAAACTTTGCTCAGTTGAAAAGGCAAATGTTCTTGAGGTTTCTAAGTTTTGGAGATCTATAGTTTCAGATATGGCAAAAGATTATCCAGATGTAGAGCTTTCTCATCAACTTGCTGACAATACTGCAATGCAGCTAGTTCTTAATCCAAATCAATACGATGTAATTGTATCAAGTAATCTATTTGGAGATATCTTGTCTGACATAGCTGCAACACTATCTGGATCAATTGGCATGCTGCCATCTGCTTCATTAAACAGCTCATCGCAGGGCATGTATGAACCTTGTCACGGTAGCGCCCCAGATATTGCTGGAATGGATGTAGCTAATCCAATTGCAATGATTGCTTCGCTTGGCATGGCTTTAAAATATTCATTAGACCAAAAAGAGTTATCTGATAGCATTGACCGTGCTATTAAAGAATTTATTGCTAAAGGTTATAGAACAAAGGATATAAGCACTAATGATGAGTATGTAAAAACCTCTGAAGTAGCATCAATATTAATAGGAATATTAAAAAATGGATAAAACATTAAATATGGCGCTTGTTGGCGCTTCTGGTGTAGTGGGTAAAAAAATTCTTCAATTACTTGAAAAAAAAGGTATTAAAGTAGACAAGTTATTTCCATTAGGCAGTTCAACAGTTGGCCAAACTGTTCATTTTCAAAATCAAGATTACGTTATTGGAAGTCTTGATGATTTTGATCCAACAGATACAAATATAACTATTTTTTCAGCAGGTGGCTCTGTTGCAAAGCAGTATGCTAGAAAATTTGTAGAGGCCGGTAATTATGTAATAGATTTATCTTCTGAGTTTAGATACGAAGATGATGTGCCGCTAATTATTCCTGAGATTAATGGGAGTATTGTTGAAAATCTTGATGAGCCAACACTAATTGCTAATCCAAATTGTTCAACCTCTCAACTTTTAATGGTTTTAAAACCAATTCATGAGCAGTTTGGAATTGAATTTTTAAATATTGCAACATATCAAGCGGTTTCTGGAACTGGTAAAGAAGCTGTAGAAGAGTTGAGATCTCAAACTTATGAAAGTGATGCTGCAGAGTCAAAAGTTTATCCAAAACCAATTGCATTTAACGTAATACCTCAATGTGATATCTTTTTAGATAATGCTTTTACAAAAGAAGAGATGAAACTAGTCTGGGAAACAAAAAAAATATTAGATCCAAATATCGAAGTGCAAGCAACTTGTGCCAGAGTTCCTGTTTTTAATGGACATTCAGAAGCAGTCTTTTTAAAGCTTTCAAACACAGCGTCAAGAGAAGAGGTTATTAATTCTGTTGAAGGTAATGAGGGAGTGTGTGTTATGGATAATCCTGACACTTTAGAGTATCCAACACCTTATGAACAAGCAAATGACTCTGAGGATGTTTATGTTGGAAGAATACGTTCACAACAAATTCAAGGAGACACATGGGTTTCGCTGTGGGTTGTTGCAGATAACGTATATGGAAAAGGCGCTGCTCTTAATGCTGTTCAGATACTTCAAAAGTTAATTACTAATAATAAATTGTGTTAAGAGTTTTTGTATTATCTTTAATCCTTCTTCCTCTAAATATAGTTGCCGACGCTTTTTTATCTTCTCCTAAGTTATCGCTTAATTCTCAAGGAGAAAGGGTAATTGAGTTTAAGATCCAAAGCGCTAGAATTTCTGATGAAGACATTATCTTAAAAGAGTACAAATCTAACGAATTATTAAATCAAGAAAATATTTCTTATACCTTACTAGAGGACTTTTCTACTTATAAGACTTATTCAATAGTTTTAAATAACTCTTATGATGGAAATTACTTTAACTTTAAGTTAGTTATAGAGGATCAAATATCAAAAGATATATTTATCTTTTTACCCTCAAAACTAAATCCATCTTCAAAAAAATCTAAACCTAGTCAAGTATACAAACCAGCTATTATTGAAAAATCAAATGATGTACCTCCAATGGAGATTCTTCCTGCTGCTAAAGAGATTAAAAAAGAGCTAAGAGTTATTAAAGCTAATGAAATTTCAACAATGTGGAGTTTAGCTACTAACATTAAAACAGATATGTCAGATGCTTCAATATATCAAATAATGTGGTCAATTTATCTTGGAAACAAAGATGCGTTTATAGATGGAAATATTAATTTAGTTCGAAATGATAAAGATTTAATAATTCCTTCATATTCAAGCATATCTGAGACTTCGCATACCGAGGCAAAAGCCTCAATTCTTGCTATGAATGAATCATATTCTTTATCTATAGCACCAGCAGTAAAGTCCTTATTAGTTTTAACTGCTCCAAAAATAATAGAAGCACCTAAACAGACAGTTAAAGAGATTGTTGACGAAGATGATGCTAAACAGTTGGATATTAATAACGAAGAATTAAATGATCCAGCAGACATTATTAAAAATAATACTAAAACACTTGAAATGGCCTTTGAAAGCAAAGTTGCTGAGGAATTAGTTAAAGAGACGGAGGATATAAAGTCTGTTGATGTTCAAGAATTTGGATTAATAGATCTCCTTTTTGTTGCCTTTGTATCAATTCTTTCTGGAATTTTAATAGCACTGATCTATATTCAGCTCAAATCAAGACAGACAAAGAAAATAGATTATGATTTTGATGAAGCTCCTGATACTTCTTCATCTGTTGCGGGTTTACCAAAAGGCCTTAGCATTACAAATAATGAAGAAGAGCAGCAACTAGATCTTGCGGTGACATATTTTGAAATGGGTGATTTAGAAAACTCAAAATCTATTTTAGATGAGCTAATAAAATCAACTCAGAGCGATAAGATAAAAAATGAAGCTAAAACTTTGCTTGATAAATTTTCTGAAAAGTGAAACTAGCTTTTACAACTGAGTATGATGGTTCTGGGTTTTCGGGCTTCCAAAGACAAAAGAACGCCATCTCAATTCAACAAAACCTTGAAGAAGCTATTGAAAAAATCACTCAAGAAAAAAAAGTTATAAATTATGCTGGAAGAACAGATGCTGGCGTTCATGCACTTTCTCAAGTCTTTGATTTTACAACTGACATCAAAAGAGAAGAAAAAAATTGGATTGACGGAATAAATTCAAACCTTCCAGACGCTATCGCTGTAACTAAAATGTTTGAAGTACCTGATGATTTTCATTCTAGGTTTTCTGCTGTTGAGAGAAGTTATACCTATGTTATTTATAACTCCAGAAGCAAACCATTATTTTTTGAAAATTGCTCTCACTGGGATAATAATAATTTAGATATAGATGCTCTAAATCAACAGGCAAAAATGTTTATTGGAAAACATGACTTTACATCCTTTAGAAGTTCAAGCTGCAGCTCAAAAAATCCTATTAAATCAATAAGAGATATTGAAATTGAACACCATGATAAATTTATTTTTATATCCATCCATGCAAATGCCTTTTTGCATAATATGGTAAGAATTATGGTTGGTACCTTATTAGATATTGCTAAGGGAGAAATAAATCTTTCTGTAGAAGAAATTCTGTCAAAACATGATAGAAGTTATGCTGGCAAAACTGTTTCAGCAAAAGGATTATTTTTTCTTGGACCTAAATATGATTTAAAATTTAATATTCAAAGTCCAACTGAACATTTATTAGATAGATTTAAGAAATGATTAATCCAAAGATAAAAATCTGTGGTATCTCAGATATTGATATATTAAAACAGCTTATAAATTTTAACTTGGATTATGTAGGTTTTATTTTTTACTCCAAAAGCCCACGATTTGTTGATGAAGTTTTTCTTGAAAAAATACAAGATATAGATTTTAAAGACACTAGACCTGTGTGCGTTTACGTTAATGCTGATGAAGATTTTATTTATAAAACTTCATCATTTTTTAATAACCCGGTTCTACAATTCCATGGAGATGAAGATCAAAATTTTTGCGAAAGTTTTGGATTAGACTACTGGAAGGCAATTAGAATAAAAAATGCTAGCGATATAGAAATAATTTCACAATATAGCTCTGCTTCAGCTATTCTTCTTGAAAATCACAAGGACGGATTATATGGTGGAACAGGTGAGTCTTTTAATTGGGAATTATTAAAAAATATTGATGATGATACTCATAATTTTGTCCTTTCAGGTGGAATTAATTCTCAAAATGTCGATAATGCATTAAAGACTAATTCGTGGTGTTTAGATTTAAACTCTGGGGTTGAATCTCAGGCTGGAATCAAAGACATCCATTTAATAAAAGATATTTTAAAAACAATCAGAAACTATGACATTTAGTAATTCTAACTTTCCTGATAAAGAAGGATTTTATGGTGAATACGGCGGTAAATTTGTACCAGAAACTCTGATGTATGCTCTTGAAGAGCTAGAAAATACTTATAACAAATTAAAAGATAATAAAGACTTTATAGATGAGTTCTATAAAGATCTTTCCCATTTTGTTGGCAGACCTTCGCCACTATATTTTGCACAAAGATTAACGGACTATTACAAATCTGGCTCTATTTGGCTTAAACGTGAAGATCTTAATCATACTGGCGCACATAAAATAAATAATACTGTTGGTCAGATACTTCTTGCTAAATATATGGGCAAAAAAAGAATCATTGCAGAAACTGGTGCTGGTCAGCATGGTGTTGCGACAGCAACTGTTGCAGCAAGGTTAGGGCTAGAGTGTCATATTTATATGGGTGCTGAAGACGTTAGAAGACAATCTTTAAATGTTTATAGAATAAAATTACTTGGAGCTCATGTGCATCCTGTTGATTCTGGTTCAGCAACATTAAAAGATGCTTTAAATGAGGCTTTAAGAGATTGGGTAACTAATGTTGATGATACCTATTACATCATTGGAAGTGTTACTGGTCCTCATCCATATCCGATGATAGTCAGAGATTTTAACTCTGTTGTTGGTAAAGAAGTGATTGAGCAATCTAAAGATTTATTTGGCAAAATGCCAGATGCTGTTGTTGCCTGTGTTGGCGGCGGTTCAAATGCAATGGGAATATTCCATCCATTTATAGATATTAAAGAAACAAGGCTTATTGGCGTCGAAGCTGGTGGAGAGGGCGTTTCAACGGGTGATCACGCAGCTCCATTAAATGATGGTACGCCTGGAGTTCTACACGGAGCTCGTAGTTACTTAATGCAAGATGAATCAGGTCAGGTAAAAGACACTAAGTCCGTTTCAGCTGGTTTAGATTATCCCGGAGTTGGTCCTGAGCATTCATGGCTTAAAGATATTGGTAGAGCTGAGTATGTGGCAGTTAGCGATGATGATGCCTTAAAAGCTTTTCATGAAGTAACTGAGCTTGAAGGTATTATGCCTGCTCTTGAGACAGCACATGCTTTTGCATACCTAGAACCTCTTATGAAGGAATTAGATTCATCAGCAAATGTAGTTGTAAATGTTTCTGGTAGAGGAGATAAAGACATTAATACTGTTGCTGAAATCGATGGGATAGAGTTTTGAATAGACTGACATCAAAATTACAAAATCTTAAAGAAAACAATAAAAAGGCTCTAGTAGCATACCTTGTAGCGGGTGATCCTGATTTGGATACCACACTAGATTTGATGCATTTATTTGTTGATTCAGGAGTTGATGTTATTGAGATTGGCGTTCCTTTTACCGATCCAATCGCTGAGGGACCAACCATACAAAAAGCTCATGACCGAGCTCTAAAAAATAATATATCACTGAAGATGATACTAGAATTGGTTGATAAGTTTAGAGAAACTAATACCGAAACACCTCTAGTTTTAATGGGCTATTTAAATACCTTTATATCGCATATTGATCTAGTTCAATCAATTGGAGAGAATAGTGCGGACTCAATTTTAGTTGTAGATGTTCCAGGCGAACTAAATCTGCAGACTTATGGAATCACAAACCCAAATATAAATACTATTTCACTAATATCGCCTACTACCAAAGACGATAGAGTTGAATCTATAGCAAAAAATAGCACTGGGTTTATTTATTACGTAACCCTAAGAGGTGTTACAGGCTCATCTAATTTAAATATTGAAGAAATTAAAAATAATATTCAAAAAATTCAACAATATTCAGATGCTCCAACTATGGCAGGGTTTGGGATAAAATCAGTCGAGGATGCATCAACTCTAGCAGCATGTTCTGATGGTATTGTGATTGGTTCATCAATTGTTGAAATGATTGCAGATGAGTCTAAGACAAAAGAATTTGGTAGAATAGGCAAATATCTTAGGGAGATGAAAACCGCTATATCATGAACTGGCTAACAAGGCTCATACCTTCAATAATGACATCCAAGTCTAAAAGTAAGGTGCCTGATGGACTTTGGAGCTCTTGCCCTTCTTGTGAATCTGTTTTGTATGCTCCTGATCTAGAAAAATCACTTTTTGTTTGTCCTAAATGCGACCATCATCTTCGAATTGGCGCCAGAAAAAGATTAGAAATATTTTTAGATAATGGTTATTTTAAAGAAATAGCAGCTGATATAAAAACTAAAGACTCTCTAAAATTTAAAGATACAAAAAATTATTCCTCAAGAATTAAAGATGCTGTTTCAAATACAGGAGAGAATGAAGCCATTATTATTGGTAAAGGTGCCCTCGATTCAATGGATGTGGTTGTAGCTGCATTTGAGTTTAGATTTATGGGTGGCTCTATGGGAGGAGTCGTAGGAGAAAAGTTTGTACAAGGAGTAAATGAGGCTATAAAGTCTCGTTGTCCGTTTGTCTGCTTTTCCACAAGTGGTGGAGCAAGAATGCAAGAATCAATGATTTCTTTGATGCAGATGGCAAAAACTTCGGCAGCTTTACAAAAACTTAAGGCAGAAAAATTACCTTATATTTCTGTAATGGTTGATCCTATTTATGGAGGTGTTTCTGCTAGTTTGGCGATGCTTGGTGATATAAATATTGCTGAACCTGATGCCTTGGTTGGTTTTGCAGGTAGAAGGGTTATTGAACAAACTGTTAGAGTAGACTTACCTGACGATTTCCAAAAATCAGAGTTTTTGTTAAAACATGGAGCAATTGATATGATTGTTCATAGAAGAAATATTAGAACTAAAGTTCACGGACTACTAAAAAAAATATATAAAGCTTAATGAATATTGAGAGAATTGTAGGTCTTGTTTTCAGCATTAGCGCATTACTAATTCTTCTTTTTGTTGTTTTAACCCCTCAAGTTGATTATCAACAAGATTTTAAAATCGCAGATGCAGCTCCACAAATTGAAGAAATAGCTAAAACAGAATTTGAAGAAGAGTCCAAAGAAATAGCCAAAGAAGAACCTTTAAAACCCAAAAAAGAAATAATCTCAGATGCCGCAAATATTGATAGATCAGATTTTGATTTATTTGTTTTAAGAGTTCATGTTCTTTCGTCTGAGGATAATGCAAAAAAAATGGTAACTAAAATTAACGAAGGAGGATTTCCTGCATTTACTGAGATTTTTGGCTCTAAAAAAAACCTTCATGCGGTTTATGTGGGGCCTTTTATTGAAGAGAGTGACATAAATCAAAACATAGAGTTAATTCAAAAGGTTTCAGAGTCACAAAACGGAGAGATATCTAGATGGAAGCTCTAGGTCTAAATATAACTGACTGGTTTATATTAGTTGTTTTAACTGCATCAGGTCTTATTTCCCTGGCTAGAGGTTTTACAAAAGAATTTTTGTCTTTATTTTTATGGGTTGTTGCTTTTATTGCAGCTGTTAGCTTGGAGTATTTAGCAACTCCAAAGATTAATGAGTTCATTGGTAATGAGGAGATTTCAAAGATCTTATCCTACATTATAGTTTTTTTGGTCTTCATTTTTCTTGGTGGAATGGTAATAAAATTTATTGGTACACTCATTAAGTGGTCGGGTGCTTCAGGGTTCGATAGATTTCTTGGAGTATTATTTGGTCTTACAAGAGGCCTAATTGTTTTATTTGTAATCTTTTTACTCTTGCCATCAAGCATCAAGTCAACAGACTTAATTAATAAATCAAAAATTACACCAATAATTGAAAAATATGCTCCTCAAATTGAAGCTTATTTTAGAGAATTAATAGATAATAGAAACATAGTCGAAGAAGCACTGGAAATCATTGAACCAATAAGAGAAGAAGTGGTTCCAGATGAAGAAGACAGTAATCCTACTAAAGAGGACTCTTAATGTGTGGAATAGTTGGAATTTCTGCTGAGACTAACATAGCAGCAGAAATATATGACTCCCTTTTAATGCTTCAGCATAGAGGACAAGATGCTGCTGGCATGGTGGTATGTGATTCACATGACAGGCTTCATAGTAGAAAATCAATGGGTTATGTCAGAGATGTTTTTCAACAAAGACACATGAGTAAACTAATTGGTAATTACGGCATAGGCCATGTCAGATATCCAACTGCCGGTGGAGCAGGAAAAGAATTTGCTCAACCAATGTATGTAAACTCACCCTATGGAATTAGCATAGCTCACAACGGCAATCTAACTAATTCTAAAGAACTTGCGGTTCAATTGTTTCATGCAGAAATGAGGCACCTCAATACAGACTCTGATTCAGAAGTATTACTTAATATTTTTGCTCATGAATTAGGTAAGCAAAGAGAAATATATCCTTCAGCTGAACATATTTTTAAAGCTGTTGCCAAAACTCACAGAAGATGTGATGGAGCTTATGCTGTGTTAGCGCTAATAACAGGTCATGGAATTCTTGCCTTTAGAGACAATAATGGCATAAGACCTTTGTCTATTGGGATAAGAGAGGGTAAGACTAGAGACGAGTACATTATTGCTTCTGAGGATGCACTTTTTGAATCTCAGGGTTTTAAAAAACTTAGAGATGTAGAGCCAGGAGAGGCGATATATATTGATAAGAAAGGCAACTTTTTTTCACAACAGTGTGCAGAAGCTCCTCAAAAAAGACCTTGTATATTTGAGTATGTATATTTCTCAAGACCAGATTCAAACATTGACGAAATTTCAGTATATAAAGCTCGAATGAGAATGGGATCGAAGCTTGCTGAATTAATAAAAAAGAAAAATCCTGATCATGATATCGATGTTGTAATTCCAATTCCTGATAGTTCTACAACTGCAGCATTGCAGCTAGCAGTTGATTTAAATGTTCCATATAGAGAGGGTTTTGTTAAAAATAGATATATTGGACGAACATTCATCATGCCTTATCAAGAAGAAAGAAGAAAGTCTGTGAGAAGGAAGTTAAACATTCTTGATTTAGAATTTGAAGGTAAAAATGTAATGCTTGTTGATGATTCGATAGTAAGAGGTACTACAAGTAAAAAAATTATTGAGATGGCTAAAGAAGCAGGTGCTAAAAAAGTATATTTTGCCTCTGCCGCACCTGCAATTAAATATCAAAACCTCTACGGTATTGACATGCCTGCTACTAGCGAATTAATAGCTTCAAATAGAACAGATGAAGAGGTTGCTAAAGAAATAGGTGCCGATTGGCTTGTCTATCAAACTCTAGAAGATTTAATTGATACTTGTAAGACTGGGAATCCTGAAATCAAAGAATTCGAAACCTCAATATTCACCGGTGACTATATAACTCCTCTTGGTGAAAATTATCTCAAAGACCTAGAGATATCCAGACAAGACGAAGTCAAAGCACAAAGAGAAAAAGCTAAAGCTTAACTAGGATTAACAATATTTACAGCAGGTATGCTTGCTGAGTTTGCACTCTCCACATATGTATCAATCTCATTAAAGTTCAGATATCTATATATATCATCTGCTAATGGATTAATGTCATCCATATATTTGTGATATTCCTCAACACTTGGCAATCTACCTAATACTGATGCTATAGCTGATAACTCTGCAGATGCTAAAAATACATCAGCACCATCACCTAATCTATTTGGGAAGTTTCTAGTTGATGTAGATACTACAGTGGAATTTGCTAGAACTCTTGCCTGGTTACCCATACACAGAGAACATCCTGGGAGCTCAGTTCTAGCTCCTGATACACCAAATACATTATAGATACCTTCTTCCATTAGCTGTTTCTCATCCATTTTGGTTGGAGGTACAACCCATAGCCTGGCTTTTGTTCCATTATATTTTTGTAACAAAGTGCCAGCAGCTCTAAAGTGACCAATGTTAGTCATACAAGACCCAATAAACACTTCTTGAATTTCAGTATTAGCAACTTCCGATAATGGCTTAATATCATCAGGATCGTTAGGGCATGCAAGTAATGGTTCAGTGATTTCGTTTAAATCAATCTCAATGATTTCTGCATATTCTGCATTTTCATCTGGCTCTAAAAGTTCAGGATTCTTAATCCATTCTTCCATGGCTTGAGCTCTCCTTTCTAAAGTTTTAGCATCGCCATAACCGCTGGCAATCATCCATCTCAACATAACAATATTTGATTGAAGATATTCAATAATTGGTTCTTTATTTAATCTAACCGTACAACCAGAAGCTGATCTTTCTGCAGATGCATCTGATAGCTCAAATGCTTGTTCAACTTTCATGTTTGGAAGACCTTCGATTTCTAAGCATCTTCCTGAGAAAATATTTTTCTTACCTTCTTTTGCAACAGTTAAAAGACCCTTTTGAATAGCAGCATATGGGATAGCATTCACAAGATCTCTCAAAGTAATTCCTGGTTGCATTTCTCCTTTAAATCTAACTAAAACTGATTCAGGCATATCTAAGGGCATTACACCTAAAGTTGCAGCAAATGCTACAAGTCCAGATCCTGCAGGGAAACTAATACCTATTGGGAATCTAGTATGACTATCACCGCCTGTTCCAACTCCATCAGGTAATAACATTCTGTTTAGCCATGAATGAATTATTCCATCACCTGGTCTTAAAGAGACACCACCACGATTCATAATGAAATCAGGTAGGTTATGTTGTGTCTCAATATCTACAGGTTTTGGATAAGCTGCAGTATGACAAAATGATTGCATTACTAAGTCAGCAGAAAAACCTAGGCAGGCTAACTCTTTTAATTCATCCCTTGTCATAGGACCGGTTGTATCCTGAGAACCGACAGTAGTCATTCTTGGCTCACAGTAGGTTCCTGGTCTAATACCTTCAACCCCGCAAGCTTTACCAACCATTTTTTGTGCCAGTGTATAACCTTTATCTGAAGCATCAGCGGCATCAGGTCTTGTAAATATATCTGTAGGCTTTAAATCTAAAGCTTCTCTAGTTTTATCAGTTAATTGCCTTCCAATGATTAATGGTATTCTTCCGTTAGCTCTAACTTCATCAAGAAGAACATCAGTTTTAAGTTCAAAAGTAGAAATAACTTCATTGCTTGAAGCATCAAGAACTTTTCCGTTATAAGGCTCAAGTATAATCTCTTGACCCATCTCCATTTTAGAAACATCTAATTCAATCGGAAAAGCGCCTGAATCTTCTAATGTATTAAAGAAGATAGGAGCTATTTTCCCACCAAAACAAAAGCCACCTTCTTTTTTATTTGGTATGTAAGGTATCTCATCTCCCATATGCCATAACACTGAGTTAGTAGCAGACTTTCTTGATGAACCGGTGCCAACAACATCACCAACAAAAACAAGCGGATTACCTTTTTCTTTTAACTCTTCAATAGTTTCTAACGGTCTATCAAGACCTTCTCTTGGCATTTTGAACATAGCTAATGCATGAAGAGGTATGTCAGGACGTGACCAAGCATCTGTCGCAGGCGAAAGATCATCAGTATTAATTTCACCAGGTACTTTATAGACAGTTAATTTAATTTGTTCTGGAAGTTTAGCTTTTTCGGTGAACCATTTTCCTTCAGCCCAGGCATCAACAACCTTTTTTGCATACTCATTAGTTTTTGATAATTCAAAGATCTCATTAAAGGCATCAAAAATTAGTAATGTTTTTCCTAAAGCTTCAGCAGCTTCATCGCCCAATTCATCTATTTTTAAGCATTTAATCAAAGGCTGGATGTTATAACCACCTAGCATGGTGCCAAGAATATGTACCGCATCAGATTTTGTAATATAAGGACTAGAAGTTTCACCAGTTGTAATATCAGCTAAAAAAGCTGCTTTTACATAAGCTGATTGATCTACACCAGCAGGTACTCTTTCTTTAAGTAAATGTAATAAAAGTTCAGATTCTTCGTGCTCAGATTTTAAAAGATCTGCTAATTGTGCAGTTTGGTCTGCATCCAATGGAAGCGGAGGGATATTTTGTGCCGCTCTTTCGTCTACGTGTGCTTTGTATTCGTTTAACATTGATTATCTCCTTGTTAACGCAGTTAATTTTACTCCTATAAACAAAAGCCTTCTACTAATTACCAGATTTTATTTAAAAATGAGTTATTATTTTGCTTAATTATGCAAAAAACTCGATCCACAACACCTTGTTTAGGTATCTGCTCAACAACATATGGAGATGATGTCTGCAAAGGCTGTAAAAGATTTGTCCATGAAATCATTAGTTGGCCAAAATACTCTCAAGATGAAAGGGCGTTTGTAAATGATCGGCTTGAAAAATTTAAAGTCTTAATTCTCCAAGACAGGTTTAAAGTTCATGATTCAGATTTATTTGAGATTAAGTTAAAAGAAAAAGCTATTAATTATAATAATTCTATGAATCCTTTAACTTGGATTTTTGATTTGCTTAGAGCAGCAGGGTCACAAGATTTGGATTTAGAACAATTTGGGATTACTAGTCTTAAAAATTATGACCCTATGAAAATTCGAGATGAGATTAATAAAGAGTTTTTAGATTTATCAGAAGCTCATCATCAAAGGTATTTTAAAAAAGCTTAATTGAGCTTACCCGTAATCTTTTAACATTCTTTTAAGCTCTAATGAATGTTGTTCTTCTTCACCGATCATGCCTCTAGCATATTCTTCTAAATAGATAGAACTGTCTTCTACCTCTGCTAAAAGTTTTTTATAGAGACCAACAGCATGAAGTTCATGCTCTAAACTCTCTTCTAAAATATCTCTGATTGTGTGTTGTCCGGTTTCCTCAATCTTTGCTATCTTTTGACTAGGGTGACCATCAAGTCCTGCTATCAATTCACCAGCTCCTTGAGCATGCAAAAGAGATTCACTTGCTTGTTCTTTTAAGAAATCAACTATTGGAATTCGATAGGGTCCAGTTACCATCATAGCTGAGTGAGTATAGCGAACGACACCTGCTAATTCGTATTCCATAATCTCATTTAGAATTGCACAAGCCTTATCTGTATTAAGTGGTTTTAATCCCATATTACTGCTCCTTAAGCATTAAAAATTAATTTATTAACATAACTATAAAAGAATTTATTTAGTATGTAAACTACTGATATAAGGTATTTTTTTAATACGAATCATTATGATAATCATTCGCATCTAGAAATAACTTTTCTTAACTTTTATTAAATATTTTAAAGCGCCAGAAGAGTAAAAAAGCAAGAATAGAATAAGCAAAAACTGCTAGTTGTTTTATAACCGGGAGTGAAACTAATACACCAAGCCAACGATAGCCTTTAGTTCTATTCCAGACATAAATAAATGCATCAATCCCAACCAATTCTGTTCCATCATTAAAAGTAACATGAAGTTTTTTAAGGTACTTGTCTTCCATGTGACTGCAATCAGTGAAGTCTAATTCTGATCTTTTTTTATAATGCTTTATCTCAAAATTACAGATCGAACATTTTTCATTGAAGAGCACTTTTCCATCATTATTCATAAAATTATTTTATCAAGATTGATACTAGATATCTTTTATTTTAAATAATAAGATTCTACTCAATGGATATGCAACAAGTTAATATTTTTGATGAACCAATTGAGGAGTGTTGTTCAAATCCGATTACAGGATTTTTTCGAGATGGGTTCTGTCATACCGATCAACTCGACAGAGGGCTTCATATTGTTTGCTCTTTAATGAATGATGAGTTTTTAAGTTTTTCAAAATCTCGAGGTAATGATCTTTCTACTCCGAGGCCTGAATTTGATTTTCCAGGATTAAAAGCAGGTGATTCTTGGTGTGTTTGTGCTGAGCGATGGAAGGAAGCATACGAGCATGGTTTTGCTCCTAAGATTTATCTTAAAAAAACTAATAAAAAAACTTCTTCTATTATCGATATAGAAATATTGAAAGAGTTTGCTATAGATATGAATTAATATTTATAGAATGAAGTAAGTTTCACCTATAAGAAACCCACAAAAGAAAAATGCAGCAGCCCAGCCAGGCTGTTCCTTACAAAATTCAAATACTTTTAGCCAGTAATCAGCCATAAATACCTCCTAAATACTTTGTTTATTGCAATACTTGTGCCAATTGATATTTACTTTGCTATTGGTAACTCATACCAACAGGTTGTGTATTTGGGTGAGGTCATATTTTGTTTCATGGGTGACCATTTTTTTGTATTTTGTGAAGCGAAATAGATTTGTGTCTCATAGGCATTCAACTTATCTATATATTTCATGAATTTTGAATTCTCTTTGGGTTCATTAGGATCTTTAAATAGAGAATATTGTTTTGTTTCTTCATTAGAAAATCTACTTAAAAGAATTCCCGCTTTTGCATAGTCATATCCTGGCTTAAAGATTGGTAAAAGGGCTTTTTTTGCTGCTATTAAAATATCTCGGGTGTCGTTGGTAGGAGTAGAAAATTCTATAGTTTTATAACCGGTATGTTGAGGCTTATGATCGGTAAACGGACTAGTTCTAACAAAGACTGAAACTTGAGAGCATTTTTGTTTTTCATTTCTAAGTTTCTCAGCAGCTCTAACTGCAAAGTTACTTACAATAGGTCTTAGAGTTTTTAAATCTGTAACTCTAGTACCAAAACTTCTACTAACAACAATTTGTTTTTTTGCTGCAGCACTATTTTCTATACCTAAACATCTTTGACCTCTGAGTTCTCTTACTGTTCTCTCTAAAACCACACTGAATTTTCTTTTGATATAACGAGGATCAACATCTGCGAGCTGTAGAGCATTAGTGATTTTGGCTTGATTTAGATGTTCGCCAAGCCTTCTACCAACACCCCATACGTCTCGAACTGGAGTGTTTTTAAGGGCTTCTCGAATTTGTTTTACTGTAGATATTTGATGAACTTTGGTTGGTACATTTATTCTTTTTGCTTCATTCAAAGCGATTTTAGTAAGTGTCTTTGTAGGTGCTATACCTATTCGAACTGGAACTCCGGTCCACTGCTTAATCAAGCTTCTGATATGACAGCCAAAATCGTATAGGTTGTAATGTTCTTCTAAAGAATCTAAACCTAAAAAGGCTTCATCAATGCTATAGACCTCAACTTCAGGAACAAAGCCTTCTAGGATATTCATAACTCTAGCCGACATATCGCCATAGAAAGTAAAGTTTGATGAGAAGACTTTTCCGCCTTGGGAGAGAAAAGAGTCTTTGACTTTAAACCATGGGACTCCCATACCAATACCCATCTTTTTTGCTTCAGCGCTTCTTGCAATAACACAACCATCATTATTGGAAAGAACAACTATAGGCACGTGCTTTAAGTCGGGACGAAAGATTCTTTCGCACGAAGCATAAAAGCTTTCGCAATCTACCAACGCCAAAGCCATTAGAATTTATTAATAGCTGCTGTAACGGTTCCTACTATTTCTAGTTCTTGACCATGATTAATAAAGATAGGGGGGTAGTCTGGATTATCTGGCATTAAGCACATTTTGGGTTTGAGTTTTAATCGTTTGCAGACAAACTCTCCATCAATAGAAGCAACTACAATATCGTCATGCTTTGGTTTAATGCTTCGATCAACTACTAATACCGCTTGGTCGGTTATTCCAGAACCAAGCATAGATTGCCCTTGAGCTCTTACTAAAAAAGTAGCCGCTCCGTTTTTTATCAGATGTTTATTAAGGTCTATCGGACTTTCAATATAGTCGCTTGCAGGGCTGGGGAACCCTGCATGCACCGACTCAAGAAAATAGGGCACAAATATTGCCGGCAGATTTTCTTCAGAAATTTTTCCGATATAGTTAACTTTCATAAGGATTTTTAAATACTGTATAAATATACAGTATAAATTGAAAGAGGACAATATCTTCTTTATCAGTTAGTGTGCAAAATTATCTACACTCTATATCCATGATTTATGTAGAATAAAGCTATGTTTAATTTTTCTAAGATCCTGCCTAAGACGGTTACCAATGAGCTTGATAGCCCAAAGATTGCTGTATGGGGCTTTATTTTATTTACGGTCTTAATGACCTGGCGCTCGATAATACACATGTTGTTTGAGTCTTATGGATTTCATGAAATTGCAAACTTTGTTGTTTTAACTGGTGATCCAGATCCCATGCCAATTATTTATAGATTTTTTTCATTATGGGGTAACGCTCAACTTATGTTTTGTCTTGTTTGTTGGGTAGTAATTTTTAGATATAAATCTTTAATACCTCTTATGAGCTTGTTTTGGGTTTTAGACTGGGGTCAAAGATTATTTATTTATCCTTTTATCAAAGAAGATATAACCTCTATCGGCCAATATACAAAAGATATTACTCCAGGAGTTGATTTAGCTCTGCTTCCGTTTGTAATAACAGTAGTTATATTTTTAATTTCAGTAGCTAACAAGAGAGCGAGTTAACGATGAAAGTCTGGGCTTCTTTAATAATTATTTATGGCTTGTTTTTTGCTTGGTATACGGATTTTAGTGGAAAGTTAAGCGATGAAGAAATTCAATATTTTTCAGATAAATTTGAAAGCAATGCGTTAAAAGACGGTCGTGTTATAGAACCTCGAACAAAAGAGCTACTTCAAAAGTTTATGGAAGAAGATTCAGGCAAGCAATTTATGATGGTTAATGTGTTTGATATGTCTGAAAATCCTATTTTTCCAGACGGAACTGTGGCTGAAGAATCATCAGATGTGCTTATGAATGAGTATATGGAACACATGTATGGCGAGCTTTTCAAAAGAGCATCTCATCCGGCATATTTCGGTGGTGCCATTAATGACTCTATGGATTTAGTCGGTATAGAAAATGCAGAGGTTTGGGAGACAGCTGCGTTATTTAGGTATAAAAGCAGACGATCTTTCTTAGAAATAGTGACTCATCCAGATATGTACAGTAAACATAAATACAAGATTGCAGCGTTAGAAAAAACAATAGCATTTCCTGTAGAGAACCAGTTTTACTTAGGAGACCCGAGATTATTGCTTGGTTTTATTCTGCTAATAATTGGTTTGTTATTAAGGCCAGCAACTAGACAATAGAAAATTTTTCTAAATTAAACTCTTGCCCATCGATGGTAAGAAGCCATCCGTATTCTCCCCAGTCTCCAAGAACAACTCTTTTAGAGGATCCAACATCATGAATATTCGGTCTATGAGTATGACCGTGAATAAAAAGATCAGGTTGATGTTCGTTGATAAAATCCTCAACCGATTGATTATTAACATCGGTTATTTCATTGGATTTTTTTGAGGTAGCTTCTTTACTATCTGCTCTTAGAGTTGCAGCAATTTGTTTACGTTCGTCTAAAGGCTTTTCTAAAAAATTATTTTGCCAGTCTTGATTTCTAACCTGATTTCTAAAATCAATATAATCTTTATCATCCGTGCACAAGAAGTCGCCATGACTAAGAATGACCTTTTGATTATTAATTTCAAGGGTATAAGGATCTGGCAATAAGGTTATGCCAGTTTCTTTTGCAAAGGCTTCACCAACTAAGAAATCTCTGTTGCCATGCATAAAAAAAGTTTCAGGGCCATTGGTAGTAAAAGCTTTTAAAGCTTTTTTGATTTCAACATGGATAGGTAAATTATCGTCGTCTCCAATCCACGTCTCAAAGAGATCTCCTAAGATAAAAAGATGAGTACAAGCCTCTTTTGATTCTTCTAAGAATTTAAAAAAGGCTTGAGTAAGTTCGGGATGCTTGTCGCTTAAATGCAAATCTGAAATAAAGCGTGGCTTCATTCAGAAACAGTTACAGATTCAATGTTTATAACTTCAAGCGGTACGTCTTGATGGCCTCCAGATGAACCAGTTGCAACATCTGCAATTGCATCTACAACATCCATGCCTTCGGTAACTTTACCAAAGACTGCATATCCCCAGCCTTGCGGATTTTCACCTGTATGATTCAAGAAACTATTATCTTTATGGTTAATAAAGAATTGACTTGTTGCGGAATGAGGCTCCATAGTTCTTGCCATAGCAATAGTGCCTCTATCGTTGCTAAGACCATTATTTGCTTCATTTTGGATTGGTGCTGTGCCACTAGATTTATTGCTCATATCAGCAGTCAATCCACCGCCTTGAACCATAAAACCGTTTATTACTCTATGAAAAATAGTATCAGTGTAATAACCAGAGCTAGCAATAGATACAAAATTTTCAACAGTAATAGGAGCTTTTTCAGCGTCTAATTCAAGTTGAATGTCTCCTAATGAAGTTTTGATAGTTACTTGTGTCATTTTAGTTTCCTCAATAATTGGCATTTCAGCTTCATCATTTTTTTTAGAACAAGAATTAAGAACAAATGCCAGTGCAAACGTGCATAGAGTTATTTTTAATAAATTGTAATTTTTCACAGACTTAGCTTTAAATTAAAAGGTTGATTTTATCATTAAAAATCATAGTTGAGCATGTACTCCTTAAATTGACCTTTAATATCTTTTTGATTTAAACCAAATTCATCAAGAGTATATCGATGTTTTGGTTTAAGCATATTTTTATCTTGCTCTAAGTATTTTTGAATTTTATTTTCAGTTTGAATATTCATATCAAAATTTAATTGCAGATAGGCATTTTTAATATGATCTAAGGGGTTTTTTACAAATTCAGAATACTGGATATCAACTATCTGATCAGAAGAAAGAGATTTTCTATCTTCCATGCCTTTGGTTAAATTATGATTCCAAAAATCAATAACAGTTTTACCTATATCGTCCGTATCAATTTTCTTTGAAAAAGCCAATCTAACATTCTTAGTTAGACTGCAAAAAGATGCTACAGATTCCGTAGGGTCTCTGTGAATATGAATAAATTTTGCATTTGGATATTCTTTTAGAATTTCAGGTATGTGGCCTATATGGCTTGGATCCTTTAATAACCAACGTGTTGGCTTGCCATTAAGTTCCAATGCTTGATAAAACTTTTTATGCCATTTAAAAACTGTATCAAAAGAAGTACTTTTTAGATATTCAACATATTCAGGTACATCGGCCATACACATATATACGAAACTTCTTATGTTCATGGTTGCTATTTGCTGACACTCTTCAGGAGTTGTTGCTCTTATAGTATGAATTGCTCTTAGTTTTGGAATAATAGTTTTCGCAAGCTTGAGCTCAGTATTGGTTTTAAATTCTCTTCTTTTTCTGGCATTTTGAGTTTTTGCAAGCGGCATCAGATGCATAATTTCCCAATACATTGGTGATCTATGAGCTATATCTAGAGATAAGAGATTGAAAAGTAATGAGGTGCCAGAACGAGGGAGCCCAATTACAAAAACTGGATCAGCTGGTTGATCAAAATTATTATTTTCATGAAGTTCGTTGAGCATCTTTCTCATCTTTAATCTATTTTTTAATTGATGATTAAAGGCAACTTTTCCAAAAATATTAAATTTGTTATGTTTGTTGATAGAGTCAACTAAGATTTCTAACGGTTCAATGTAATCATTTTCACCCAGCTTACCATCAAGGCCTCTGAGCATTGATTTAACAGTAAATTGTTGACCCACTATATTGATTACTCCTATTAACTATAAGATACTCTTTATTTAATTATTCCTCAAACTAGATATATGAATATATTATTTTTATGTGTAGCTAATTCAGCAAGAAGTCAGATGGCAGAGGGATTAGCTAAGTCTATGCTTGGGCAAGGACACAACATCCAAAGTGCTGGCTCAATTCCATCAGGAGAAGTCCATCCTAACGCGGTTATTGCTATGGATGAAATTGGTATAGATATTAGAGATCAATTTTCAAAATCTACTGATGATTTAGACAAAGATTTTATTGATAATTTAGACTATGCAATTACTTTATGTGCTGAGGAGGTATGCCCGGTGCTACCAAGCAAAGCTCAAAACTTACACTGGATGAATGAAGATCCTGCAAATAGCAGCTACTCAGAAAAACATTTGAAAACGTCATTTTCTATGACTAGGGATAATCTGTTTAAATTGATCAAAAAATTTATGATCATGAATGTACAATAGAGGATGAAGCTTAAATGGCTCCCGAAGTTGGGATCGAACCAACGACCAATTGATTAACAGTCAACTGCTCTACCGCTGAGCTATTCGGGAACACGGATGTGCATTATAAGTAATTTTTATTAAAGAAGTAAATGACAAAAGCATTAAAGGTAGTATCTAATTTTGAGCCGGCTGGATCACAGCCAGATGCTATAAAAAGTTTAGTTGGTGGGCTTAATGATGGATTGCTTCATCAAACACTTTTAGGTGTTACTGGTTCAGGTAAAACCTACACTATGGCAAAGGTTATTGAGGAAACTCAAAGGCCAGCAATTGTCATGGCGCACAACAAAACTCTTGCAGCACAACTCTATGGTGAGTTTAGAGATTTCTTTCCTAACAACTCTGTAGAATATTTTGTTTCTTACTACGACTACTATCAGCCTGAGGCTTATGTGCCAACCTCAGATACATATATTGCTAAAGATGCATCTATTAATGAGCATATTGAACAGATGCGACTTTCTGCAACAAAAGCTCTTTTAGAAAGAAAAGATACTATCGTAATTGCAACGGTATCTTCGATTTATGGTTTGGGTGCTCCTGAATCTTATTTAAAAATGGTAGTCCATCTAGATAGAGGAGATATTATTAATCAAAGAGACCTATTAAGAAGGTTTTCATCTCTGCAATACACAAGAAACGATTTAGATTTCAGAAGAGCTACTTTCAGGGTGAGGGGAGATACTATTGATGTATATCCAGCTGACTCAGACAATGAAGCACTAAGAATAGAATTATTTGGTGATGAAATTGAAAAGCTCTCCTGGTTTGATCCTTTGACTGGAGCAATTATTAACGAAGTTCCAAGAGCAACCATATTTCCAAAAACACATTATGTGACTCCAAAAGAAACGGTATTAAATTGTATCGATAGTATTAAAGATGAGTTAAAAGAGCGATTAGAGTATCTTCGATCAATAAACAAACTTGTTGAAGCCCAAAGACTAGAGGAGAGAACAAACTATGATATTGAGATGATGCGTGAGCTTGGTTACTGTCAGGGAGTTGAGAATTATTCAAGATACTTATCTGGAAGGAATCCAGGAGAATCACCACCTTGTTTATTTGATTATATTCCTAAGAATGCAATTGTTTTTATTGATGAATCACACGTTTCTGTGCCGCAAATAGGCGCTATGTACAAAGGTGACCGTTCCAGGAAGGAAACCCTTGTAGAATATGGGTTTAGGCTACCTTCAGCCATGGATAATAGGCCACTAAAATTCGATGAATGGGAGCTTTTAGCACCACAAAGGATCTATGTTTCAGCTACTCCAAGTAGATACGAAGAAGAGCATCAAGATAATCTTGTCGAATTACTTGTACGACCTACTGGTTTAACCGATCCAGATGTCGAAGTAAGACCTGCATCTACTCAAATCGATGATGTTATTGGTGAATGCAATGAAAGAGTTGCGTTAAAAGAACGAGTCCTAATTACAACTCTTACAAAAAGAATGGCAGAAGATTTAACTGATTACTTAGATGAGAATGGAATTTCAGCAAGGTACATGCATTCGGATACCGATACAGTTGAGCGAGTAGAAATTATTCGTGATTTAAGACTTGGAAAATTTGATGTCTTGGTTGGTATTAATTTACTAAGAGAAGGATTAGATATTCCAGAGGTAAGCTTGGTTGCAATTTTGGATGCAGATAAGGAAGGATTTTTAAGATCTGAAACAACTATGATTCAAACCATAGGAAGGGCAGCAAGAAATTTAAGAGGCAAAGCAATTTTATATGCTGATAAAATGACAGGTTCTATGGAAAGAGCAATTGCAGAGACCAACAGAAGAAGATCGATTCAAGAAAAATATAATCACGAAAATAAAATAACACCTCAGTCTATAAATACAAAAGTCAAAGACATCATGGAAGGTGCAAGAGTTGTAAAAGGCAAAGCAAAAATTAAGAAAGAAGACATAGAAAAATCTTTGCCATTTAAGATAAAGGAAGACTCAGTAGAAGCGCTAAGTGAATCAATACAAAAGATTGAAAATCAAATGTATGCCTATGCAAAAGAGATGGAATTTGAGAAGGCTGCTCAGTGTAGAGATAAGATGAAATCTCTTAAAAGAAAGTTAATTGATCTTTAGGCTTAGTACAAGAATGTGCTGCTAAAAGATTGTAGTAACTCTTCACTCGGTAAACATAATCAATAGCTTGCTGACCTCTTGAATAACCATTTACATCAACTAAATTTACATCTTCACCACTAATGTTTTTTAATTCATCCTCAAGATCTGACCATGTAATTTCATCAGGCTCTTTATCAATTTTTTTTGCTATATTACTTATATTTGTAGGGCCTAGATTATATTTAGCTAAAGATATAGATAATTGATCTGCAGGTGTTTTTCCATATATATTTTTATCTTGCAGCATCGCTAAATACTTGGCACCACCCATAATATTTTGTTCAGGATTAAGGCGTTTTTCAACTCCAACTATTGCTGCAGTTTCAAGGGTCACCATCATCATTCCTCTTACACCCATGTTAGATTTTGCTTTGGGATCCCACTGAGATTCTTGAAAAGAAATGGCTGCTAAAAGATCAGTATCGATTAAAGTTTCTTCTGATGCTTTTTCAAACATTTTTTTAAACTTCGGAAATCTATTTTCAAAAAGATCTTTAAATTTTGTTTGTTCAAAATTATTTAGAGGTGTTTTTGCATAGACTTCTTCAAGGTGAGATTCACATTCAAAAGCATCTTTTTTTTGAGCCAGAAAAATGTCACATGAGCTCAGGATAAGCAAACTTGAAATGCTAAAAAAAACTTTAAAGATATTCCCCATTTTCAATTATTTTTTATAAAAGACTTTATAATTGTTACATACAATATTTCAGACTGAGAGAAGTGTCAAAGACTAATACTTTTATATTGCAAGGCAAGAAAAGTTTTTCAGACTCTAAACTAGAGCAGTTGAAATTCGAATTTAATAGTTCAAATAATAAAAAATCTAAAATTAGTTCAAATGAAATTTATATTGTTGCTTCCCAAAATAAAAATTTAGATTTAAAAAGTTTAAAGAATATTTTAAATGCTGATGATAATTTGGATTCATTTTCTTTTATAGTTGGTCCAAGATCAGGAACTATTTCTCCATGGTCGTCCAAGACCGAAGACATTATTCGAAATGTCGGCATTAAAGATGTTGATAGAGTTGAAAGGTTTAATGGATTCAATATTTCAGATGAAATAAATATTGATAAAACAGATTTATCAATGTTTTTTGATCGAATGACCCAGTCGATATATCTCAACCCTAATGAATGCATAAATTTTCTAAATGTTGACCCTCAAAGATCGGTAAGTGTTATTGATATCCTAAAGGGTGGCATAAAAACTCTAGAAGATGCCAATAAAATCTTTGGTTTTGCTATGAGCAAGGAAGAAATTGAATATTTATATGATTTTTATTCAAAAGCAGCACGAAATCCTACAGATGCAGAGCTAATGATGTTTGCCCAAGCTAATTCAGAACACTGTAGACATAAAATTTTTAATGCTAAATGGACTGTTAACGGCGCTGCAAAGAATAACAGCCTGTTTGACTTAATAAAGGAGACAAGTAAACAGTCTCCAAATGGGATTATTTCAGCATACAAAGATAATGCAGCCATTACAGAGGGTGAAAGCGTTCAAAGACTAAATTTAGATTCAAAAAATAATTATGCTTTTGTTGAAGATAAGCTTAATTCAACAATAAAAGTAGAAACACATAACCATCCAACTGCTATTTCTCCGTATCCTGGAGCAGCGACTGGTTCAGGTGGTGAGATTAGGGATGAAGGCGCAACTGGTAGAGGAGCAAAACCTAAAATAGGGTTAGTTGGGTTTAATGTATCTAACTTAAGAATCCCAAATCTTGAAAGAAGCTGGGAAGGTGATGAGCACAAGCCAGAAAGAATTGCTTCTCCTTTGGATATTATGATTGAGGCACCCATAGGAGCGGCCGCCTTTAATAATGAATTTGGAAGACCTTCAACCCTTGGTTACTTTAGATCTTATGAAACTCATTTTGATAAAAGTAATTATGCTTATGGGTATCACAAGCCAATAATGTTAGCAGGTGGAATTGGTGAAATAAGAGATAAGAATAATTTTAAACTACAAATAACTGAGGACTATCATGTTGTAGTTTTGGGTGGTCCAGCAATGCTAATTGGTCTAGGTGGTGGTGCAGCATCATCTGTTTCATCAGGAGATAGTGACGAGGATTTAGATTTTGCATCGGTTCAAAGAGATAACGCCGAGATGGAAAGAAGATGCCAAGAAGTAATAAATGTATGCTCATCTCAAGATAATAGTTATATAGAATTTATTCATGATGTTGGGGCTGGAGGGCTTTCTAATGCTATTCCAGAATTGGCTAAGGATTCAAATTTAGGCGTTTACATTGAACTAGATAAAATCCCAAATTCAGATAAGTCTATGTCACCAATGGAAATTTGGTCGAATGAATCTCAAGAGCGATATGTATTGGCCGTTCATCCAGATAACAAAGATGAGTTTGAAGCAATCTGTCAAAGAGAGAGATGTGTTTATGCTTTTGTTGGTGTTACAACAGAAGAAAAGTCTGTAAAACTATATGATTCAAAAACTGAATCTTATCCAGTAAATGTACCTTTATCTATGTTGTTTGGTGATTTACCCATTACGGACATGTCAGTAACTACCAATGAGATGGTTGAGACAAAAGAAGATGCTTCATCAAGTTATGAATTTGCTGATGCTCTTGTCAAAACTCTTCAGCATCCTACTGTTGCGTCAAAATCATTCTTAATAACTATCGGAGATAGAACTGTTGGAGGAATGGTTGCAAGAGACCAGTTTGTTGGCCCTTATCAAGTACCGATTTCAGATTATTCAATGAGTTTAAGATCGTTTACATCAAATAGTGGCGAAGTTCTAACCGTTGGCGAAAAACCAACCCTTGCTGTTAAAAACCCTGGTGCATCGATGCGCATGGCTGTTGCAGAGGCCTTAACTAATATGGTTGGAGTAAACATTAAAGGTCTTGATCAAGTTCAAATATCTGCTAATTGGATGGCAGCCTCTGGAGAAGAGGTTGAAGACTTGGCTTTAAGAGAAGGTGTTGAATCACTTTCAAAGTGCTGTGTTGATTTAAATATTTCAGTTCCAGTTGGAAAAGATTCATTATCTATGAGAACTAAATGGGACGATGGTTCTGCCGAAAGGGTTGTAAAAAGCCCTCTATCAGGAGTCATAACAGCTATGGCACCCATAGCTGATGTAAGAAATTCGGTAACACCTGAATTGGATATTAGCGTATCATCAAAATTGGTGCATGTGGCATTAAATGACAAAAAGCGATTAGCCCAATCCGTTTTTTCAGAAGTTACTCAATCTTATTTTAATATAACTCCTGATTTAGATGATGTTGTTTTATTCAAATCAATGTTTTCATCTATTCAAGAGATGGTTTTGAATAAAAGAATACTAGCACTTCATGATGTATCTGATGGAGGTCTGATAGTATCTCTTTTAGAAATGGCGTTCACAAAAAAGACTGGTTTAAATATTCAAATTGAAAATCTAAATCGAGAAGATTTGAATGATTTTTTCTTTGCAGAAGAAATAGGTTTGGTTTTACAAGTAGATGATTCTAATCTTAATTCAGTTGTTGCAGAGCTTCAGTCCCTAGGATTATCAGCAAACATAGTTGCTTCAACTAAAGATGATGCAAGAATCACTATTAGGAATGAATCTGAAACTTTTTATGATGAGTCTGTTATTGCACTTGAAAAGCATTGGAGAGAAACAAGTCATGCAATTCAAGCACTAAGAGATAATCAATCAATTGCAGATTCAGAATTAGCTGTATTAAGTGATACAGATCATAAGGGATTATTTGCTAACGAATCTTTTGATGAAAAAGAATTAGACAGTCTTAATATTTCATCCACCAAACCAAAGGTTGCTATTCTTCGAGAGCAAGGTGTAAATGGTCAGATGGAAATGGCGGCTGCTTTCACGTTAGCTGGATTTGATGCAGTTGATGTTCATATGCAAGACTTGCTTGATAGCAAGGTCGATTTGAAAGATTTTAATGGTTTGGCAGCATGTGGTGGTTTTTCATACGGTGATGTTTTGGGTGCTGGTGGCGGCTGGTCAAAAACAATTCTTCATAATAATGAAGTAAAAGATCAGTTTGAAACATTTTTTAATAATCCCTCAACTTTTACATTGGGAGTATGTAATGGCTGCCAAATGGTCTCTAATTTAAAAGAGATAATTCCTGGGGCTGAGTATTGGCCAACATTTGAAAAAAACCTTTCAGATCAATTTGAAGCCAGGCTTGCTCAGGTAAAAATTAAAAAGTCTGATTCAATTCTTCTATCTGGCATGGAAGATTGGAGTATGCCTATTGCTTCTGCTCATGGGGAGGGGCACGCAAAATTTGATGAAGAAAGTTACAAGAGCTTTTTGAATTCAAATCAAATTGCAATGAATTTTGTTGATTCAAATGGATCTAATACTGAAACTTATCCGCTTAATCCAAACGGTTCTATAGATGGTATTACAGGTATCACTGCCGCAAATGGAAGAGTAACAATAATGATGCCTCATCCGGAGAGAGTGTTCAGAAAATTACAGATGAGCTGGAGACCAAGTCATTGGAAAGAGTTCTCTCCATGGATGCAAATCTTCATTAATGCTAAAAAATTTGTAGAGTAAATCTATTTCCAAAGAGTTATATCTTCTTCTCTAAAAATAAAATCATTATTTTCACTATCTTCAATATAGTATTTTAGAGTTCTCTCAACTGTTGGGAATGCTAATTCATTCCAAAGAATTTCGTCTTTTGAAAAAAGTTTCACTTCCATACTTTCAGAGGTTGGACCAAAGTTTTCGTCAAGCAAATCTGCAAGATAAAAAAGATGTACTTGGTTTATATGCGGCAAGCTAAACATAGTATATGGCATTATTACTTTTGCCTCAGAGCCCGTCTCTTCCATGGTTTCTCTCAAGGCACCAGCTTGCAGTGTCTCAGCATTTTCCATAAACCCCGCAGGCAATGTCCATAATCCTTTTCTTGGATGAATATTTCTTTTAGCCATTAAGATTTTTTCATCCCTAATACATAAGGCTCCGACAATCATATTAGGGTTGGTATAAAAAATTGTCTCACAGTCTTTGCAGCAGTATCTTTTGTAGTGATCACCTTCTGGAATTTTAAATTCTAGATTTGAACTTCCGCAATTTGAACAATATTTCAATTTTTATATTCCTAAATAGTATAAGGTCGTTTAAGAAGTTAAACTGTACCTGATGTTAGACAGCATAAAGCAAAAGCTTGAAAAACTAAATCCTATTGAATCAACTTCTCTGCAAAAGGCTGGAGTCTTTATAGGTATTTTGTATCACGATGATTATATAAATAATCCGGAAATAATCTTTACCCAAAGATCTACGAAACTTTCGACTCACTCAGGAGAAGTCAGTTTTCCCGGGGGTAAATGGGATGAGCAAGACAAAAATTTGTTTGAAACAGCGTTGAGAGAATCAAATGAAGAAATAAATTTAAATATAGAGGATGTAGTTTTGGCTGGTTCATTAAACTATTTAGTTTCAAAACATAAAATTGAAGTAAATCCTTATGTTGGCCTGATAACAAGGAAACAGAACTTATTAGATAATGATGAAATAGAAAAAATTTTTACGGTTCCGCTAGAATTTCTTACTGATAAAAAAAATGCCAAGCTTCACAAGATAGAAAAAAAGAATAGAAATGTAATAGTTCCAAGTTGGGTTTATAATGACCAAATAATTTGGGGCTTAACTGCAATGATTACTGCAGATTTCGTCAATACATGCTTTGACGCAGGTATAGAAGAGGATTTAGATATTATTAGAGAACAATATGATTATTGAACTTGGTGAAAAAAAGCTTAAAACAGATGGTGAAGATTTTTTTATTGCACCAAGTGCAACAGTTATTGGTGATGTTAAACTTGCCAAAGATGCGAGTGTTTGGTTTAACGCAACAATAAGAGGCGACAATGAGCCAATAATTGTTGGAGAAGGATCAAATGTTCAAGATGGTTCAATTATTCATACTGATCCAGGTTATAAATGCATTATTGGAAAACATGTTACCGTAGGGCATATGGTAATGCTTCACGGTTGTGAAATTGGAGATGGAAGTTTGATTGGTATTGGGTCTGTCGTTCTTAATGGAGCGAAGATTGGTAAAAACTGTATTATTGGAGCCAAAGCATTAGTAACTGAAGGTATGGAAATTCCAGATGGATCAATGGTTCTTGGTATGCCTGGTAAAATCAAGAAAACCCTTAATGATGAGGAACAGAAAATGGTGTCACTTGGAGCGCATCATTACATAGAAAATTACAAGAAATATAAGGACTTAGCTTCATATTAAAATGAAAACGAGTGATATAAGACAAGCTTTTCTAGACTTTTTTAATTCAAAAGATCATCAGGTTGTAGATTCTAGTCCCTTAATACCAGCTAATGATGAGACCCTTTTATTTACCAATGCTGGAATGGTTCAATTTAAAGATGTTTTTTTAGGAACTGATAAAAGAAAGTACTCAAGAGCAACAACATCACAAAGGTGTATTAGGGCTGGTGGAAAACACAATGATCTTGAAAATGTTGGCTATACATTAAGGCACCACACATTTTTTGAGATGTTGGGTAATTTTAGTTTTGGTGATTATTTTAAAGAAGATGCAATTAAATATGCTTGGGAATTCCTTACCGATGTTCTAAAGCTTGAAAAAGACAAACTATGGATTTCTGTATACAAAGATGACGATGAGGCAGAAAAAATTTGGATAGATATCATAGGTGTAGACCCTTCAAGAATAGTAAGGCTTGGAGATGAAGATAATTTTTGGTCTATGGGTGATACAGGCCCATGTGGCCCATGCTCTGAAATTTATTATGATCATGGCGACCACATTGAAGGAACTCCCCCAGGCTCAGAGGGTGATGAGGGAGATAGATTCGTAGAAATATGGAATCTTGTATTCATGCAATTCAACAGAGATGATTCAGGCAATATCACGCCACTTCCCAAACCGTCTGTTGATACAGGTATGGGTCTTGAAAGAATTGCTGCTGTAATGCAGGGAGTGAATTCAAATTATGAAACTGATTTATTTAAAGATTTAATTAGCGCATCAAACAGAGTTTTAGGTAATCAAAAAAGTGAATCTCATAAGGTTATATCTGATCATATTAGGTCGGTGAGTTTTCTTATTGCTGACGGAATACTTCCTGAAAATGAAGGAAGAGGATATGTACTTAGAAGGATATTAAGAAGGGCCATTAGACACGGCTATAAGATGGGGGCAACTAAACCATTTTTATACGAATTAGTTGATGATTTAGAAAAATTAATGAGCGAAGCATACCCATTAATTAAAGAGAAAAAAGAACATATTGCGCAAACAATTAAAGATGAAGAAGTTAAGTTTTTTGAGACTCTCGAAAAGGGTATTGATATTCTTGAGACAGCTATTTCCAAACTTGATGATGAGATTATTCCTGGTGATGTTGTATTTAAACTTCATGATACCTTTGGATTCCCATTTGATTTGACTGCTGATATCGCAAGAGAAAAAGGTTTAACAATAGACGAAGATGGTTTTAAAAAGTCCATGGATCAACAAAAACAAACTTCAAAAGCAGGAAGCAGTTTTGTTTCTTCATTGCCTGCAGCTGCTGGTGTAGAGGAAACAGAATTTCTTGGCTATGAAACACTTGAATCTGAATCTAAAGTATTAGTTCTTTGGAGAGATCAAGATAGAGTTGATGAGGTCAGTGAATCTGATGAAGTATTTATTGCTTGTGAGAAGACTCCTTTTTATGCAGAGTCTGGAGGCCAAGTTGGTGATACAGGAAGGTTTATATCCGGTAACACAACTGGTACTATTTTAGATTGTAAAAAACAAGGAAAAGTGTTTTTACACAAGGCAATTATTGAGAAAGGATCTCTTAAAAATGGTGATGTTATTAGTATGAGTGTTGAAAAAGATAAAAGAGCAGCAACAGCTATTCATCATTCATCTACTCATTTGTTACATGCCGCTCTTCGAGAAGTTCTTGGCGATCATGTTCAGCAAAAAGGTTCATTAGTTGATGAATCAAAACTTAGATTTGATTTCTCACACTCAAAACCGTTAACTAAACATGAAATTTCATCTATAGAAGAGATTGTAAATAGAGAATTATTAAACAATGTTGAAGTTCAAACAAAAGTGATGAACCTTGATGATGCTATTAATTCGGGAGCTCAAGCATTATTTGGTGAGAAGTATGAAGATGAAGTAAGAGTTTTAACAATGGGAGAAAAATCCTTTTCTGTTGAGCTCTGCGGTGGAACTCATGTTGAGAGAACTGGAGATATTGGTGTTTTTGTAATTGTTAATCAATCAAGTGTTGCTTCTGGAATTAGAAGAATTGAAGCTATTGGAGGCAAACAAGCTCTTGAATATATTAAGGAAGTCCGTGCAGTTACTGATTCGTTACAAACTAAATTAAATGTTCCTGCTGATGCGTTGCTAGAAAAAGTGGAAGCTTTAATTGAGGAAAATAAAAAGCTTAAAAAATCAGGAGGCTCTGAACCAAACTCCGTTAAAGTAATTTTCTCAGAAACTTATGATGTTAATGATTGGCAATTACAAGTTGAGCAAGTTTCTACTGATGATAATAAGATTCTGAGAGGCTTGGTAGATAATAAAAAAGCTAGCCTTTCAAAAGGATGTGTTGTTTTACTAAATGCAATTGGTTCAAAAGTTGCAATAGTCTCAGGCGTTACTGATAATTTAGTTGATCAACTTTCTGCAAAAGATGTTGTTTCATTGCTTTGTGAACAGCTGGGAGGTAAAGGTGGTGGAAGACCAGATTTTGCTCAAGGAGCTGGTGAATGCAAAAATACTAATGAATTCGTGACTTCTATATTAAATTCAGTAAAATCCCTCGCAAACTAGGAAAATATGTCTAATATCATTGTTCAAAAGTTTGGAGGAACCTCTGTTGGCTCAGAAGAGAGAATTGCTGCTGTTGCAAAAATTGTAAAAGAGGCTTCTAAAAATAATCCGATAGTAGTTGTTGTCTCTGCTATGAGTGGAGAAACTAATAGATTAATTAATTTAGCAAAGAGTTTTGGAGATAATCCCAGTAAAAGAGAATTTGATGCTCTTGTTTCTACGGGTGAAAAAGTAAGTGCTGCACTATTGGCTATGGCATTACAACAAATTGATATTCCAGCAAAATCTTATTCCGCTTCACAAATTTCAATGAGAACAACCGATAGTTACTCTAAAGCAAGAATTCTTGACGTTGATGGTAAAAAAATCCAAGAAACTTTGGATGCAGGCATTGTTCCTATTATTACCGGTTTTCAAGGTATTACAGAGTCTGGCGATGTTACAACCCTTGGAAGAGGTGGCTCTGATACCACAGCAGTAGCAATTGCTGCTCAATTAGGCGCAGAAAGATGCGATATTTATACCGATGTTGACGGCATTTATACAACTGATCCTAGGATAGTACCTGAAGCTAAGAAGATAGATGTAATTACTATGGAAGAAATGCTTGAAATGGCAGGACAGGGTGCTAAAGTAATTCAGATTAGAGCAGTTGAGTTTGCAAATAAATATAATGTACCTGTCAGAGTTTTATCAAGTTTTGAGCCTGGTAATGGCACTTTAATATCTCTCGAGGAAAAAAATATGGAAAATGGTTTAGTTTCTGGAATAGCTTTTCAAAAGGACCAGGTAAAGTTTACCCTTCATGGGGTAAGCGATACTCCTGGAATGGCTTATGGCATTTTAGGTCCTTTAAGTGATGCAAACATTGAAGTTGACGTCATAGTTCAAAATGTCAGTGTTAATGGAAAAACAGATTTTACATTTACAGTTTCAAGAGAAGATGAATCAATGGCAACTGAAGTTATTAATGGTTTGAAGTCATCCTTGGAATTTGATGATTTGTTAATTGATTCAAGTATTGCTAAAGTTTCTCTTGTTGGTGTTGGTATGAGATCACATGCTGGAATTGCCAGCACAGCATTTAAAGCATTATCTGAAACAGGAATAAACATTCAAATGATAAGTACTTCAGAAATTAAAATTACAATTGTTATTGATGAAAATGAAACGGACGCCGCTGTAACTTCACTCCATAAAGCATTTAATCTGGATAGTTAATATGTATGACTTAGTATTACAAAATTGCAAAATTGTTAATGAAAACAAAATAATTGAATCAGATATTGCAATTAAAAATAATAGAATCGAATTAATTAGTAACTCTTTTGACTCTGAAACAAAGAAAACTGTTGATCTTGATGGAAAGTATGTATTACCTGGACTAATTGATGATCAAGTTCACTTCAGAGAGCCTGGATTAACTCATAAAGGTGATATTGCAACAGAATCAAGAGCAGGTCTTGCTGGTGGTGTAACAAGTTATTTTGAAATGCCTAATGTCAACCCAACAACAACAACTAATGAAAATTTAAGTAAAAAATTTGATATAGCAAGCACAAAATCTTTATCTAACTATTCTTTCCATCTTGGAGCAAGTAACACAAATATTGAAGAAATTAAAAAAGTTGATATTAATCAAGCAGCAGCATTAAAAGTTTTTATGGGTGCCTCTACAGGAGAGATGCTTGTTGATAGTCTTGATGCCCTTGATGATATTTTTAACTATTCACCACTAATTGTTGTTACACATTGTGAAGATCAAACAACTGTTAAGAATAATGAGAAAATATTTCTTGAAAAATATGGAGATGATCTATCAGCTCAACACCATCACCTAATAAGGGATGTTGAGAGTTGCTATTTATCAAGCTCTCTTGCTGTGAGTCTAGCTAAGAAATATGACTCAGATTTACATGTCTTTCATCTAACAACTGAAAAAGAAATGGAGTTATTTACAAAGGGAGACGTTGATGGAAAAAAAATAACTTCTGAGGTGTGTGTTCATCATATGCACTTCAATGAAAAAGACTATGCTGAATTAGGTAATCAAATTAAGTGTAATCCATCTATTAAGGAAGAATCGGACAGACAGGCTCTTATAAAAGCACTTTTAGAAAATAAAATTGATATTGTTGCTACAGATCATGCGCCACATACATGGGATGAAAAAATGAGGAACTACCCAGATGCACCAGCAGGACTACCGCTGGTTCAACATGGCTTACAGATATTAATGGATTTTTATCACCAAGGTATATTAACTCTTGAAACAATAGTTGAAAAAACTACTCATAATGTTGCAAAAAGGTTTCAAGTAAAAGATAGGGGATATATCAGAGAGGGTTGCTACGCTGATCTTGTAGTAATTGATCTAGATAAAAAATATCAAGTAAATAAAGACAATATTCTTTATAAATGTGGATGGTCACCCTTTGAAGGTAAGACATTCAACTCGTCAATTCATATGACAATCTGTAACGGACATATTGTATTTGAGGATGGACATGTGAAAGATGATATTCCTCTAGGAATGCAAATAGAATTTGATAGATAAGTAGGTATTTTTTTTTATCAAAGAGTTATAATCTTGCATCAATTTCGGAGAGTTGGCTGAGTGGTCGAAAGCGCCTCCCTGCTAAGGAGGTAACTGGGTAACTGGTTCGAGGGTTCGAATCCCTCACTCTCCGCCAGTTTTTTATGCTTTAATACGCCTATGAATTCTGAAGTAGTTAAAAATTTTTTAAATGGTTACTCAATTGAAGTAACGCCAAATGCAGCCGCCAAAATTGAAAATTTTGCAGAAGTACTTCCTGCAAATACAAGAATATATATTGCTCATATTGAAGGTACTCCTTTTGAAGATATGCTAAAAACTGCAAAAAAGATAACTGATGAAGGGTTTATACCAATGCCTCATTTTCCTGCAAGAATCATTGAGGATAAAAGCGTGCTTGAGAGTTGGATATCAAAGTACTCAGATGAAGCAAATGTTCAAGAGGCTCTTTTAATTGCTGGAGGTGCTAATAATGCTTATGGTGAATTTGATTCATCAATCCAATTAATTGAAACTGAATTATTTGATAAGTTTAATTTCAAACGTATTCATATAGCCGGTCATCCTGAGGGGAATAAAGACATTGATAAAGATAATACCAATATTAATGTTAATAAGGCTTTGTCTTGGAAAAATGAATATGCAAAAAGAACAGATGCTCAGATGGCAATTGCAACTCAATTTTGTTTTGATGCGCAGACAATTATTAATTGGGCTGAAAGTCTAATTGAAATGAATATTGATCTACCAATTCATATTGGTATTGCAGGACCAGCAAAATTACAAACTTTAATTCGCTATTCAATCGAATGTGGAGTAGGGGCTTCAATGAAGGTTTTACAAAAAAGAGCTAAAGATTTAACAAAATTACTTCTTCCATATGAACCAACATCAGTAATAACTGAATTAGCTGAACATAAATTAAAAAATCCCAATTTTAATATTGATCAGGTTCACTTTTTTCCATTAGGCGGTACAAAAACTACAGCCCAATGGATAAACAATATTTAAAATTAATACATAATTTTCTTATTCTTTTATCTAAATTACTTTAGTATTAAAGTAGTTAATTCTAATAGGGACAAAATTATGAATATAAAAAATAAAACTTTTTTAGCTATTTTCTCTATCTTTTTTATTATTGGTTGTTCAAATTCTTCAACTGAAACAGATAAAGATAGTGCTTCAGGACCAATTTATATGGGCCCATTTTATAATGAATTTATAGCATGCACCCCTGGTGATAATTATTCTGATGAAAATGCAAGAGAAATGCTTGGTGCATGGAAAGAGTTAGATCATTCTCCGGACTTATTATGGGCTGGCGTGTATGCTCCTAAAGGTGACAACAATGCCTTTGATAATGGTTGGTGGGAGCTAATGTGGTCATCTAAAGAAGCTGCCGATGCTGCATGGTCTGAAGGATCACCCGAGTTCATTGCATGGGCTGAAAAATATGAATCAGTTATTTCATGTGATGGAGAAGGGAGGTTTCCTTGGACATTTTATTTACCTAGACCTGCTGATTCCTTTGGAGAGGTTGAAGGGGAAGATGGATATTTTGCTTCAGAATATCTTTTATGTAATCTCAATGAAGGTAAAGATAGATTAGATTTAAGAGCAACAGTTGTTGAATTTAATACTTATCTAGATGGTATTGAAAGTGGCCCTTATTTCTTTGGTGTTTATTTTCCTGAGTTTGATGCAGATGCAGACTTTTTATGGGGGAATTGGCATTCAAACTTTGATGTGAAAGCTGCTGGAAATAAACATTGGCAGGAAAATGGCAAAGAAATGCAAGCCAAGTTTGATGAGGTTGCTACATGTAATTCACCAGATATTTATGACAGCTACATGTTGTTAAGTAATACTGACGCCTAATATCATTTAATTTGCGGAAACAATAGGTTTCCGCAAAACTTAAAACAATTCATTAAGCATACATCTAGCTGAACCACCACCATATTTTTCTATGGTAGTTAAATCAGAATGTATTATATTTTTATAATATTTCGAAAGAGTAATTTTTTGATCTTTGGTGAGAGCATTAAATGCGCGTGATGACATGATAAGAAAGTATTCTTCTTTATCATTTTTTGCTTCTAAACTATTTCCACAGAAATCTGTTATTTGCTCTTCATTAATTTCAAATATGTCATGATATTTAGATACTTTATTTCTTACCAGTTCTCTGTATTGAGGCAAAATTACATCAAAACATATTCCAATTACTTTTTGACCCACATACATTAAAACATCTGTGTGATATATGGACGAGCCTTTGTGACTTAGGGTGTCAAACAAAACTAATTCATAATTATTTTCTTGACACCATTTTTTTGTGAGTTCCTCATTTGTTCTAGGTGATATTGCTGCATAAACAATTCTATTAACTCTATCAAAAACCATGCTACTAGTTGCCTCAAGAAACATATCTTTTTTTTCAAATTCTGTTAAATCTCCATTAAGCGTATATTTGCTAGCAAGAAAATCTATCATCTCTTTAGTTTTTTCTAGCCTCCTATTTTCTGCTCTCATACTAAATAGTTGGAAAGTTTTATCTTCAAAAGTAATAAACCAATTTGGAAAAATATGATCTGGACAATCAGATATACCTTTCATGAAAGTAACTTTTATTCCATGTTTTTCTATTTCATTTTTTAGATTATTGAATTCAGTCAAAGCACTATCTGTAATTTGATCAAGATCTAATGAACCATCTTCATTTTTAAATTGATAATGATTTGAATCAATTGTTTGATTATTAGAATAGAAGACTTCTGGCTCTATCATAAAAAGATTTTGCGATGATTGATTTTTCATTTAATCCCCCCTATATCAAACTTCTTAATCCGAGTAGAATACTATTATGACAAGTAATTTACAAAAAAAATTAATTGAAAAAGATTTAATTTACGGATCTCAAAATTATTCGCCTTTACCATTAGTGCTCAATAAGGGAAGTGGAGTATATCTATGGGATGTTGATGGCAATAAATACTTAGATATGATGTCAGCATATTCTGCTGTTAGTCATGGTCACTCACATCCAGAGCTCGTAAAAGTTTTAACAGAACAAGCACAAACATTAGCAATAACATCAAGAGCTTTTTATACTGAAACTTTTTCAAATTATATTGAAAAGTTATCCAAAATAAGTGGCTTTCCAAATATCCTAGCAATGAATACGGGGGCTGAGGCTGTCGAAACAGCTATCAAAGCAGCAAGACGCTGGGGATATTTTTCAAAAGGCATAAAAGAAAATCAAGCAGAGATAATCGTAGCTGATGGTAATTTCCATGGAAGAACAACAACAATAGTTGGTTTTTCATCTGAACCAGAGTATCAAAGAGGTTTTGGACCTTTCTCCAAAGGTTTTGTAACTGCAGATTATTGTCAGTCAAATTGCGAATGTAACAATATTTGTGAAAAATCTATTAGCTCAATTAAAAATCTGATTAATAAAAACACTTGTGCAGTTTTGGTAGAACCAATTCAGGGAGAAGGAGGAATCGTCACACCCAAGACAGGATGGTTAAAACAACTCCGTGACTTATGTACTGAGAATAATGTGTTACTAATTCTTGATGAAATTCAATCAGGTCTTGCAAGAACGGGAAAATTATTTGCATATCAACATGAAGGTATTGAACCTGATGGTCTTATATTAGGGAAGGCACTTGGAGGCGGTTTATTGCCTGTTTCTGCCTTCTTAAGTTCTAAGGAGGTAATGAAGCACTTTAATCCTGGATCGCATGGCTCCACTTTTGGTGGCAATCCGCTAGCAGCTAAAGTTGCTACAAAAGCACTAGAATTAATATATGAAGATAATTTAATTGAAAACAGCAGGGAAATGGGAGCATACCTGAAAGATGAAATCGCAAAACTTAATATGCCATTTATTAAAGATATAAGAGGCAAGGGTCTGTGGCTTGGGGTAGAAATAGAGAAAAATATTTCGGCAAAGAAAATTTGTTTGGCTTTGATGAAGGAGGGTGTTCTAGCAAAAGAGACACATGAGACAGTTATAAGATTTGCTCCACCTTTAATTATTACAAGAGATGAAATTGATTGGGCTATGACAAAAATTAAAAAAGTTTTTACAGATTTTTGTTAAAAATGAAATATCCATTTAAAAAAAAAGATGAGACCCTTGATACATATATTTTTAATTTAAAAGAAACATGTATTGTTGAGCATGAGGATAATTGGTTTAAAGAAAAATCTCACACCAAACTTTATCCAAATATAGAGGAAGCAAAACTTAAAATCTCTAAGCCACATTATTGGATACTAAATTTAATAGATGAATATGAAGATCCAAATTGTGAAGATAAAGAGTTAAAGTTAATAGAGCTAGGTCAATTAGTATTTAAATCTAATTATTATTCAAAGAAACTAACATCAGAAACACCCAATGAAGAGGCCAAGATTGATTTGGCACAATCACTTAATAATCTCGGCATCTCTGTTAACAAAATATCGGAACAAATGATTTCAATGGATACACCAAAATATGCAAGGCTTGATCTAGAGTTAAATGATGCAAAAAGCCTTATAAACTCGTGGCTTAATATATAGTGCCTACAAAATTTCAACAACTTGTATGGAATGAAATTGAAAAAATTCCTTATGGAGAAACAAGATCTTATAAAGAAATTGCTGTTTTAATTGGAAAGCCTAGGGCTGCAAGAGCTGTTGCCAACGCATGTGCAAAAAATCCAACACCAATAAAAAGACCATGCCACAGAGTTATTTGTAGTAATGGCCAATTGGGAGGCTATAGCGGTCCCGGAGGTATTGAAACAAAGAAAAAGTTACTAGAACAAGAATCTTCTTAAATCTAGTTTTCTAATGCCTTATTAATTTTCCAATTAAGATATTTTAGATGATCTTTAACAACAGAATCCCCAAAGGGTCTTTTGGTAAACTTTTCTATTTCAACAATTGATCGATAAATAGCTGCTTTAGAAATTTCATCATAATATTCACTCTCAAGAACAGTTAACAACCCATCAATATACGATGATTGAAGATTTCTTTTAAATGAATTTGGTGATTCATTAGATACAAAAATACCGTTTTGTATATCCTGTAAAACCTCTCCTGGAGAGTATTCATTACCATATTTTGAACTGTCAGAAAGACGAAGCATTACTGATGGGCTTAAAACATGTCTTAAAACATTCTCTTGGATTCCAAGAACCATCTCATGAAGTTTAGGATCATCGTTTGGGTCTTCATTGGGGTCATATGCAGCTCTTTTTTCAGGTTGAAGTAATTTAATTATTTCTGAATCAAATACAAAAGCTTCATTTGAGAGTAATTTAGTGGTAATTAAAGACATAGCCTCTTTTTGATCTTCATATGCAACAGCTTCGTAAGGCGTTAATTCACCATTTTGACCATTAACAACTCTATTGGAGTAAACGCCTCCAATTAATCTTGAAACACTTTCAAAAAATCTTCCTTTTTCCCTCATAAATCCATTAAATGTTGCTCTTAGCTCAGTATAGGTAGAGCCATCTTCATTAAATATTTCAGGTAATTCAAGAATTTTTGCATCGATTATTTCTAGCCTTTGAAGAGTATAATTAACTGGATCGCTAGACATGTCATATCTTTTTGCTCTTGGATCTATGCCATATCCAGGTGAACCCATAGCATCTCCATCGGTTCCATATTTATATTCTGGCTGTGAAGATTTTGATAATAATTCTTCTCTTTGAGCATCGGTTAAATTTGGTGTGTATCCAAATTGAATTGCCCATACATCATAAAATCCTGCGCCGTGAGGAAAAAAATTACCTTGTTTTAGATGTTTGGGTGCTATGTTTATAGGATCATAGTCCATTACTGATGAAATATGAGCTTTACCAGTAATCGATTTATCATGAATCTCTTCAGAATCATATAACCAACTAGCTTTAAAATTATGTCTTAGTCCAATAGTATGACCAACCTCATGCATTGTTAATGAAACAATCCATTGTCTCAGTGGATCATTTTCTTCATCGTAGCCCCAAATTTTTCTGAGTCTGTATCCATATTTAATAGCATTAAACTCTTGCACTATATCAGCAGCTATTAGTTCACCTGTTCTTGGATTAGCAATACTTGGACCATAACCAGCAAATTGTGGCTCTGGAGAGGAGGACCATCGAACTACATTATATTGAATATCACCAGCATCCCAATCGGCATCATCAGGTTGTATTTTTGCAACAATAGCATTTTTGAAACCTGCTTTTTCGAATGCTGGATTCCATGCCTCTATACCTTCAACTACAAAAGGCTTAATTTCATCAGGTGTAGAGTTTTCAACCCAATATACAATTGGCTCAACTGGTTCCGATATTGGATCATTTGGATTTTTCTTTATGAGTCTCCATTTGTTAATGAGATCAACAACAGGAGAGTAGTTGTAAGAAGATAAATCAGTAACTTTCTGAGAGAAGTAACCAACTCTCTGGTCTGCCACTCGAGGCTCAAATTGATCATCTGGCATTTCAACAAAAAGATGTCTTACTTTTCCAAATGTAAATCTCTTATCTGCAACTGCATCAACGGTATTATTTTTTGGATTGGGATTAAAAAATCCATAGACAACATCAACCGTTGTATTCTTGTCATAATTTTTAACTAGATCTACATAGGTTTTAGATTTGTCTATTTTACCTGGATTTAGTTGAATATATTCCATATATTCAGGAGGAATGTTTGGAGAAATTGCTGTTAGCATTTCTGATAAAAATAATTTATTTATCTTTAATAAATGTTGATTTGTTTTTTCATCTGAAACAGCTATTTCAAATCTTCCTAGAAAAGCCTCTTGAATATTTCTAAGTTTAGACATTGATATATTGTTTTCATTGTCATAAATAAATTTTGTATTTTTTTTAAAAAGACCAATATCTTTTTTAAATTCTCTAAATTCCAATATGGAGCCATCTGATAACGATCCTCCAAAATTTCCAGATGCTTGTGGCGCATCTAGGACATATGTAAAGTAGATAAATTCTTTATTTAAATCATTTGAATTTAGCAATAAATAATAATCATCTTTTTCAGCATCAATCCATAAATGAAGGAATCCTTCGCGCTCAATTAATTCATTTTTTTTGATAAATGATTCTATTGTTTCTTCTTCCTTTTCATTTTTAGCATTATCAGATGAAGTTTCACTTGATATGCTGGAATCATTATTTTCAAATGCATATATATTCAAATTTATAGTTGTAAGTATTACTAATAATAGAAATCTAATATTTTTCATATGTCACATACCTCTTAGTTTGACCATCCATTCTATACTATTTATATATATTTGATAGTATGATCATATGAGTAATAAATTTGCATTAGTGACCGGAGCCTCATCCGGTATTGGAATGGAAATAGCAACTTATCTTGCTTCAAAAGGCATTAACATTCTTCTAACTGCAAGAAGAGAAGAAAGGCTTCAAAAATTAGCTGAAAATTTATCAAAAGAATATAAAGTTACCGTTGATTATATTGCTTGCGATTTAAGCAATGAGCATGCTCCTAATGACATATATGCTTTTTGTAAGAGCAAGGATTATCAAATTGATATTTTAATTAATAATGCTGGGTATGGAATTAAAACACCATTCCATGAAACATCTATGAAAGATGAAGAAAAATTTATAAGAGTTCTTGGAACTTCTGTAATTGCTCTTACTAAGATTTTTCTTCCAGACATGATTACAAATAAGAATGGAAAAATCATGATTGTCTCTTCTGTTGCAGCATTTTCACCTCCATCTTCAATACAAGCTCTTTATGGACCCATAAAAACTTTTATGAATCGATTTAGTGATTCTTTAAATATTAATTACAGTCAGGACGGCATTACATCAACAGCTCTATGTCCTGGTTTTACTGTTACAGAGTTTCATACCTCAAGTGGGGTTCAAGAGGAAATGGATCGGGTGCCAAGTTTCATGAAGTTTTCTGCTCAAAGAATCGCTAAAGAAGGTGTAGATGCAATGTTTGCAGGTAAGGGTGTTTGTGTACCAACAAAAACATATAAGTTCTTAGTATTTTTGTTAAAAATACTGCCAAGTTCATCCTTATCATTATTGGGACGAAAACTTGCACCAGGCAGATATAACGAAAAATAAATTAATTTAAATTTAATATACTATCAGCAACAAATGCATTAGTTTTTCTTTCTTGGCCAAAAGTTGAATTAGGCCCATGACCTGGTATGAATTCAATTTCTTTGCCTAATGGCCATAGCTTGTTTTTTATAGACTCCAGCAATTCTTGATGATTCCCACCGGGCAAATCAGTTCTGCCAATTGAACCATTGAACAAAACATCTCCAACTAAAGCCAACTTACTGTTTTTATTAAAAAATATTATGTGTCCTGGTGTGTGACCGGGGCAAAAGTAAACTTCCAATTTTTCATTTCCTAACTCTATAGTGTCACCTTCATTTAGCCATTTATCAGGATTACAATTTTTTGAAAGCATGCCAAACATTTCACCTTGTTTCTGAAGCTCATCTAATAAAAACTTATCATTAATGTGTGGGCCATGAATTTCTACATTTAATATCTCAGCAATTTCTGTTGCACCACCAGCATGGTCAATATGACCATGAGTTAGTAAAATTTTTTCAGGAAGCAAATTATTCTTTTTTGCAGTTTCTAAAATAATTTCGATATCACCACCTGGGTCAACAATGGCACATTTTTTTGTTTCATCACAAAATATAATTGATGCATTTTGTTGGAATGGGGTTACAGTCTGGATTAAAGCTTTTAGCATATTTACGTAGCTTAATTTTTGGAATCTATTTTTTTAATTTTTATTCTTGCTATTGAGTTATCCTCAATTTTTAGTATCTCAAATCTGTATTTTTTTATTTCTATGCAAAGATTTGCTTGAGGGATTTGATCTAAATATTCTGTTATTAATCCATTTATTGTTTTAGAGTTTTCTTCTGATATTGACCAATCTAAATAGTTATTTAAATCTCGAATTTTTGAATTGCCATCGGTTAAAACAGACCCATCTTTTAATTGAGTAAATTCTTTTTCTAGTTCAATTTTATCGCTGCCAAATTTGCCAGCAATTTCTTTAAAAATATCTTCAATAGTTATTAAGCCCTCTATTTCTCCATATTCATCTACAACTAATGCCATATTCTTATCATTATCTTGAAATTCCTTTAATTGCTTCATTAATGCAGTTGATTGAGATACAAAATATGTTTTTGAGAGAGCGCAACTAATATCTTGACCAGATTCAATTTTTTCTAAAAATGTATGTGAGTCTTTAAGGTGAAGTGTTCCAAGCTCTTTATCAATTGATTTTCTAAACACAGGAAGTCTTGTATATTCTGATGATTCAATTATTTTTTTATTTTCTTCATAACCAAGATCTGCATCAATACCAATTATCTCAGAAGTAGGGGTCATGATATCTTCTACAACCAGCTCTTCCATACCAAGAATAGATGACAACATACCTCTATATTGTTTAGGAATTAAATCGCCAGACTCATCTAATAATGTTTTTAACTCTTGTGTATTTAAATTATCATTATCTTTTGCATCTTTAACACTTATATCAAAAATTTTAAGGACTTTTGAGCTAATGAAATTTGTAATAACAATTATTGGCCTCAAGAGATAAAGAAGTGGTTTTAGTAATATTGAGGACCTTCTTGCAAAGCTTTCAGGCTTTACAGCAGCCATGGTTTTTGGAGTTATTTCTGAAAAAATTAAAATAAATGTTGTTAAAAGCACTGCTCCAAGTAGTACGTTGCCTCCAAAATAATTCAACATAATTATTGTAACTATTGACGATGCAAGAATGTTTGCAAAATTATTCCCTACTAAGATTGTAGCTAAAAGCAAATCTGGTTTTTTTAGAAGCTTGAGCGCTCTTTTTGCACCTCTATCACTTTTTTTTGACAGGTTTTTAAGCTTAATTTTATTAGCAGCCATCATTCCTGTTTCTGACCCAGAGAAGAATGCGCTAAGAATTAATAAGCTTAATAAGCTTATAAACAAGAATAACAACGAAGGTTCTGAATCCATCAATTAATTATAAATTAGATAAGAATTTGCAAGATATGCAAAGAGTACTGCCCACATTGATATGAACAAGCCTCTAGTTGCATATTTGATTGGAAAATTAAAAAACTTTGTGCCAATTAGCGTAATTAAATATATAAACCATGCAATTATGGTGAATGATGTCTTAATAATCAAATTATTTGTAAAAATCGATTGAATTGCAAAACCTGAGATTAAAGCTAAGGATAAAAACAGTAGTCCTATTCCTAGTATTTTAAAAACAAGTTTATAACTTCTTTCAATTGGAAAAGATTCAGCATTTTCAAAAAGACCAAGTTTTATTTTTCTTACATTTCTTTCGAGTAAAACTATTTCATAGTAAGAAATAAATAATATTATTAGACTTATACCAGTAACTAGGAAGTGTAATGTTGGCAGTAAAGTTATTGATTGATAAAGGAAAAGGTACATAAATATATAGGAAATTATTGAAACAAGGCTGGCAACATATAAAGAAGCTGGCTTTTTTAAAGCAACTCTTACAATAAAATATAAAACTATAGATATAGTTACTTGTGTAATAAAATTCATTCTTAATTTAGTTTTTTAAAAACTTTATATATTAATACTATCAATATTATCAAGGTTACCCTAAAATACACATCTTTTTTAACATTAAGAAAATTTACAGATAAATATGGTAATAATTAGATTAGCAAGAAGTGGGGCAAAGAAGAACCCATACTACTTTATAACGGTTGCAGATGAGAGACGTCCAAGAGACGGAAAGTTCATTGAAAGACTTGGATTTTTCAATCCTACTGCAAGCGGTCAAGAAGAAAGATTAAGAATAGATCTTGAAAAACTCGATGAGTGGGTTGCTAAGGGTGCGCAGTTAAGTGAAAGAGTGCAATCTCTTGTAAAAGAAGCAAATTTATCACCAGAAGAATTACAAGCAAAATTGGATACAAAAAAAGCAAAAGCTGAAGCAAAAAAAGCAGCAATAGAGGCAAAATTAGCCAAAGAAGCTGAAGAAAAAGCTGCAGAAGAGGCTGCCGCAGCTGCTGAAGAAGAAGCACCTGCTGAAGAGGAAGCACCTGCTGAAGAAGAAGCACCTGCTGAAGAGGAAGCACCTGCTGAAGAGGAATCTGAAGAAAAAGATTCTTCAGATGATGAAAACAAATAAATTAGATATTAAAAACTTTATTTGTATTGCCTCAGTTGGCAAACCTCGAGGTCTAAAAGGGGAATTCTTTCTAAATTCATTTTGTTATCCAAAAGATAATATTTTTGAATATTCAAAATTCTATATTCAAGATAATAAAATTCCAGATTTTGAAATTGAATACATAAAAAAAATCAATAGTAAATTTTGTGCTAAAGTTAAAAATATCAATGATATCGAAAATATAAAAAATTTAACTAATTTAAACATCTACATTGATAAACAAGAACTCCCAAAACTAAAAAATAAAGAAGCATATTGGTTTGAATTAACTAATATGGAAGTCATTGATAAAGATACTGGAGATATTCTTGGAATTGTTTCTTCATTAAATAATTATGGAGCTCAAGATTGTCTTGAGGTAAAGCCTACAGATAATTCTGTAGACAAATTAAAACGGCTAATACCATATATTAAAGATGAATTTATTGAATCAATAGAGAGAGACAAAAACATCATATATGTAAATTGGGATAAAACTTTCTAATATGAAATTCAATATTCTTACAATTTTTCCAGAAATTTTTAATATATTGAATCATGGTGTTATTTCAAAAGCCTTTGAAAAGAATCTTTCAATAAATTGTTATGACATTAGAGAAAATGCAATAAACAAGCATGGTCAAATTGATGGTAAACCTTATGGTGGTGGGGAGGGTATGTTAATGATGGCTCAGCCATTAAAAGAAACACTTTCTAAAATTTCATCAAAAGATAGAGGACACGTTATTTACTTGAGCCCGCAAGGAAAAAAACTTAGCCAAGAAAGTGTAATAAATTATTCAAAAATGAAATCTTTGACTTTAGTTTGCGGACGATATGAAGGAGTTGATCAAAGATTTATTGATAAATATGTTGATGAAGAAATTTCTATCGGTGATTTTATTCTCAGCGGGGGAGAGTATGCTGCAATATGTCTAATAGATGCTATTGCTAGGAATTTACCGGGTACGATAGGCAACGAAGATTCTATTAAAAATGACTCATTTTCAAATGGTTTATTAAAAGGTCCTGCATACACTCGTCCAGAAACATTTGAAGACATTAAAGTGCCTGATGTTCTTCTTTCAGGAAATCATTCAAAAATTAATGAATGGAAAACTCAGAAATCTCTTATCCAAACATATATTAGAAGACCAGATTTAATAAATGAGTTAAAATTAACAAAAAAACAAAAAAAACTCTTGGAAGAATGGACTTCTAAGGATATCCTATAGCACTTTCTGGCGAGTGAATTATGATTAAAGATAAAGATAGCAAAAAAAAGGGGTTTTTTAGTAACTTATTTGGTGGTTCAAATACTACCGAGTCTAATGAGCAAGTCGCTCAGGATATCCCTTCTAAATCAAACCTAAGCAAATTAAAGAAAGCTGAAATAGCTGAAGTTGCAAATAAGCTTGGATTAGATTTGGATATATCATTAACAAAAGCGAAAATGATC
>CACJBC010000007.1 GCA_902591565.1 uncultured SAR86 cluster bacterium | reverse complement strand
ACTTTGGTCAAGAATACCAATCAAAAGCAGAAAGACCTGCAAAAACTGAAAGAGAAACAAGTGCAATAATGGCGGCAAAACATGCACTTATAACTCTAAAAGCTGGTTTTACAACTGTAAGACAGGTCGGTGATAGTGGGTTAATAGCTATTTCTTTAAGGGATTTAATTAATTCTAATCAGGTACTTGGTCCTAGAATCTTTACTTCTGGTAAAAGTATTGCAACAACAGGAGGTCATGCTGACCATACTAATGGAATAAGTAAAGATTCCTATAAATATCCTGCTCCGGAGGATGGGGTAATAAATGGACCATATGAGGCATTTACTGCTGTTCGGCAGAGATATAAAGATGGTGCAGATGGAATTAAACTCACAGTTACCGGTGGTGTTTTAAGTGTTGCAAAGTCTGGTGATAATCCACAGTTTACTGAAGAAGAAGTTGATGCTGTTGTTAAAGCTGCTAAAGATTATGGTATGTGGGTAGCAGTACATGCTCATGGTTCTGAGGGAATGAAAAGAGCTGTAATTGCAGGTGTTGATTCAGTTGAACATGGCACATACATGACCAATGAAGTCATGGATTTAATGATAAATAATGATACTTACTACGTACCAACAATATCTGCAGGTGAATTTGTAGCTGAAAAATCAAAAATTGATAATTATTTTCCAGAAATAGTTAGGCCGAAAGCAGCATCTGTTGGTCCTCAAATTGGTAATACTTTTAATAAAGCATACTTAAGAGGTGTAAAAATAGCTTTTGGTACTGATGTAGGTGTTCAACCGCATGGTACCAATTGGAAGGAATTTGTGTATATGGTTAGATATGGCATGCCAGCCATAGAGACCATACAAGCAGCAACTATTTCAACTGCTAAATTGCTTGGTATAGATTCCATATTAGGGTCCATAGAAGTGGGGAAAGTTGCTGACATAATTGCTGTTGATGGCAATCCTTTAAAAAATATTAATAATATGGAAAATGTATCTTTTGTTATGAAAGCAGGCAAGGTTATTAAGCTTGACTAAAAATTTTTACCATTTTTATGTTGCATGTTTTATTTCATTAATATTTCTAATAATCTTTTTTATCTTAAGCGCCTTAGGTTTAATTCAATCAACTGAATCTGCAAGTTTAATTGGAGAAGCATCAAGATGGTGTGAAAGAGTTTCAGAAGGCATTTTTAGAGAACCTATTAATACCCTAAGTAATTTAGGCTTTATGTTTGTTGGTTTATATCTTTTTTGGATTTTATGTAATGATAATAAAAACTCAAATAATGCTTTTATCGGTATTAGTCCGATTTCTATTCTCTATGCATCAGTTGTAATTTATTTAGGTCCAGGATCAATGCTTATGCATGGTACTAATACAGAGTGGGGTGCTTGGGCCGATAATTTAAGCATGATAATGTATATTATTTTGCCCTGGCTATTTAATGTTTACAGTATGTCCAAATGGACCATTAAACAATTTTTAATTACATATACAACTATTGTGATTATTTATTCAATTTGGAGATGGTTTACTGACTTTGAATTAGGTATTAATTTTAACTTATTTGGTGTTTCTATATCATTCTGGGTTATCTCTGAAATGCTTTATAAATTTTGGTCACCAATTTTTAGATTACTATCAGGTTTTGTTGGTTTTTTAGTTTTAATGTTATTTGGGACGATGCCATATGAAGTATTTGAAAATTTTAATGAATATTGGTGGATAATATTGTTTTGGTTACCAGCTGTATTATCAAATGAACAACCAAAATATTCTAGAACATACATATGGTTCATTTTTGGTATGATTTCCTATTTAAGTGCTTATGCAATATGGTTAACTGGGGTTCCTGATCATGCATCATGTTCGCCAGATTCAATAATACAAGCACATGGTATTTGGCACTTGCTTACAGCATTAGCTACATATTTTTTCTTTAAACACTTCAGATCTGAAAAAACAGTATAGTTCGAGATTTATCTGCCTCTAAAGGTAATTCTTCCTACAGTTAGATCATATGGAGTCATTTCAACTTTAACTTTATCCCCAGTTAAAATGCGAATGTAATGTTTACGCATTTTTCCAGATATATGAGCGGTAATAATATGCCCATTATCTAATTTAACTTTAAATTTAGTATTGGGAAGAGTTTCTATAACTTCTCCATCAAATTCTAATGCATCTTCTTTGGCCATAGCCGACTATTCTACACCAAAATTAATTAAATTTTATTAAAAGAATATTTTATATATTCTAAAAAGTGTGTAATTATGAAACATAGTAATTATTAACAACTGCAAAAAAGGGTGTAATATTTTCATGTTAAGAAAATTTAATCTTATAATTTTTCTCTTCGTTGTTTCGACCTTATCTTCTTCAGAAAACGTTCAATTTAGTTATGTATCTTTTATATCATCAACTGGTGCAATAGAAGATGAATATCCCAATACAGTTAAATTTAATAAAACTCCAAACAAAATACTAACCAATATTATTTCATCAAAATTAAAAAATAATGATTCAAGGATTTACAACTTATATTTTGATAACAGAGATAACTCAAAAGATGGAACTCTTTCATTGGTAGTAGCAATCGATAAAGAAAGAGTATATTCATACAGCTATAACAATAAATGTGTTAATACATACTTTTTAAGTACTCAAACTATTTTGTATGATCCAAGAGATCAATTAATTCTATCTTCTTATCCAAATGAATCATCAAGGCCATATGTTGATAGTTATTCAGAAAATTGTAGTAGATCATCAAAACTTGATTTTATAAGATTTGTTTCTTTTTATTTAGGCCTTACTCTTGATAAGAATCAAGTTAATTCTTTAACTAGTATGGATGAAGACAAGATTGCGCAGACGCTTTTTGATAAATCTATAAAAATTAACTCTATTGAAAAAAGTTCTGTTTTGAAACCTGTTATTTCTTATATTAATAATCTAAATCCATATAAAATTAAGTACGCAGACGAAAATGTTGGCATCAATCAAATTAATTTATCGAATGATTCATTGAATTTTCAGAATGGAGAAACATTTGATAGTAAAAATCTATATTTTTTAAACAATAACATTTTTTCAGAAAAAAAATATAAGGACTGGGTGGGCCAGCAATTTGTTAAATGGTTTTCTGATATTTATTCGTTTCCTCTAATTCCATATTCTGAAGGTGATGCACTTGGTAGACAGGTAAAGATGAAATTTGCTGATAGAGAAGAGTTATTTAATCTTGAACTACCAGATATAGATCGTGGATTTAATATTTCGTTTAATAAACCTCAAAAGAAAGTTCTTCTTAAAGAGAATAATGGTATTGAGGCTTATGCTTATGCTTCATATATAGATATAAGCTTTATGACAGCTGATGGTATGGCTAATAGTTATGGTATTACTCATTTTACACATTCAGTTAAAAATGGTTTAGTTAATAAAGTTGTAAAAGGAGATACAGTTAATGATTGGCAATATTTTAATAACTCAACTGAAGAGCTTTTATACAAATATATAAACAATTTAAGATTACAAGATACAAAATATATTAAAAATTATGTTTCAGTTGACGCAAAAACTTTTAAAAAAAATTCAAATTATCTAAAAAAAGAGCTAAGGTTAAACTATGAAAACTAAAATACTATTATTAATTATTCCATTTCTCTTTGCTACCAATATTGAATCTGGTCAATATAAAGGTCGAGCAACCATAGAACTACCAAAAAGACTATGCACTAAAGAAAATAGGCCAAAAGAAAGAAGTTTGCATTTGAGTGCTATAAGAGAGGCAAAAGAAATCGCATGGAACAATTATATTAATACTTTTTCACGTGAAAAAATTGATGCATACAATGCAAATAAAAATACATTTTTATCAAAATTTGATGAATATGTAGATAACAACTATAAAATATTATTTGCAGAATGTGACAACGATACAAGAACATATACTGTTGTAATAAATGCAAATATTAATGAGCAACAAGTTAATGCTCAATTAAGGGATTTATCTAGCACATCTCAAATAAGATCAGACTTAATTGGAAAATCTATAGTTGCAATGGTTATTCCAAGAAAAACTGATGTTGCAAATATTTTTGACGAAAAGATAAACAAACAAACTGAAACTAGAAATAGTTCACAGACAGATGCAATTATAAATGACGATGGAACATCATTATCATCCATTGAATCTACTACCAATCGTTCAGCTATTACAACTGGTGGCAAAACAACTAGAAAGGCTACACAAAGAACATATTTAATTGGAGACTTACAGTCTGCAGTATCTCAAATTTCTGATGTAGCGCAGCCTTTTCAAATGAGTGTTCGATCACCTTCCTGGTTAGATAATATGATTAATAGGCGTCTTGGCTATGAAAAATTATATGGAGTAATATCGTCAGAGTTTTTAGGAAATACTGATCATATTTATGGTGCCAATATAAATCCTGATACTCAAGAATCTCTTATAATGAATATAGTTGATTTAAATTATGAAAGATTAAATAAACCTTTCGTTGATTTTCTCTTACTTGGAACTGTTGATACTAGTGTACCAAAAGTTGATTATGACACAGGTAACTATTCTGCAGACGTCCTGGTTAATATTCAGCTCTACAGAATTAATAATGATGATTATGCTGCAGAAATGGTAGCATCAGTAGGCCCTGAAATTAAAACAGCATTTGGTTCGTCAGATGTTATTGCTGCAAATCTTGCACTTAAAAAAGCTTTTAATGAAGCAATAAACTCATTGATTTATAAATTATAAGAAGGAGAAAAATATGAAAAACTATATATTAAGCTCAATAATATTAGGCAGTATTATTGTAGCGTTCAATGTTGAAGCTTTCCCAAAACTACCGAAAGTTCCTGGAATACCAGAAATACCTAAAGTTCCAGGTATGCCAGGTATACCAGGTTTAAGCGAAGAAACTGAAGAAAAATCATCAACGGATCCTGCTGCAGCCGCTGAAAAATTAGAAAGTGAAATGAGAGCAGTTTTATTTGATATCGCCCAAGCTGAAGCTTTAATTAAAGAAGCCTATGGAGATAAGACTGGTGCTGAAAAAGCAAAAATTAGAGCAGAAAACATTAATAAAGGTGCTGGCATTAAAGATGTTATTGAAGAAACTATGAGTAGTGCCGAAGAGACTGCAAAGCTAGCTTCTGAAAATAAAGAGCTTGGAGATGAAGCTAAAAAAAATCTTACAAAAGCTATACCGCCATACTTAAAAGCCGTATATAGAACATCTCAGCTATCAGGGCCTATGAAAGATTTCGCAGATGAGGCTAAATCAGCTTTATCTGAAGTTAAAACTAATCCTATGAAATTAAGAAAATTACAAAAATCTCTATCTACAGGTATGGCTATTGCAAAAAATGGGCCTGGTTTAATTAAAGGATTAGTTTCAAACGGAAAAGATTTAGTTACATCGGCAAAATCTCAAGGTGTTGAAGTCGACGATTCTGATATATCAGGAGCCATTTAAATAAATTAATGAATAGATTTAACGGCAAAATAATATTAAGTGCGGCATTATTTTTTATGCCGCTTTTTGCCCAAGCTAATATAGATATTATAAATGTTAAATCAGAAGGTGTCGGGCAAACTTTAAATGAGGCTGTGGATGATGCATTAGTTCAAGCAATTTCTATGGTTAATGGAAAATCTATTGAATCTGAAACTCTTTTAAAGACTAGATCTCAATCAAAATCTACAAATGAGGGTTCTGAATTTTCAAATGAAAAAGAAATGCAGGACGAAATTAAATCTAGAACAAATGGAATAGTAGATGGTTATAAAATTTTAAATCAATCTAAAACACAAAGTGGTAATGTCAAAGTTAAATTAGAGGTTAAGATTGCAAAATTTAAACTTCCTAAATCAGCAAAAAGAAAGAAAATAGCTATAATTGACTTTATTCCTCGACAGTCATGTTGTTCATTTAAACAAGCAGACTTAAATGGCGATGCTGTGTCTAATCTTTTAACTGATGCTGTAAATAATTATTTAGTTCAAACTAGGAAATTTACAGTTTTAGATAGAAATTATCAAAATTTAATTACTGGAGAAAAATCTAGACTAACTCAAGGAAATGTTCCTACAAATCAACTTGTTAAACTTGGGCAAGAACTTGTTGCTGATTTTTTATTAGTTGGAACATTAAATAGTCTCCGATTAAATGAAAAAGAAATAAAACTAAAAACTACTGATAAGATTATAAATAGATCTGTCGGTAGTTTAAATTTAAATTTTAGAGTTATTGATGTCGCAACAGGACAGGTTAAGTTCTCACAAAATTTAAATGTTAATCTTGCTGGAGTTGTTAATTTATCAAATGGAACTGATTTGGCTCTGCAAGAGGCCATTCAAGAAACAGCAAAAAAAGCTGGATATAAAATACTTGAGGCAATTTATCCTTTTGTAGTAGAAAGCATCAATGGTGATGTTTTAACAATTGGAACAGGCGGTGATTTAATTAAGGTCGGTCAAAAATTTAAATTAATACAGTATGGAAGCAAAATTATTGATTCTTACACAAAAGAAAGTTTAGGCAGAAGAGAGATGCAAATCGGAATAATTGAAATAACTGAAGTTACCTCAAAAATGTCTTATGCAAAAATAGTTAATTTATCAAAGAAAGATGCTTTGAATGATTTTAAACCGAAATCTTTTATTATTAGATCTATGCCAGAGAGAACAAAAAAGGATTCAAGTAAACTACAAGAAGATTTAAAAAAGAAGTTAGACAAGGAGTTTGATGATGGTTGGTAAACTAATTAAATGGGCATTAATTATTTCTATTTGTTATTTTATTTATTGGTTTGTTACTATATAAAAAGAGGTTTTATTGTGTTAAAGAAATTAAATTCTGTACATATTGTATTTATTATAATATTCATAGTTAACTTAAATGCTCAGGAAGTATCTGAGGATCCATCAGATGTAACAGAGGGTGGAGTTTCATTTGAGCGTATCCAAACAGCTGATGAATCATGCAAGAAGTTTATAAGAACTCATAAAGGTTTAGCTAAATCAATTGGTGGTAGGCCGCAAGAAGGTCTCAATACAAAAAGAAATGGCGATAAATTTTTTATATCAATTGCAACAGATACTGTTGAGGCAGACCCATCAAGCTCATCCTTTCCTGATGCGTTATTTGATGCATCCGTTGTTGCGAATATGAAAGCAAAAGGTGAGCTTGTGGCTTATTTAAACCAAGAAATGGTAAGTGAAGTATCAAGATCGATAATTCAAAAATCTTCTTCAGGTGAAAAACAACCAGATATCAGTTCAATGAGTGAAAACGAAGATAAAACAAAAGATTACGCTGACATGAATATGTATGACAAAGCTAAATTATTTATTAATCAGCAACTTGATAAAGCAATTGATCCTGAAACTAGAGAGAAACTTAATGATAAAAATAAATCTGAGGAAGAAAAACAAGAGCTAATCGATGATATTCTTAATCAGAAAAATTTTAAAGATAAAATAACAGCAAGCTCTCAAGGAACTGTAAGAGGAATGAAAACAATTGCTACTTACGTAAATGCAAAACCTAATGATAAAAGAGTTAATATGTGTATGGTGAATTTGTGGTCAGAAAAAGTTCAAGAAACTGCTGATGCTATAGCAACTGGAAATATGAAAATTCTTAAAGATAAAAAACCAAAAAAATCGTTATTCGAACAAATTCCTGATTTATATGACGAAGAGGGTGCTAGAAAAGCATTTAGCCAGTTTGGTACATATTCTACTAAAAATGCTAGGGGTGAGGTCTCACTAATCAGCTGGGGTGTAGCAGGCTGTCAAGGAAATTGCTCTGGTATGTCAGAAGAGGCTGCTTTAACAGAAGCAACTATTAAAGCTGATAGAGGTATTTTATTATTTCAAAAGGAATCAATAGAGCAAACTCAGGCATATGATAAGCTTTCTCAAACGAGCGAGAGCGCTTCTACAAATGAAATTAATTATTACTCAGAAAAAAATATTGAATCTAGATTAAGTTCTAGTGCCAGTGGTGATCTAAGAGGTGTTACAACTCTTGATTCAGCACTTTGGAGACATCCAATAAATAAACAACCAACATATATAGTTGTTAGAGCATGGACACCTTCTGGCCAAGAATTTGCAGGTGAAATTCAAGACTCTCTAGACAAAGCTCCTGAAAAGTCATCACAAGAAGATAATCCATATGAATCTAATGAATATGATGATGGCGGTTCTATGGGTCTTGATGATGACGATTTTTAGAATCAGTCTATTATGTTTTTTTTTATTGATTTTAAGTTATGAGGCTTATCCGAAAACAGTAATTATTAAAGTAAAAGGCACTGATGTATCATTTACTGATGCTGAGGCACAAATAGAATCATATAAAATAATACGTTCTGATGCATGGCGTTCATATAATATCTCTGGACGTAATGAAGATGATTTACAAAAATGCTGGAATCATTTTATTGTTAATAAAAAACTTAATTTCAGCATAAAAAATTCAGAGTTAAGAATTTTTCAAGTAAATCAATCTTCTATAGAATATGAATATACATATGATCCGAAAAAAATTAATATTAAAGGATCATCAAAAACAAATTATTTGAAATTTTGTGATTTAAAAATTAATGATAAAGATAAGGATGATATTAGTTCTGAAACAATAAGATTAGACTTTGAAGAAGATTTATAGTTTAAACATAAAATCAATATTAGGATGAAATTATGGCAAATAGAACAGTTTTTATGGTTGTTAATTTAAAAATAAATGATCCTAAAGAGTATAGAATTTATGAAAAAGGTTTTTTCCCATTCCTAAAAAAATATAATGGAACTTTTATTACATATGATGATTCACCAGAATGTCTTGAAGGTAGTACACCAAACCAATTTGATCGAGTAATAATATTTTCATTTCCATCTGAAAAAGATGCAGATAATTGGTGGAAAGATACTGATTATCAAAAACTATCACAGCATAGGCGTGCTTCAACAGAGATAACACTTCAAAAAATTAAAGGTATGTCTTAAATTAGAATATTAAACATAATATATATTATGCGAAGTGATATATATATATATTTAAAAGATAAGCCCTGCTCTAAATAAGCTTAAATACTAACCTTTAGGTTGAACAGAATATGGTAAGTCACTCTCAGCACATTTATCTACTAGAAGAACTTGAAGTTCCTCTAATAACAATAAGCCAGATTGAAATTCTGTAACAGTTGGGTCAACTGCGCTTGATTTAAAACCAAGAAAATTAGATCCATTTTTAGGATTATTGGTTGTAATTCCAGCAGAAAAAGAGGCAGTACTTCTTGATGCTTGTTCTGTTACCCTGCTAGCTATATCAGATAACTGATTTTGAACTCTTATAACTTGTTGAGATAGCTGGACACATGATAATGATTCAGGCTCATAAGGAAAATGCAACCTTGGTGATGAATTATCTTGATAAAGAGGCACTGTATAAGCACAACTAGATGTAATAAATACAACTGAAAGAATATATAAAGATTTGTTTTTTAAAATAGAAAAAATGTTAATCATCTAAAAACCCCCTGCATATCAAATGATATCATATATTAAAGTAATAAAATCAACAATCATAAGTAATTAAATTAAAACTATGTGTAATAATTTTATAATATTGAGTTAACCCAAAATAGCTTTATGAAAATAAATAAACTTTTACTAATTTTTTTACTTATAACCTCATGCGATCATAATATTATGGAAAAACCTAATCCAAAAAAAATACCATACGAATTAATACAACATAACGACATAAGAATTGATAATTATTATTGGCTTCGCGATGATTCAAGATCAAATAAAGAAATTCTAAATTATTTAAAATTAGAAAATTTATATGCAGATGAGTGGTTTAAATCTCAACAAGACCATAAAACCCAAATTGTTAATGAGCTACTTAATCAACTTCCTGATCAAGAAATATCATTCCCTGTTGAAAATAATGGTTATCTTTATTACGAAAAATTAAATAAAGATGATCAATTACCACAATTTTATAGAAAAGCTAAGTCTAGCGATGAAGAAATTATTTATTTGGATCCAAATATTAAATTAAAAACGCAAGAGTACTATTCTGTTAATGCCATTAAGCCCTCACCGGATAATTCTTTGATTGCATATTTAGAAGATAACAATGGTAGACGTGAGCATGATATAAAAATTATAGATGCTCTTACTCTAGAAATTGTTGACAGCGAACTTAGAAGAACTTCAAGAGATATTGTTTGGTCTAATGATAACGATTACGTAATTTATTTAAAAAAAGATCCGGTTACTCTTATTAATAATTCTGTATACGTTCACAGAATTGGTACACCCTCCTCTGAGGATATATTGATATATAAAGAAGATGATCAAGAATATGACATAAATATTACTAGGTCTAAATCTAAAGAATATGCTTATATAAATATTGAAGCTACAAACCAAAATGAAATCCACCTAATTGATTTAAATAATCCTCTTAATAAACCTTATCTATTTTTGGAAAGATCTAAAAATCATTTATATTATTTAGAGCACATAGATAGTCAGAGTTTCTTTATTCTTTCCAATTATGATGCTCCTAATTTTAGAATTTTAAAAACAGATACACTTAAAGATTTATCTATTGATAATATGGATGTGATTATTGATCATAATATTAATATTTTCATAAATGATATTTATTATAAAAAAAATAATTTAGTACTTGAAATTAGAGACAATGGTTTGCCAGAAATTAGTATTTTTAATCTGTCATCTAAAGAAACTTATAGGATTGCGCATGAGGATAATGCATATACAGTTAGTATCAACACCAATAATATAAATTATTCAGATGAAGGTTTTTATTTTAATTATTCTAGTTTAACAACACCAGATTCCATAAAATTTTTTAATCTTAAATCTAAGTCTTACTCAACAGTTTGGCAAAAGAAATTATTAAATTTTGATGAGAAACAATACACCGACGAAAGATTTTTTTACGAAGCTAGAGATGGTGTTTATATTCCAGCAATAATTTTCTATAAAAATGATATCAATATTTCGACTGCACCTATTCTATTCTATGGATATGGCTCTTATGGAATTAATACTGACGCATCATTTAGACAGTCCCTTATACCATTATTAGATAAGGGTTTTGTATATGCAATTCTTAATATTAGAGGCGGCGGTGAAATGGGTAAGCATTGGTATGATGATGGGCGAATGTTTAATAAGATGAATACATTCAATGATTTTAACGATGGTGTTAATGCTGTCTTAGATAAAGGTATAGGCAGTCGAGATAATGTCTTTGCAAGAGGTGGCAGCGCTGGTGGCTTGTTAATGGGGGCAATTATTAACCAAGAGCCTGAACTTTACAAAGGTATATTATCTGGAGTTCCTTTTGTCGATGTGCTTACTACAATGTCAGATCCGAGTATACCATTAACTACATTTGAATATGATGAGTGGGGAAATCCAGCTAACATTGATGAATACAACTACATAAAGCAATATTCTCCTTATGATAATATTTACGAAGCTAACTACCCTGCTGTATTTATAACATCTAGTTTGTATGATTCTCAGGTGCAATATTTTGAACCTGCTAAATATACACCCAAGCTAAGAGAATACAACCAATCTGATAATCCAATCATAATGAAAATGAATCTCATTGGAGGTCATGGGGGTATGAGTGGAAAAATTAATCAATTTAATGAAATAGCTGAAGAATTTAACTTTATTATAAATTTAGTTGAATAATGCAACGAAGGGATTTCCTTAAATTATTATCTACAATAGCCTTATGCTCACCATTAGCTTCTGCGAGTAAAAAAAATAATAAGAAAATAACTGTTGTTGGAGCTGGTATTGTAGGGATATGTATAGCACATGAACTATCAAGATTGGGACAGAATGTAACAATTATAGATAAATCTATACCAGGTAGTGGAACAAGCGGTAAGTCATTTAATTGGGTTAATGCAACATACCCTAAAAAACCTTATTCATATAATTATTTGTCACAATTAGGATTAGGTGCATTTAATGATCTATATAAATATATTGATTTTCCCAGTAAGTGGAATGGCTCATTAGAGTGGTTTGTTGATACTAAAAAGCATAAAAAATTATTAGATAATGTAAATCAATTATTAAAATACCCCTCGTATTCAAAGCATGAAATTATTGATAACTTAAAAGCATCTTCATTTGAACCAAATATAGATTTTAATAAAAATAATAATATTGTTTATTCTATTGAGGATGGTGCAATAGATGCACTTAAAACAATTGAAAATTTAGTAGCTAGAACTTCTTTTAATGGTGGTAAAGTTATAAATAATTGTACCTATCAAAATTCTATTTATAGAAACGGTAAATTATCATCTATTAATACTTCTCTTGGCGAAATTGAAACTAATTTAATAATTTTTGCAACCGGCGTAGATACGAATTCATTAATTAATAAAAAAGTTTTGAGAGAACCTACTGCAGGAATAATCATAAAAACTAAACCATATATGAATATTATTAATAAGATCATTGTAGGTCCTGGAATTCATATTCATCAACAAAGTGATGGAAGACTAATAATTGGTGAACAGGATGGTGCTCCTGAGAACCATAAGCTCAGACTAGAAGGTTATCCATCAAAATTTCCGTCATCAATGCTAGCCAATCAACATGTTAATAAAATTCTTGAACAAGCAAAATCATTTATAAAAAATATGGATGAAATTGAAGTTGAATCTGTTGATATTGGATGGAGGCCTCTTCCTTTAGATGGCCTACCAATAATAGGTTATATAAATTCTAATCAAGATTCATATTTAGCATCAATGCATAGCGGAATTAGTCTTGGGCCAATAGTAGGTAAAATAGTTGCACAAGAAATTACTGAGAATATTAATAATAATTTACTAAAAAATTTTAGACCATGTAGATTTTAAATAAAATCTTTATATCTATTATATAAATAAATATTTGTTACAAAATTAAACATAATTATATTATTATCAATATTAGTTAATTTTAATAGGGAGAAAAAATGACTGAATATCAAGTATTAAATCTTATGCAAGTAAGTTTTATTCAAAACTCTATGTACTTTGTAGGAATGGTTTTAATGACATGGCTAGCATTTAGAATGTGCAATAATGTTAGAAACAATCCTAATGTAAACTTAGCAGGAAAACTATTTACATCAATTTTCTGTGTATTTGTTGCTGCTTTTATGTTCCAAGTTAATCAAATCGGTGGAGCAATATTAAATTCAAATGTTGCTTTGTTGGTTGACATGGGTGCGGCTTCAGGCGATAGAATGTCTGAATATTTAGATGCTCCACTTATAGTCGGTGGACCTGTACAAACAATTTTTGTGTTATTTGTCTTAGTATTCCAACTTGCTTTAGTTTGGGTTAAAGAATAATAAACTTACAAACAAAAAAAGAGGGCTATATGCCCTCTTCTTTTTATAACCTTATGATTTTGTATAAATTATTTTACAAAATTCAGTAGTCTCTCTTACTACCTCTGTAACATATTTTTTAAAGGCGTTGTCCCATATTTTTCCATATGAGGCACCTGCATAATATTCATCAACAACCTTACCACTTTCAGCGGCAGTATCAGTAACTACTCTTAAATGAACTACCTCAGTACCTCCACCCATTGGTTCAAAAACACCAAATCTCATACCATGGCCAGCTTTCTGAACTTCTTTTTCTAATCGAGTCATTTCTTTTGCAAATGCTCTAGAATCAGTAGTTTTTATTCTCCAAAGTCTTTCATATCCTGGCTTAAGCTCAAATTCTTTTAAAGGTTTCCAAGTTACCGAATATAAAGGCATTCTGAGTTTATTAAAGCCTTCAGAAGCATTCATAGGATCATATAGCTCAGAGGTTTGAAATGCTTTTTCAACACTAGGGAATGCATTCCAAACAAACATTTCACCAGGATATTCGTTTCCAGTCTTGACAATACAAACTCCAGCGACATCAGATCCAATCATCTTAAATGCTTCAGTGTTTTCTTTCATATAGTTTACATATGCATCTATATTTTTAGCTTTTACATGAAGTGTTGTGAATGCACCTTCTGGAACAGTGGCAAATAAGCTAGTGCTTATAAAAAATATACTTGATAAATACAATGATTTTATTATTTTCATTATTTCTCCTAATTAATAAAGTTTTTATTCACCATTAAAGTTTTTTACAAATTGAACTAATTCTGTATTTACATTTACCCTTATATCTTTAGCAATTTTAGCAAAATCTGCAAAATCTGATGTTGATCGAACTTTTGCAAGTGATTGAGAGAGATCTGTCATTGAATCAGCTCCGAAATATACCATATGTGATGTGTATCTATTTCCATAAGGAATAACATTAAGTCCAAATGATCCAGGTATATTATTTATTTGTGATCTCATTAACTGTTTCCATGCACTGACATATTCTGACTCACTACCCTCTTGAACTTTAAAATTAAATTTTGCAAAAACAGTATTAGATTGCCAATTCCTTCCTGATAATACATTTTCAGAGACCCAGTTCCATGATCTATCTGTATCTGTTGATTTTTGAAAGCTTTTGATCATCTTTGCTGATTCTTTACATGATGTAAATATAGCTCTTCCTTTTTGCATTTGATCCCAATTTTCATAAACTACTAAGATAAAATGACTATTTCCTGAACCTCTAATAGCCCACAGGCTAATATCAGCTCCAGATTCATTTCTCCAACTTTTAGCACATTCTGAATTATCAAAATCATTAAGAGCTTTCATAAAACTAGATGGATCTGTAACAGTAAAGTAATTAAATTCAGCTACTGTTCCATCACTCTCTATTTTTTCAGAATTTGCTGAAATTGATGTGTTGAATAATAAAAAAGATCCAACAACAATAATTGATAATAAATTTTTATACATAATTTTTCCCTCTATAGATTAACAACTTATATTAATATATATATTCTTAAAATATGTGTCATATTCATTACAAAAATGTAAATTTTTTATATTTAAAAAATAAAGATATGTTATTAATTTAAATTAAAAATTAATATGATAGAATCATTTTTTTTATTATTTAGTCAACCATGATTTATAACAGCATACTAAATACAGTAGGGAACACTCCTGTAGTAAAAATTAATAATTTAGCTCCTGAAGGGATTGATTTATATGTTAAACCAGAGTTTTTTAACCCTGCATCATCCGTTAAAGATAGGCTAGCTTTTAGCATAATTGATGAGGCTGAAAAACAAGGGGTTTTAAAACCAGGACAAACAGTTGTTGAAGCCACAAGTGGTAATACTGGAATTGGCCTTGCATTTGTATGTGCTGCAAAAAATTATCCATGTGTTATTACAATGCCTGAAAGTGCATCTATTGAAAGAAGAAAAATGATGAGGTTTCTTGGTGCCAAGGTTATTATCACGCCAGCTCCTGAGGCTGGTTCTGGTGCTTATAAAAAGGCAAAAGAATTAGCTGATCAAAACGGATGGTTTTATGCTAGACAATTTGAAAATGAAGCTAATGCAAATATTCATGAGAGCACTACCGGTGAAGAAATACTCTCAGATTTTAAAGATTTAGGTTTAGATTATTGGGTTTCTGGTTATGGAACTGGCGGTACCTTTTCAGGTGTAGCAAGAGTTTTAAAAAAATCAATGCCAAATACAAAACTAATCATGGCTGAGCCTGATGTTGCACCTCTTGTTGCTAAGGGGACAAATCAAGAAAGAACCGATGATGGTGCTCCTGCTGTCTCACATCCTGATTGGAATCCTCATCCAATACAAGGCTGGACAACTGATTTTATTCCGCTTGTTTTGCAGGAAGCTATAGATAATAAATTTATAGATGAAATAATACCTGTGGCTGGAGCGGATGGAATTAAATGGTCGCAAAAACTTGCAGCTCACGAAGGTATATTAACTGGTATCTCTGGTGGATCGACATTTGCGGTGGCGATGGAAGTTGCTAATAAAGCACCAAAAGGATCTACAATTCTGTGTATGCTTGCTGATACAGCAGAAAGGTATTTATCCAGTGTTTTGTTTGAAGAGATATCTCCAGATATGAATAGTTCTGAAATTGAGATTTTAAATTCAACGCCCGCCTACAGCGAGTCAGTATAAGAAGATTATAAAGATTTAAACTTTTATCTTATCTTTAATTTCTTTAAATTTTAAAGATCCATTAACTATATCTAATTTTATTTGGCCGCCAGATTTTAAATTACCAAATAATAATTTATCAACCAATGGTTTTTTAATATTTTTAGAAATAAATCTTTCCATAGGTCTTGCGCCCATCTCTTTATCATAACCGTTATCTGCTATCCAGTTAATAACAGCCTTTGTTACAACAATTTCAACATTTCTTTTATCCAATTGAGCCTGAAGTTTTGTAAGGAATTTATCAACAATAGATAAGATAATTGATTTTTCTAGGTAATTAAATTGAATTGTTTCATCTAATCTATTTCTGAATTCAGGTGTAAAAAGTTTATTAAGTGAATTCATGGCATCTGATTCATTAGAAGATGTACTAAATCCAATATTTCTTTTTGCTAATAATTCAGCACCAATATTAGTTGTCATGATTAAAATTACGTTTCTAAAATCAGCTTTTCTTCCGTTATTGTCAGTTAAAACGCCAGCATCCATTACTTGAAGGAGAATATTAAAAATATCAGGATGCGCTTTTTCAATTTCATCTAATAACAGAACACAATGTGGTGATTTAACAATTGCTTCAGTGAGCAAACCACCTTGATCAAATCCAACATATCCAGGAGGAGCTCCTATGAGCCTTGAGACAGTATGTCTTTCCATATATTCACTCATATCAAATCTAATAAGATCTATACCCATAATCTCAGATAACTGTTTAGATATTTCTGTTTTACCCACCCCAGTAGGACCAGTAAATAAAAATGAACCTATAGTTTTATTATCATCTCTAAGACCAACACGTGAGAGTTTTATAGCATTAGCTAAAGTTTCCACAGCAAGATCTTGACCAAAAATAACTCTTTTTAGATTTTCTTCTAAGTTTTTAAGATCTTTCTTATCTGAGACAGTTATATTTTGTTCTGGTATTTTGGTAATCTTAGATATAGTTTTTTCTATATCTGACTGGTTTACGGCAATATTTTTATTATTTTTTCTAGCTATATTCAACATAGCCCCAGTTTCATCTATAACATCAATTGCTTTATCAGGTAGAAATCTTTCATTGATATATTTTGATGATAGATCTACAGAAGCTTTAATTGCCTCATTGGTATAGGACACATTATGGTATTCTTCATAAATATTTTTAATGCCATTAATTATCTCAATACACTCATCAAAAGATGGCTCAATAATATCAATTTTTTGGAATCTTCTTGATAAAGCTTGATTTTGATGAAAAATACCCCTGTATTCTTGAAATGTTGTCGAGCCAATACATCTTAAGGTACCTTTACCAAGCGCAGGTTTTAGAAGATTAGAAACATCTAGAGATCCACCTGAAGCAGAGCCAGCACCTATTATGGTATGTATTTCATCTATAAATAAAATTGCCTTATCTTTAGTTTCTAAAAATTTTAAAACTTCTTTCAATCTTTTTTCAAAGTCACCTCTGTATTTCGTACCAGCAATTAAAGCAGCTATATCCAATGAATATATTATTGACTCATTAAGAATGTTAGGGACTTTATTATTTACTATTAAATATGCAAGACCTTCAGCGATTGCAGTCTTCCCTACCCCTGATTCTCCAACGAGCAGTGGATTATTCTTTGTTCTTCTTGATAAAATTTGAATTAATCTATCAACTTCTTTTGTTCTTCCAATTAAATTATCAATCTTATCTTCATTAACTAAATTATTTAAATTAATTAAATAAGGACTTTCTTCTGTTTTAATATTTTCTGCTTCGATATTTTCTTCATTTGCAGTGATGCTGTCACTTGTTTTCTTTTCTGATGGACCGTGAGAAATAAACGTGACAACATCGAGTCTGTTAATATTGTTTTTATTTAGAATATATACCGATCTTGATTCCTTTTCTGAAAATATCGCAACTAAAATATTTATTGGCTTCACTACCCCTTTTCCAGATGATTGAATATGAAAAACAGCTCTTTGTAGAACTCTCTGAAAACCAAGTGTTGGTTGCACGGCTTTTTGATTATCAGTTCTCATAATAATAGATTTTTTTAAATGCTCATTAAGCTCATCCTTTAACGCATCAACACTAACATTTTGAGCTTCAATAAAATCTTTTACATCATAATCATTGAGAATCATCAAAAATAGATGTTCAACAGTCAGATATTGAATATTTATTTCTTGTGCCTTATCAAAAAGATTGGCAATTGAAACTTCTAAATCTTTACTAAACATATTTAATCAGTTAATGGTTCTATTTCACTCAATAAAGGATGATTGTGATGTTTTGCCATATTATTAACTTCATATGACATCATCTCAGCAATCTCTTTTGAAAATATACCACAAACACCCTTTCCTTTTGTATGAACGGCCATCATTATTTGTGTAGATTTTTCATGAGTATGGTTAAAAACTGTTTGAAGAACATAGACAACAAACTCCATGGGAGTGTAATCGTCATTAATTAATATTACTTGATATAAGGGAGGTTCTTTTAGTTCTGGATCTTTTTCTAATACTGCTGATCCTAAATCATTTGATGCATCTATGGTCTCTTTGGATAACCTTATCATTACATCCTTTTAACCATCTCTTCAGCAAAACCTGAGCAGGATACTAGATCTGCACCATCCATCATTCGCTCAAAATCATAGGTTACCTTTTTTGCAAGGATGGTTTTTTCCATTGAACTTATAATTAAATCAGCTGCTTCAGTCCAACCCATATGTCTTAACATCATCTCAGCTGAGAGTATTAAACTTCCAGGATTAACTTTATCCTGGCCTGCGTATTTTGGTGCAGTACCATGTGTTGCTTCAAAAACAGCATATTCATCTGATAGATTAGCACCAGGCGCAATACCAATACCTCCAACGCATGCAGCTAAAGCATCAGATATATAATCACCATTTAGATTCATGGTAGCGATAACATCATAGTCTTTAGGTCTTAGTAAGATTTGTTGTAAAAAAGCATCACAAATTACATCGTTAATGACAATACTTTTACCATTTTTAGGGTTCTTTATTACCTGCCATGGTCCACCATCTAAATCTTCTGCGTTATAAGCAGATTTTGAAAGTTCATAACCCCAGTCTCTAAATGCGCCTTCTGTATATTTCATTATGTTCCCTTTATGTACAAGGGTGACTGAACTTCTGTCATTATCAATTGCGTAGTTTATAGCTTTCTTAACAAGTCTCTCTGTGCCCTCCTTAGAGATTGGTTTTACGCCAATTCCAACGGTCTCTGGAAATCTAATCTGTACAATACCAAAATCATCCTCGAGAGTTTTTACAATTTTCTTGGATTCTTCTGATTCAGCTTTAAATTCTATACCAGCATAAATATCTTCTGAGTTTTCTCTAAAAATAATCATATCTGTATCTTGAGGTCTCTTTACTGGCGATGGAACACCTTCAAAATATCTAATCGGCCTTAAGCAAACATATAAATCTAAAATCTGTCTTAAGGAAACATTAAGAGATCGTATACCTCCTCCAACAGGAGTTGTTAAAGGACCTTTTATACTTACTACATATTCTTTTAAGGCGTCTATTGTTTCATCTGGTAGCCAAGTGTCTTTTTCATAAACCTTTGTTGATTTCTCACCACAATATACTTCCATCCATTCAATTTTTCTTTTGCCATTATAAGCAATTTTTACTGCACTATTTACCGCATTAAGCATAGCTGGGGTAATATCTACACCTATGCCATCGCCTTCAATGTATGGAATTATTGGATTATCAGGAACGGTAAGCACTCCATTGTTATAAGATATTTTTTCTCCACTTTTAGGTTCTTTTATTTTGTTGAATTTCATTTGTTTACCGATCCCTGTAGTAAGATTAATTAGATAGAAAAACGGCGTTATTATACTATTAAATAATGCAATATAATATGCATAAAAATAAAGAATATGGGAAAAAAAACAGTAGTTGTAGGACTTTCGGGAGGGGTTGATTCTTCTGTTTCTGCTTATTTGCTTAAAGAAGCAGGATATGATGTTAAAGGCTTATTTATGAAAAATTGGCAATCTGAGCCAGGTGAGGTTTGTACATCAGAAATTGACTTTGAGGATGCATCTAAAGTCTGCGATAAATTAGACATACCATTACATAAGGCAAATTTTTCAGATGAATATTGGGATAGAGTATTTACTAATTTTTTATGTGAACATGAGAAAGGCAGGACGCCTAATCCTGATATTTTATGTAATAGAGAAATAAAATTTAAATCATTTTTAGATTATGCATTTGAAATAGGAGCAGACTTCATAGCTACAGGCCATTATGCAAAGATAATAAATAAAGATGGTAGAAACTTTCTATCAAGAGCAAAAGATATTAATAAAGATCAAACATATTTTCTACATGAAGTATCAGAAAAAGAGTTTTCTAAATGCCTCTTCCCTTTAGAGAATTTAACAAAATCAGAAGTAAGAAACATCGCTCTTAAAAATGACTTAGTTACAGCTAATAAAAAAGATTCTGTTGGTATATGTTTTGTTGGTGAAAAAAATCTAAAAGATTTCTTAAGTCGTTTTATTGAATTTAAAAAAGGTGACATTAAAGATGAAAATGACAACATCATTGGTCAACATCAAGGGTCAATTTTATACACCCAAGGTCAAAGACAAGGTCTTATGATTGGCGGTGTTAAGGGCAAAGAAGAACTCCCATGGTATGTATATAAAAAAGATATACCAAAAAATGAAATATATGTATGTCAAGGTGGAGATAACAAATTACTTATGAATAAAGGTCTATATGTTGAAGATATAAATTATATAAATGATATTAACTATAAATATCCAATTAAATGTAGTGTTCAAGTAAGGCATCAACACACTCCTGTTAACTGCACTATCGAGAAATCATCTAATGAATATAAGGTTACATTCGAAGAATCGATTAGAGCAATTGCACCAGGTCAATCAGCAGTATTCTATGATAATGAAATATGTCTGGGCGGCGGAGTTATTTGTAAGACTTTTTAATATATAATCCTAATTTTCAAATATAAGATTAAAAATGAAATTTGATCATAATAATATTTCACCACTAGATAGCAGATATGCAAAAAAGATTTCTAATTTTAGAGAAAATTTTAGTGAGTCTGAATTAATTAAAATTAGATTTGAAATAGAAATAGAATGGATATTATTTTTATGTTCAAAGCTTCCAAATACTTTTAAACCTCTCTCAAAAAATTCTGTTGAAAAAATAGTTAAATTTAAAAATTCATTTGATAATAAATCAGTCTTACAAATAAAAAAAATTGAAGCCACAACAAATCATGATGTCAAAGCAGTTGAATACTATATAAGAAATCATTTCAAAAAAGATAAAGTTTTATCTTCATACATTCATTTAATCCATTTTGGATTAACTAGTGAGGATGTAAATTCTCTTAGCTATGCAGTGATGATAAAAAAAGGAATATCAATATATGTGAATGAAATTAATAACATAAACAAGGTTTTAAATTTATATTCAAAAAAATGGTCTAATGTAGCTTTTTTAGCAAGAACTCATGGCCAGCCTGCATCACCTTCAACATTAGGTAAAGAATTCAAGGTCTTTGCATCGCGATTAGATAGAGAGAAATCAATTTTAAAATCAATCAAGCCAATGGCAAAATTTAGCGGTGCGACTGGAAATTATCATACCTTTGATATTGTAGATACTAAAATAAATTGGTCGCAAATTAATAAAAAATTCATTAAACAGTTTGCTGTAGAACAGAATGCATATACTACTCAGATTGAGCCTCATGATTGGATAGCTGAGACATGCCATTCTCTTGTTAGAATTAATAATATTCTCATAGATCTTTGTCAGGATGCATGGATATATATATCAAATGATATTTTTGCTCTGAAACTTTTAAAAAATGAAGTCGGATCTTCAACTATGCCGCATAAAGTTAATCCGATAGATTTTGAGAATGCTGAAGGAAATTTTGGAATCTCTTCTGCATTATTAGAATTTTTTGCAAACAAGCTTACAAAATCACGTCATCAAAGAGATTTATCTGACTCAACTGTTTTGAGAAATGTGGGTTTAGGGTTTGGTTATTCAGCTTTAGCGATAAAATCTGCAATTAATGGATTAAGTAAAATAACCCCTAATAAAATTAAAATACAAGATGAGCTTAATGATAATTGGGAAGTATTAACTGAAGCAGTTCAAACATTAATGAGATACGAAGGAATTCCAGATGCTTATGAACAACTAAAAAAATTATCTAGGGGTTCTAAATTAGATCAAGAATCTTACATTACTTTTATAAACTCTCTTTCAATTAGTACAAATTCAAAAGAAAAGTTACTCAATTTAAAACCTAGCATCTATATAGGTAAGGCAATAGAAATAGCCAAATCCATATATTAGATATATTTTGTAGTAAAGCTACACAAAAATATTCTAATAAAGCCCTTAAAATCAATGTTATTTAAATAATGTTGACATAAAAAACCTATTATTATCTACTACACTACATAATTTAAGAGGTAATAGGGAAATGCCATGTCTAAACACGAAGAAATAAAAAATAATGTTATGGATATAGATACCATGTCTTCATCTAATTGGAGTTCTATAAATCCAGAATATGTCACAAGAATGCGAAAACAAAACCGTTTTAGGACAGGTTTAGATATTGCAAAATATACAGCTTCTATTATGCGTAAAGATATGGAAGAGTATGATCAAGATTCATCAAAATATACACAGTCCCTTGGTTGCTGGCATGGTTTTATTGGCCAACAAAAGCTGATTTCAATAAAAAAACATTTTAAAACTACTGATAAAAAATATTTATATCTTTCAGGTTGGATGATAGCAGCACTAAGATCAGATTTTGGTCCTCTGCCTGATCAATCAATGCATGAAAAAACTACAGTTGCAAATCTAATCGAAGAACTATACACATTCCTAAGACAGGCTGATGCAAGAGAATTAGGAGACTTATACAGAAAATTAGATAATGCAAATGATTCAGATAAAACCGCTATACAAGAACAAATTGATAATTTTGAAACACATATTGTTCCAATAATTGCTGACATCGATGCAGGATTTGGAAACGAAGAAGCTACATACTTGATGGCTAAACAAATGATTGAGGCAGGCGCATGTGCTATTCAAATAGAAAATCAGGTTTCTGATGAGAAACAATGCGGACATCAAGACGGTAAGGTCACTGTTCCCCATGCAGATTTCTTAGCAAAAATTAATGCTGTTAGATATGCGTTTTTAGAGTTAGGAGTTGATGAGGGTATTATTGTTGCTAGGACTGATTCTTTAGGTGCAGGTCTTACCAAGCAAATTGCTATAACAAATGAAAAAGGTGATCTTGGTGATCAATATAACTCTTTTTTAGATATGGAAGAAGTATCACAAGAAGATATGAAACATGGTGATGTAATGATTAATAAAGATGGTTATTTACTCCGTCCAAAAAGACTTCCCAGTAATTTGTATCAATTTAGGAAAGGTACTGGAGAAGCTAGATGTATTTTAGACTCAATTACAAGTCTTCAAAATGGAGCAGATCTAATTTGGATCGAAACTGAAAAACCGCACATTGGGCAAATTGGTGCAATGATGGATGAAATTAGAAAAGTGGTTCCAAATGCAAAACTTGTTTACAACAACAGTCCATCTTTTAACTGGACTCTTAATTTCAGACAACAGGTATTTGATGTAATGGAAAATGATGGTAAAGATATGTCTAAATACAATAGAGATGATTTAATGAATGTTTCATATGATGATACAGAATTGGCTATTGAAGCAGATAACAAAATAAGAACATTCCAAGCAGATGCTGCTAGAGAAGCTGGAATTTTTCATCATCTGATTACCCTCCCCACCTATCATACTGCTGCGCTGTCTACAGATAACCTAGCTAAAGAATATTTTGGAGACCAAGGAATGTTGGGATATGTTGCCAATGTTCAGAGAAAAGAAATTAGAGAAGGTATAGCGTGTGTGAAGCACCAAAATATGTCTGGTTCAGATATGGGTGATGATCACAAGGAGTACTTTGCGGGTGAAGCTGCATTAAAAGCAGCCGGTAAAGATAATACTATGAATCAGTTCTAGTACAAGAGTTCAGTTCTGTTTTACCACATATAGAGCATGTCCCGTCATCTGACGTCATAACTCCACCACAAGAACCTTCGATGGGTTTGTTCCTTAGGATTAAACCAATAGCAAGAGCTGAAAATGCTAAGGCAATAACTATAAATGTTGCTACAAAAGTACTCATAAGCCTAAATTATACCATTCGTTAGAGAATATTAATTCATACTCACCATCAATTTCAGTCACTAACATCAATGCTATATTATTATTATTGGCATAATCAATAGATTCAGGGTAACCAATAACATTAAATGCTGTCGCTAGAGCATCTGCATATGTAGCTGATCTCTTATGTACAACCGTTACCGATAATGCCTTAGATTTTATTGATGAAAGAGTTTTTGGGTTAATTGTGTGAGAAATTTTGTTGTTATTTGAATCAAGTTTAAAATTTCTGTATTCACCTGAAGTTGCAATAGATAAAAAATCTTTATTATTGTTTTGTATAACGTAAATTGCATTGTCTGTTAAAGCTGAGGGATTTTGTATTCCAACCTTCCAAGGTTGATTGTTAATAGTTCCATTTATAATTAGTTCACCACCAATATCTATCAAATGATTAGGCATATTATTTAACATCAAATACTCATGTATTAGTTGAACAGCATATCCTTTTGCAATAGAAGACAGATCAAACCAATTAAGTGAAGACTTAATAAGTTTTGAATTATTCAATAATGAATAATCTTTAAATGAATCTTGGGTTACATCTTTTTCAAAAGACGGAGCAAAACCGAGGCCACTTGAAACCTTGCCTAATGTAATATCATAAAATCCATCAGAAATCTTATGAACATTTTGTGCAATTTCTAAAATATTATATAAATCAGCACTAATTGAAATAGGTATATTTATAGGTTTCTGATTTACAATTGCTATCTCTGAATCAGGTTTATAGTTTGAGGCAACCATATCAACCTTGTTTATAATTTTTATAATGTTTTTTTCGTGATGATCAGCAATAAAATTACTTGAAGTAACAGACCAATATGATCCGTATGCAGATCCACTAATAGAATAAGAATTGTTGGTATTTGAAGTATAGGCTATATAAACACAAATACCTCCAACAACAAGTGCTAGTAATTTTGATGAAAGCTTTCTAGAAATCAAGCTAAATTAGCCACCAAAGTCATCTAAAGCAATATTTTCTGGCTCTACGCCAATATTCGTTAAAAGATCTATAACTGCTTTATTCATCATAGGTGGTCCACACATATAATATTCACAATCTTCAGGTGCTTCATGATGTTTTAAATAATTTTCATAAAGTACATTGTGAATAAATCCAGTATCTCCATCCCAATCATCTTCTGGTTGAGGGTCTGACAATGCAACATGCCATTCAAAATTGTCATATTTTTCAGCCAACGCATTAAATTCATCTACATAGAACATTTCTTTTAAGCTTCTAGCGCCATACCAAAAAGTTATTTTTCTATCTGTGTTGATTCGAAGCAATTGATCAAAAATATGAGATCTCATTGGAGCCATACCTGCTCCACCCCCAACAAACACCATTTCATTTCTAGTTTCTTTAGCAAAGAATTCACCAAAGGGACCGAATACCTTTACTTTGTCACCTGGTTTTAAATTAAAAGTCCACGATGACATTACTCCAGGAGGAAAGTCAGTACCCGGAGGTGGGGATGCTATTCTGATATTAAATTTGATAATACCCTTCTCTTCAGGATAATTGGCCATAGAGTATGCTCTTATAACAGGTTCTGTATTTATAGATTTATTATCCCAAATCTTAAATTTATCCCAATCTGCGTGGTACTCCTCTTGAATATCAAATGACCTGTAGTCGATTTCGTAAGCTGGAGCTTCAAGCTGAACATATCCACCTGCTTTAAAATCAACATTTTCCCCCTCAGGAAGCTTAAGAACCAGTTCTTTGATAAAGGTGGCTACATTTTCATTGGAAACAACCTCGCATTCCCATTCTTTAACTCCAAATATTTCCTCAGGTACTTCAATTTTCATATCACTTTTTACGGGAACCTGACATGAAAGTCTCCAACCATCATTTTTTTCACGTGAGTTAAAGTGAGATTCTTCTGTTGGCAAAATTGAACCACCGCCATCTAATACTACACACTTACATTGACTACAGGTACCGCCACCACCACATGCAGACGACAAGAAGATTTTATTGTCAGCCAAAGTCTGTAATAACTTTGATCCTGCTGGAACTACTAATGGATTAGATGAATCTCCATTGATTTCAATAGAAACATCTCCAGTGGATACTAGTTTTGATCTAGCACCAATAATTACTAGCACTAGGGTTAAAACTATTCCAGAAAAAGCTAAAACACCGAGTATTAAATCAATCTGCATAATTATTTCCTCTTAATTATAGAGATATACCTCCAAATGACATAAAACCAAAACTCATTAAACCAACAATAATAAAAGTTGCACCAAGACCTTTTAATCCCTCAGGTATATCAGAATATTTAAGCTTTTCTCTAATGCCAGCAAGAATTACAATAGCCATTGCCCAGCCAAAACCGGCTCCAAGGCCATATACAACACTCTCACCAAACATAAGATCTTTTTCAACCATAAATAAAGACGCACCTAAAATTGCACAGTTAACGGTAATTAGAGGTAAAAATACGCCTAGTGCATTATACAAAGCCGGCACATATTTATCTAAAAACATTTCTAATATTTGGACTGCTGCCGCAATCACTCCAATATAACTTATAAGCTCTACGAACTCTAAATTTGTATTAGGAAGGCCTGCCCATGCTAACGCTCCGTCTCTTAATACGTAATTAAATATAAGATTATTAAGCGGAACTGTTATAAGACATACAACAATAACAGCGATGCCAAGACCTATAGCAGCATCAATTTTTTTTGATATAGCTAAAAAAGTACACATTCCTAAAAATACAGATAAAGCAATATTTTCAATAAATACTGTTGTAATAAATATATTTAAATAGTGTTCAAACATTTAATTCTCTTTTAGTTAAATCTTCATTGGTACTATGTTTTGATAATGCAAAATCATCTTCTTCGACTTGTGCTGGCTTATATGATCTAATCGCCCAAATAAATAAACCGATAATAATAAATGAGCTTGGAGGTAATAAAAGTAAATTATTAGCCATATACCAACCGCCATTTGATACAAGAGGTAATAATTCGTATCCCATTAGAGTTCCAGCTCCAAAAAGCTCTCTGATTGCAGCAACACCAATCAAAATCACACTATAGCCCAAGCCGTTACCAAGACCATCAAAAAAACTTAATAATGGTTTTTCTTTCATTGCGAAAGCTTCAGCCCTGCCCATAACAATACAGTTAGTTATTATAAGTCCGACAAAAACAGATAACTTTTTACTTGTTTCATAGTCATAAGCTTTTAATAACTCATCAACCACAATTACCAAAGATGCAATAATGGTCATTTGAACAATAATTCTAATACTACTTGGGATATGATTTCTAATTAGAGATATAAATAAATTAGAAAAAGAACATACACTTGTTAAGGCAACACACATCACCAAAGTTACAGTTAAATTATTAGTTACAGCTAAAGCTGAACAAATACCTAGTATTTGAAGTGTTATAGGATTTTCATCAATAAGCGGCTTGTATAAAGCTTCTTTATATCTACTAAGACTCATAATCTAATTCACTAAATAAATTTGCATAACCAGAATCGCTAAACCAATACTTAATCATATTTGTGACGCCTCTGCTTGTAATAGTAGCACCTGAAAGACCATCCACTTTGTAAGCAAGATTCATATCACCTTCAGGAACTTTACCTTTAATAACCTCTAAAGCTACTTCATTATTTTTATATAATTGTTTTCCTGGCCAGAGCGACTTCCATTTCGGATTATCAACTTCAGCACCTAAACCTGGAGTTTCTTTATGTTCATAAAATTCAAGGCCAGCAACTGTATTGAAATCATTTTCTATAGAAATATATCCAAATAAAGTACCCCACAATCCATACCCTCTTACAGGAAGAATAACTTTGTTTATTGAATTATCCTCGTTACGTAATAGATAAAATTTACCAACATTTTCACGATTTTTTATAATCGCTATGTCTTCTGCAGTTGATAGAGATTTTGAATAATTGCTATTTCTTGTAGCTGCGATTTGATCGTAATCACCCTTATGTTGAGCTAAGAATTCATCCAATAATGACCCCGTTAAAAGTTTACCTGAATTGAAGTCGATATATTTGGGTTCAAGAGTTTCAAATTGTTCTTTTATATCTTTATTAGAATCAAAAATACCAGCGGCTTGAAGAATTTTCATTCTTTTATCATTAGCTTTATTTTCGTTTTGCATATCTCTAAGGCTAACTGCAGTAGAAGATACAACAAATGAGCATATTAAACATATAGTGAAAGCAACACCAAGAGTTTTTATTATTGAATCATTCATTGTGTCAAAGCCTTTCTTTTATTAATGTTCGATACCATAACCATGTGATCTATAACTGGAGCTAGTAAATTAGCAAATAAGATTGCTAACATCATACCTTCAGGGAAGGCTGGATTAATAACTCTTATTAAAACAACTGTAACCCCTATTATAAACCCATATATCCATCTTCCGGTATTTGTTCCAGAGCCTGAAACAGGTTCTGTTGCCATGAAAACCAAGCCAAAGGCAAAACTTCCAATAACTAGATGCCAATACCAAGGAATAGCAAACATTGGATTTGTATCAGAACCAACAATATTTAATATCCCAGACATAAATATCATTCCTAGCATAGTTGCTAAAACTATTCTCCAGGAGGCTACTTTTGTAGCTAAAAGAATAATTAAGCCAATGCCAATAGCGATTATTGATGTTTCACCAATCGAACCAGGTATGTAACCTAAAAATGCATCCATCCAAGTAAATTTTTCATTTATTCCTGCCATACCACTTTCTGCTGCTACTCCTAATGCAGTTGCACCACTGTAACCCTCCGGAACAATATTGTTATCTGCTAGACCAGCAATCCAAACTTTATCACCAGATATTTGTGATGGATATGCAAAGTATAAGAAAGCTCTTCCTGTTAGAGCTGGATTAAGAAAATTCTTACCAGTTCCTCCAAAAATTTCTTTTCCAATTACAAGACCAAACGTAATACCTAATGCTGCTTGCCATAGTGGTAAATCTGGCGGACAACTCAATGAAAATAAAACAGTTGACACGAATGCACCTTCATTAATTTCATGTTTTCTTATAACAGCAAATAATGTTTCCCAACCTATTCCTACAACAAAAACAGTTATGTAAATTGGCATAAAGTAACATGCTCCAAACCAAAGTTTTGAGATGAAACTTGATGAATCATAGCCAACAAAACTTACTAAATAGTGATGCCAATCGCCTGTATTTAATTGATTTATAGATTCAAGATATTCTAGAGAGTGAGCACCAAGGTTATACATTCCAAAAAACATTGCGGGAAAAGTAGACAACCAAACAATTACCATAATTTTTTGGATATCTACGCCATCTCGAACATGAACTGGGTTAGAAGTTTTAGTTTGAGTTGAAAAAACAAAATTTTCAATTGCATCAAATAGTGGAAACCATTTTGAATATTTACCCTCATCAACAAAATTTGGCTTAACTGAATTAATGTAATTTCTTAAACCTTTCATTGTTCTAGATATAGTTCGTTAAGATTATTAGCCAGTATTGAGCAATAATCATATTTACTTGGACAAATGTAAGAACAAACTGCAAGATCTTCGGGTGCAAGTTCAAGCATACCTAAATCTACTGCCTGCTCTCTATCGCCTCCATTAACTGAAGTATTAAATATAAAATTAGATGGTTTTAAAAATGAAGAAATAAATACATTTAATTTTGAATGAAGTTTTGAACCTGGCATCAACCAATTTAAAAATATATCATTGGCTTGATCTGGAATTGCCGATATGAGTGAATCATAAAATCCTAAGTAGTTCATAACTCCTTCGGAAGCATGACCATAAAGTACAGATCCTGAAATAACTCTTGAACCTGTCTCAAGTTTACCAGCTGTCAATTCATCAATATTACCTGAGATGCGAGCTTTAATTAATGATGGACTAAATACAGAAGGTCCGCCTAACGCAATAAGCTTATGAGTTCTTAAAAAAGCATGTTCTAACAAATAGCCAATAGAAATAACATCTTGGTAACCAATCGTCCAAGCGATTCTTTTTAGATTAACAGGATATATTTTATTTATGTGTGTACTAGTTAATCCTGATGGGTGTGGTCCAGAAAATTGATGATAATTAATTCCGTCTACTGATAAGTCAAAGTCAGCATTTTGATAACAACAATGAATGGGACATGAAAAATTTTCATACAGAGCCTTTAAGCCTCTATTGAAATAGTTTAAATCCTCTTTGATTATAAAATAAGGGTCTACAGCCAGAGGATTGGTATCACAGGCATTTATAAATATAGCATTAGGAGAAGAATCTATTGAGGGGGTTCTATTAAAAGGTCTAGATCTAAAAGCATTCCATAAACCTGAATTTATAAGAAGATTTCTAGTGTTTTCATTAGTATCAAATTCAACGTGGTCTTCATTATCAGCTATTTCAATATCAATCGATAAAAATTTTCTTCTTTCTCCCCTGCTAATTTCTTTAACAATACCACCTGCAGGTGATGTAAAAAAAACACCAGGATTTTTTTTATCTTCAAAGATTTTAGTGCCTCTTTTAACGATATCACCTGGTTTAACCAACATTGTTGGTTTCATGCCAGTAAAATCATTACCTAATAAAGAGACGGTAGTAACTTTGGGCATATCAGATAATACAGGATCAGGAATACCTGAAATTGGTAAATCTAAACCTTTTGAAATTTTTATCACGTGTGCTTAGCCTAAGTATATATAAATAGATCGAAAACGTGATGATTATAAATGTAAAGAGGCCTTGATTCTAGCGTTTTATTGAATTGGTTTAGGAAATCTTTTTAGTGAAATACCTGCTACTTTTTTTGCTAAATTAATCACTTGTTTTGAGTAACCATACTCATTGTCATACCAACAATATAAAGTCACTCTTCTACCGCTTGAAATAGTAGCTTGAGAATCAATAATTGTAGCAAATGGGCTTGAATAGAAATCAGAAGATACAATCTCTGGAGAATTAACATAGCCAATTGTTTCTCTATATTTAGAATGAAAAGCCATTGATTTAAGGTAATTATTTAAATCATCTCTTGAAACATCACTATCTAATAGAAGAGATAATATAGCTAAACTAACATTTGGTGTTGGAACTCTAATAGCATTACCAGTTAATTTTCCTTTAAGCTCCGGTATTGCTTTTGCAACAGCTTTTACTGCACCAGTTGTTGTTATAACCATATTTAACGGAGCTCCACGACCTCTTCTATCTCCTTTATGGAAATTATCAATTAAGTTTTGATCATTTGTATAAGAATGAACTGTCTCAATATGACCACCCTCAATACCATAATTATCATTTATGACCTTCAATACAGGAACGATTGCATTTGTTGTACACGATGCCGCAGAAATTATATTGTCTTCATCGTCTAAGATAGAATCATTGACCCCATATACAATATTTTTAATATCGTCTTTGCCAGGCGCTGTTAATATTGCTTTTGATGCACCAGAATCTATATGCTTACCAAGACCCTCTTTATCTCTCCATACACCAGTATTATCAATAACAATAGGATCATGGATATCATAATCATTGTAATTAATATCAGATGGTCCTGATGCGTAAATTACTTTTACAGGATTGCCATTTATGACAAGTAATGATTTTTCTTCATCAACCCTAACAGTGCCATCAAAAGACCCATGAACAGAATCTCTTGATAGTAAACTTGCTCTTTTATAAATATCATCTACACCTGCTTTTCTAATTACAATAGCTCTAAGCCTATAATAATTACCTGGACCAGTATTTTGAATCATCATCCTTGCAACAAGTCGTCCAATTCGACCAAAACCATATAAAACTATATCTTTTGATTTTTTTGGTCGAGACGATTCACTATCAATAACGTCTGATAACTCACTATTTATAAAATCACTTAAACCAGATGTATTTTTTTTTAATTCACTAAAATTTGGGAACTTAATAGCTAATTCACCAACGTCAATTTCACAATCTGCAATATTTAGTGAATTTATGTATTCTAAGATAGGAAATGTTTCCAATTCACTTAACTCATTATTATCTGCTTGCCGAGCAAATCTATGGGCTTTCATAATTTCAACTGGAGATAAATTAACAAGTGATTTTCCATAGATAAGAATATTGATACCATTACGATACAATCCACCAATAATTGGAATCATTGATTCAGCAAGACCTTCTCTCCACTTCCAATCGCCAAATGAATCTTCAGGCAATATTCGGTCTTGGCGTTTAGTAGATTGAAAACTTAGATCCCTATTATCATTCATATCTAATGTAAAAAATTTACAGTTATTTTTAATTTTAATCTATAAATTTTGAAATAAAAATGATTTATTTAGGCTATGTTTTTAAGATGAAAATCAGCATTACCAAACATAGCATCTACTGCAACCATCTTTTTAAGGTAATGACCTATCATCATTTCTTCACTGACACCCATACCGCCATGTAATTGAATAGCATTTTGAGCTGAAAGTTTTCCAAATTTACCAACATGAGCTTTTAATGCAGACACATGTTTATACTTATCTTCAGAGTTTGAATCTACTTCCAGCATAGCTTTGAAAAGTAATGATTTAGCAAGCTCACTGTCAATGAACATATCTACCATGCGATGTTGTAATACCTGAAAGTTAGAGATTGGTTGATCAAATTGTTCTCGTTCTTTAGTGTATTGGACTGTTTTTTGATAACAAGACAGCATACAACCAACAGCCTCAGCACTGACACATAATGTAGCTAAATTTAAAACCTCAACAAGTAAGTTGGAGGCCTCTTCACCAGAAGCAATAACATCATCATCATCAACATTGACGTTTTCAAAAGTAAATTCAGCACATGTCTGCTCATCTATAGTTTTAAAGGAATTAAATGAAACACCCTCAGCAGATGGATCAACAAGGACAAGATGAAATTCATTATTTTTAATGCAAGTAACAATTAATTTAGATGCGTTTTTACCATTTAAAACAAGAGATTTTGTTCCATTAAGTTTATTCTTATCAGATAAGTTTGTAGACGGTGTTAAATATTCATAGGATTTAGCTGCTTCAGCATAAGCTAGAGAGATATGCATAGAACCTGATGATATACCTTCTATTAGTTCAACTTTTCGAGAAAAATTTGATTTATCAAGAGTAGATCCGGCTAAAACAACATTTGCTAAATATGGTTCAATAACTAGTGTTTTACCAAATTCTTCAAATAAAATTGATAGTTCTATAGGACCAAAACCAAAACCACCTGATTCTTCTGAAAATGACATAGATAACCAACCCTGTTCTGCAAATAGTTTCCATGCATTTTCATCAAAGTCATTATCAGATTTAACTACTTCTTCCCTTTTATAAAAATCGTATTCTGATTCACAAAACTTTTGAATTTGCTCTCTGAGCATTATCTGCTCTTCTGTATAACTTAAATTCATTTCTATACACCTAAAACAAACTTAGAAATAATATTTTTTTGAATCTCATTACTTCCACCATAAATAGATGTTTTTCTGAAGTTCAAGAACCTTTCCAGTGAAACAGCTGCATGCTCTGGACCTGATGGTTTATCATTCGAACCATATCCTCCGGCTCCGGGATACATTAAAGCATATTCACCAGCAGCTTCTACGAATAATTCGGTAAGGCCTTGCTGTATTTCAGTGCCTTTAATTTTTAGAATTGATGACTCAGCACCAGGATGACCTCCATTTTCTAAATCAGATAAAAGCCTTAACTCTGTCATCTCTAATGCTGAAATTGCAATTTCCATTTCAGCAACTTTTTTATCTAAATCAGGATTATCTAACTCAGAAACTATTTCTTTTAATTGACCAAGTGCTCTCATTGATGCGCCAACAGCTGCTATTCCAAATCTCTCATGAGCAAGTAAAAATTTTGCGTAAGTCCAGCCTTTGCCCTCTTCACCAACTAAATTTTCAACTGGTACTTTAACGTCTGTAAAGAACACTGAGTTAACCTCATGATCTCCATCAATGGTAATAATTGGTTTAACTTCAATACCAGGTGTTTTCATATCAACCAGAAGAAACGAGATTCCTTCTTGTTTTTTTCCACTAGAGTCAGTTCGAACAAGTAAAAATATCCAATCTGCATTTTGAGCTAATGTTGTCCATGTTTTAGAACCATTAACAACATAATGATCTCCTTCTCGTACAGCTTTTGTTTTTAGTGATGCTAAGTCTGAACCAGATCCAGGTTCAGAATAACCCTGACACCACCAGGTATTAAAATCTAGAATATCTGGCAAAAATCTTTTCTTTTGTTCTTCATTACCAAATGTCCAAATAACTGGAGCAACCATACTTACACCGAAAGCTAAAAGTGGAGGACATCCTGCCATTCCAAACTCTTTATTGAATAAATATAATTGAGTAGCACTCCAACCAGTTCCACCGTATTCAACAGGCCAGTTGTAACCCATCCACCCTTTTGCAGACAAAGCTTTATGATAATCAACCATATCTTGTCGAGTAAGGTGTTCACCTTTATCCATTTTATCTTTTACATGTTTTGGATAGTCATTAGCTAACCAATCTCTTAGTTCATCTCTAAAAGCGAGATCTTCTTTTGAAAAATTAATGTCCATAATTACCTATATTATTTTTGAATTGATAGAATACGCACAACATTATACAAGTATTTGTAAAAAATTTACCATCAAATGCATAAAAATAAAGACCATAGATTTGCACATCAATTGATTGATAAATATCATGATTCTAATGATTCTTTATGTATTATTGTTAAGGATAATAAAGAGGCAAAACTTTTAAAAAATGAATTATCTTTATATCTAAATTCATCGAACATTAGATATTTTCCAGAAAATGAAATATTACCTTACGATCACTTCTCTTCCCCTGATAATATTTTAAGCGAGCGTTTTTCAATTTTAAATTCGTTAGATACTAACAAGAGAATTGTTATAGCAACAGTTAAAAGTTTGTTTGAGATATATCCCACTAAAGATTTTTTTCAATCAAAAGAAATTTTTACTTTAGAAGATTCATTATCTTTAACTAAACTTGAAAAAATTCTTATTTCTCTTAACTACGAAAAGGTCAATAGAGTTGAAAGTATTAATCAATACTCTCTCAGGGGTGGAATTATAGACATCTTTGCGCCTATATATAGCAATCCTCTGCGAGTTGAAATCTTTGATGATAGTATTGAATCTGTACGATTTTTTGATATTGAAACTCAGTTATCGACTGAAAAGTTAAATAATTTTAGACTATCTAAAAGCTCTTTATATACCTTTGATGACTTTAATTTAAAAATATTTCGTGATAATTGGAGGGAATATTTTCAAGATTATGATGAAAGAAATTGTGAAATATTTCAAAAATTAAATACAGTTAGAAAGGCTGAAGGTTCAGATATTTACATACCTTTATTTTTTAACAAAACATCTAATTTTTTTGAATTATTTGATAGTCATTCTTTGATAGTATTGGATAATTTTTCTGATGATATTAAATCCTATGAAAGCTATATCCATCAAAGATTTGATGATGAAAACATTGATTCACAAAGGCCACTTTTATCGCCAAATGATTTATTTTGTTCAGTAGAAGTCATCAAAAATAAACTTCCACAAGAAATTTATTGGAGTTTTGATAATTATGAAGATGTCATTTATAAAGATATAAGTGCAATATTAGATGATAAAAACAAATTTAAAATACAAAATTATAAAATCATATTACTAACATCACTTCAAAGTGAATATGAGGTTTTGTTTAATGCACTAAAACCAAAAGTTAGGGAAATAAAAAACATTTCTGATGCAACTGTTGGTATAAATCTAATGATTTCTGATATTGTTAGGCCTATTCATATAAAAGATAAAATCATAATTTTTAGCAATGAATATAAAGAAGATGGAAACTTAGCATTTCTAGATACTGAAAAAAAGAAATCAGTTGTTCATAACAGGGATCAACTATTTAACGAGGGTGATTATGTTGTTCATGAGAATTATGGTATTGGAATATATAAAGGTTTAGAGGTTGTAGAAACTAATAATCACTCTAATGAATATATGAAAATTATATATTCATCTAATGAAGCCTTATATGTTCCTCTTAGAAGCATTGATTTAATAAGCAAGTATCACAGAAATGATTTGACTGTAAATATAGGGCTTGATTCACTATCATCAAATAAGTGGATAAAAAATAAAGAAAAGGCAAAAAAAAGAGCATACGATCATGCTGCAGAAATATTAGATATCGAATCCAGAAGACTTGAATCAACTGCATATGTTTTAAAAGCAAATGAGGAAGATTTAAATATATTTAATAAAGATTTTCCATTTACAGAAACCGTAGATCAATTAGAAGCTATTAATGCAATATATAAGGATATAGCTTTAGTAAAACCTATGAATAGAGTTTTATGTGGAGATGTTGGCTTTGGTAAAACCGAGGTTGCTATGAGATCTGCTTTTGTTTGCATTAATTCAAATAAGCAAGCAATTTTATTATGTCCTAGTACAGTTCTCAGTGAACAACATTATGAATCATTTTTAGAGAGATTTAAAAATACAGGAGCATCTATAAAAATTATTAATAGACATACTACTAAAAAAAATAAAGATGAATACGTAAAAAGTTTTAATAATAAGACTATAGACATAATTATTGGGACTCATGCCCTATTTACATGTGGTATAGATTTTAATAACACTGGTATTTTAATAGTAGATGAAGAGCATAGATTTGGTATTAGGCAAAAAGACTTTATAAAAAGCAAACAAGAAAACATTCACATACTATATTTATCTGCAACACCTATACCTCGAACAATGAATTTTATTTTTTCAGGCTTAAAAGAATTTTCTTTTTTGCATACTCCACCATCTAATAGATTAAGCATTAAATCTTTTCTTAAAATTGAAACTAATCAATTGTTTAAAGAAGCAATATCAAGAGAAGTATCTAGAGGGGGTCAGTGCTTTATTGTGCAAAATAACATAGGGAAAATGAATTCCTTAAAAAATATATTAATTGAGCTCTTACCTGATACCAATGTTGCTATAGCGCACGGTAAATTAAAGAAAGATGAAATATCAAAAGTAATGAGGAACTTTGATGCTGGATTGTTGGATGTTCTTATATGTACAACAATAGTAGAAATGGGTTTAGATATACCGAATGCAAATACAATAATGATAATCGATTCCCAAAACTTTGGGCTATCTCAACTTCACCAATTAAGAGGTAGAGTTGGTAGATCATCAAAACAGGGTTATTGTTATTTTTTAACTCCAACTAATGATTTATCTAAAATTGCAAAAAATAGATTAGATTCAATAATAAAATTATGTGATTTGGGTTCAGGTTTTTTTATTGCTCAAGAAGATCTTGAAATTAGAGGTGGCGGAGAAATATTAGGTGAAAAGCAAAGCGGACACATTAACACCATTGGTATGAGTTTATATTTATCAATGTTGAAAAACGCAATAAATACATTTAAAAACAATGATGAAAAAGAATTTATTAATACTGAAATAAATTTTTATGACTCATCATATATCAATGAATCATATTTACCCTCTCCAATTGAACGACTAAAGGTTTATAAAAACCTAAGTAATGCATTATCAATAGATGAAATAAATAATATTGCAAAAGATCTTAAAGATAGATGTGGTTCATTAACAACAGAGGTTAAAAGTTTAATAGATGATTCAAAATTATTAGTGATGATAAGAAATACAGGAATTATTAATATCAAATCTAATGCAAATAAAACATCAATATTATTATCTTCGAGTATTAGAAAGAAAGTTTTTGATAAAATATTGACTATGCTGCAAATCAGTCCCAATATTTATTCAATAAATCAAGAAAATAAATTTATTATTGAAATGAATGAGAATGATACTTCAGTAAGAAGAAATGCAATTATGAATTTAATAAATGAAATTACTTAAAATATTTCTTATTACAACCCTTATTCATAATATTAATGCATATGAGGATTTAGATTTAAAAGAATATGAAGTAGAAATAATAATATTTAAATACTCTCAATCTTCTGCCAATGAAACATTTGATGCAGAATTTATAGCTCCAGCAGATAAAGTATTAAAATTTTATAATCCAAGTCTTAAAATAAATAGTGATCTATATAAAACCCAATATAAAGAAAATTTTTTTAATAATCTTTTAAAAGGTTTTAAGTTAGATTCCAAGAAACAAAATTCATATATTGAAAAAGCTAACGAAAACACAAAAGTATCAAACCCAAAGAAATGGTACAGAAAATCAAATAATTTAGATGTTCTAAAGAAATTAAATAGTAAATTAGAAAAAAATAATGAATATGAAGTATTGGATAGTTTTAAGTGGATACAAAATATTGATTCCAAAGATGATTCCAAATTCTTATTCCATGAAAATGTAATAAAAGAGTATGGTATTTTTCTAAAGTTATATAGAAGTAGATTTTTACATGTTGATATAAAAAGCTATCTAGGAGTTGCATCAAATAAAACAAAAGACACTACAGCAGAGAAAATTCAAAAATACGAAAGCAAAATCCTTAAGTCAAATCAAACCAATAAAATTAATATTGCTAGCAATTTAAAACTTAATCTAAATGAACCAAATAGCTATATTGATATCAATCATGATAAAGATGATATAAAAATTGAGTCAACAGAAGTCATAAATATATTTATTGATGAAGAAAGAAGAATATTCAATGAGGAGATTCACTACTTTGACCATCCTAAATTTGGAATAATACTTTCAGTAAATGATGTTTAGTTATTTGTAATATGCATTATCATCAATTGAATGATCGGTTGAGTCTTTAACAGACCTTACCTCTGGTATTTGTTCCAATAATGTTTTTTCAATTCCATCTTTTAAAGTAACATCAACCATTCCACAACCCTGACAACCACCACCAAATTGAAGTATAGCCTCACCAGCTTCAGTGAACTTCACTAGACTAACATCGCCACCATGCGATTCAAGCATTGGGTTAATTTCATTATAGATAACATAATTGATTCTATCCTCTATAGGACTATCAGGTGAAATATTAGGCAACCTCGCATTTGGTGCCTTGATTGTTAATTGTCCGCCAAAAGTATCATTATCGTAATTAACTTCTGCATCAACTAAAAAAGGAATACTTCTTTTTTCTACATGAACAGTTATTTTTTTTAATTTCAAGATCACATCATCTTTATGAGCTTCTTCTGGCTTGCAATATGCTAAACATGTTTCAGCTTTTGGGGTGCCAGGATCTGATATAAAAATCCTCACTGCAAGGTTCGGTTCATTTTTATCTTTTAAAAGTTTAGCTAGATAATTTTCAGCTGACTCAGTTATATTTACAATATTTTCCATAGCATATTCAATTAAAATGAATCTTTCAGTTTGTACCCATTAATATATCATTTATAGGATTAATATCATTTATAACAAGGATCTTTTTATTAATTAAATGGATAAATTTCAAAAAGTATTATCTTTATTAAAAAATAATTACAAAGATAAAATCAAAATTAATTACAGTCCATCTTCAGGATACAGATCAAGATGTGAATTTGGTTATAAGAATAACTTTTATACTATGTACTCTTCATTGGGTGAAATAATTTATTTAGAAAGTTTTTCTATTGCAAGACCTTGTATTCAAAAATTAATGCCTAATCTGTTAGATAAAATTAATAATCAAGATATTCTCAAAGAGAGATTATTCCAAATTAATTTTAGAGCTAATAGAGATGACGAAATATTAGTCTCTATGATTTACCATAGGCCAATTGATGATGAAATTAAATCTCTGGCAAATGAGCTTGCAGACATTTTAAATATAAAAATTAATTTAAGATCTAAAAATAAATTATATTCAACTCATGATGATTTGCTTCGTGATGATATTAAAGAACTAAAATCAGTTCTATATCAAACAGACCAATCATTTTATCAGCCAAACTATTTTCATATGCCTATGATGGTTCTAAAAACTATGAGTTTTATTGAAAATCCAAAAGATCTTCTTGAGCTTTACTGTGGTTCTGGGACATTTTCTGTACCAATGAGAAAATTATTTAATAAGATTTTAGCGACTGAAAATAATCGACAATCGATTAGATGTCTTAATAAAGCAATTGAAGAAAATAATATAAGTAATATATTTCATGCTCGATTGTCAGCAGAAGAAGTAACTGAATTATTTAATGGTAGAGTTTTTAAAAGAATGAATAATATTGATATAAATAATTTTGATTTTTCTCATATTTTAGTTGATCCGCCTCGTGCTGGACTTGATGACAATGTTATAAATTTGATTAATAAATTTGATAACGTTTTATATATTTCATGCAATTACGAAACATACATCAGGGATATAGAAAAATTGAAAAATTTTAAAGTTATTAACATAGAAATTTTTGATCAATTTCCAAATACAAAACACCTAGAAATAGTCTCTTTATTGTCACAAAATAATCACAATATGTTCAAATAATACATGTATTATTTCTTGTATTGATTTATATATATCTTGTATAAATAAATATTAATATTTTTCTAGGAGGAGAGATTATGGATTTATTAACTAGTGTTAATTATGAATTAGAACTATGGAGTATCTTTGCAAGCTCAAGAGGCGCAAATGCAACAGTGTTTCTTGCTATGGTAATTGCTGTATGGATTGCAGCTAGATTTAGTAGTGTTATGGTAGACAAAGGGGCCAATACAATTGCAAAAATTATTGGAACTGCTTTTGCAGTATCAGTTTTTATGCTTGCCCTAAACTTGGGTAATCTAATTGGTGGTACCTATGACGGTCATGCTATGGCATTAAGTGCACTAGACGCTGCTAATGGTGATATAGATCTTGGAGCTGGCTCTCAGGGTTTTTTAGCCTCTCACGCTGAAGGTAATATGCTTGCTGCAATCGGATCAAGGATCTTTTTCTTTTCTGGATTATTGATAGCAGTATTACCTTTATGGATTAATACAAAAGATTAATTTAATATAATTTATTAAGGCGCTAAATTTAGCGCCTTTTTTTCTTTACATTGTATTAACATAGTAATACACTAGCACGCATGAAAAATCTAAATGAAGCATTATTGCTATTAAAAAATAAAAATGAGGTTAATGATTTTTTAAAAGATCTCTGTACTCCTGCTGAGTTAAAAGCACTTGAAGAGCGATGGTCAGTAGCTCAACTTTTATATGAAGATAATCTTTCTTATAGAGATATTGCTACTAAATTAGAAACAAGCACTACAACAGTCACAAGGGTTGCAAGATTTTTATCAAATGAACCCTATCAAGGTTATAAAAAAATTTTACAAAGGATTAAGAAATGAAAAATAGACTAACTATTGCTATTCAAAAAAAAGGCAGACTATTTGATCAAAGCGCAGACTTAATAAAAAAATCGGGTATTAATTTTTCAATTAAAACTGATAATCTCTTGGCAAAAGCTAACAATATGCCTATTGATATACTGTTTGTAAGAAGTGATGACATTCCTTCTTTAGTATCTAATGGTGATGCAGATCTAGCGATAGTTGGAGAAAACATATTACTAGAAAAATCTTTATTTAAAAAAACATCTATTGAAAAAGTGTTAAGTTTAGGTTTTTCTAAATGTAGGTTGTCATTTGCTTGTCCTGAAAATATTAATATTAGAAGTTTCAAAAATAAAAAAATAGCAACCTCATATCCAAATACTGTAAAAAAATATTTAAGAGATAGAAAAATAGATGCTTCTATTATCAATATACACGGATCAGTAGAATTAACTCCTTACATTGGCATGTCTGATCTGATATGCGATCTTGTTTCATCTGGTGCAACACTAGAAGCAAATAACTTAAAAGAAGTTGAAACAATCCTGGAGTCTGAAGCTGTTCTTATAAAAAATAAAAATTTATCAGTTTCAAAAAATAAAATTGCTGAAAAAATAATTAGTAGAATGCAGGGTGTTGTTAATGCTACTGAAAGTAAATACGTCATGTTGAATGCAGATGCATCAAAGGTCAAAGAGATTTGTAAATTACTTCCTGGGTCAGAATCACCAACAGTAATACCTCTGGAGAATGAAAATAAAGTTGCAATTCATGCTTTATGCCAAGAACCAATATTTTGGGAGACTATGGAAAAACTTAAAGCTAAAGGAGCCTCCTCAATATTAGTAATGCCAGTAGAAAAACTCTTAAATTAATATGAAAAATCTTACATTAAACAAAAAATCAACAGTCTTAGACTTTAAGGAATCAAAAATTTTATCTAAAGATATTGCAACAATTAATAAATTCAAAAGATTAGTAATTAATGAAGGAGATAATGGACTTAGAAAAATTTCTAAGATTTTAAATGAAAAAGAACTTAAATCTTTCAAAGTTACTAAAAGTGAATTTAAACAATCAGATAAATTTCTTTCTGATTCACTAAAAAATTCAATTCTTATTGCATACGCAAATATAAAAAAATATCATCAAAAACAGCTTAATGGACTATCAATTAATAATCTAGAAACTACAAAAGGCATTTCATTATGGTCAGAATTTAGACCGATTGATACAGTAGGTTTGTATATTCCAGGCGGTACAGCTCCGCTATTTAGCTCACTATTAATGCAAGCTATTCCTGCAATAATTGCAGGATGTAAAAATATCGTCATATGCACTCCACCTGATGCTAAGGGAAAAATAAACCCAACTATATTATGGGTTGCTAATTTATTAAAAATAAAAAATATTTATAAAGTTGGCGGCGCTCAAGCAATATTTGCTATGGCATATGGAACAGACACAATTCCAAAATGTCTAAAGATTTTTGGACCTGGAAATAAGTATGTTACTGAAGCAAAGGTTATTGTTAATAAAGATGTTCCAATTGATATGCCAGCAGGACCAAGCGAAGTTTATGTTTATTCTGATGATGAAAAAAAAGTTGATATTATTGCATCAGATTTACTATCCCAACTTGAGCACAGTGTAGATGCAAAAGCTGTTTTAATTTCAAAAAATGAATTGCTTTTAGACTCTATTAAATCTGAAATAAAACAACAAAAAGTTGATTTAAAAAGACAATTGATTCTTGACAAAAGCCTTAAAAATATTTATTTAGTGAAAGCAAAGAATGATCAAGAAATAATAAATTTCATTAACGATAATGCCCCAGAACATCTGATTCTTCTTGATAATAATTTTTCAAAAATTGCGCCTTTAATAAATAATGCTGGATCGGTTTTTTGTGGTAAATATTCACCAGAATCATTTGGAGATTATGCATCAGGTTCAAATCACACATTACCTACTGGTAGAGCTGCCAAAACATACTCAGGTCTATCAGTAAAAGATTTTGGTAAAAGTATTACCTTTCAGACTGCCTCTCCTGATGGCTTTATAAACTTAGCACCCACTGTGAAAACCTTAGCAGAAGCTGAAAATCTTGATGCTCATAAAAAAGCTGTTTCAATAAGAGAAAGTTATGCTCTTAATGATTTAGATAATCAATCTAGAACATCATTTATTAAAAGAACTACTAATGAAACAAGTATTTTTATAAATCTAAATATAGATGGTTCCGGTAACTATAATATAGATACTGGTCTGAAGTTTTTTGATCATATGCTTGAACAATTCGCCAAACATGGTGGGTTTGATATAACAATTAATTGTTTGGGCGATCTTCAAATAGATCAACATCACACTATTGAAGATGTTGCAATTGCTTTAGGTGATGCATTTAAAGATGCCATTGGAGATAGAAATACTATTGAAAGATATTCATCTATTGAATCATTGGTTATGGATGAGACTATTTCAACAGTTACTATTGATATGGCTTCAAGAACAATGTTAAAAATGAAGACATCTGATTTAAGAGAATATGTAGGTGATTTTCCAACTGAAATGTTCGAACATTTTTTTATATCATTTATTAATGCAGTCAATTTTACTTGTCATATTGATACTAAAGGAACTAATACTCATCACATCATCGAAGCTACATTTAAAAGTTTTACAAGAGCCTTAAAAAAAGCACTCACTAAAACAAATTTGGATGTTGCATCAACAAAAGGTCTTCTATGAATATTGGAATTATAGACTGTGGTGGCGCTAATCTTAATTCAATTTATTATTCATTCAAGAGGTTGGGTATTAACGCAATTATTACAAATTCTGTAAAAGAACTATCTGAAATGAATGCATATGTTCTTCCAGGAGTTGGTTCAGCTGATGTAGTTATGAATACTCTAAGAAAAAGAGATTTAATAAATTTTATTAAATCCACAAAAAAACCAATTCTAGGCATATGTATAGGTATGCAAATATTTTTTGATTATTCAGAAGAAAATCAAACAGGATGCCTGGGAATCATTGATGGAAATATAGAAAAATTTAATGTAAATGATGGGGTTAATGTTCCACAAATGGGTTGGAACAAAGTTGAATGTGATACTGATAATAGCCTTAATGGGCACTATTATTTTGCTAATAGCTACTTTAATAAAGATTCTAAATTTACGATTGGTTATAGCTCATATGGCAATAAATTTTCATCTATTATAAAAAAAGATAATATTTTAGGGTGTCAATTTCATCCAGAGAAATCATCCAAAGCAGGTGAAAAATTTTTAACTTATTTTATTAAATCAATATGAACATAATACCCGCAATAGATATATTAAACGGAAAATGTGTAAGATTATTAAAAGGCAATTATTCAGATGTAACCGTATATAACGAAAATCCAATAGAACAAGTAAAAATTTTTAAGAAAGCAGGATTTAAAAATATTCATATTGTTGATCTAAATGCTGCTAAAACTGGTGGAGATGAAAATCTTGAAATTATTCAAAATATTTCTTGTATTGAAAATATTGAGATTCAAGTTGGGGGTGGCATAAGGACAATAGAAAAAGCTTCGCAGCTATTATCTAATAATATAAGAAGAATTATTGTTGGGACAGCAGCTATTACTAATGATGCATTTAGAAATCAGCTTAAAAACTATATAGATGTTAATAAAATAATATTTGGATTAGATTTTAATCTAAGCAATGAAACCCCTCTTCTTTCTATACACGGTTGGACAAAAAACACAGATATTAATTTGTATGATTACATAAATAATAATAAATGGATAAAAAATATATTAGCTACAGATATCTCAGTTGATGGGACGCTTAAAGGGCCTAATATAAACATATATAAGAACCTATTAGCTAACAAGAATATCAATCTCATAGCATCTGGCGGAATTGGATCCCTAGAGGATATAAATAATTTAAGATCAATTCTTTGCAATGAATGTGTTGTTGGTAAAGCAATATATGAGAATAAAATTTCTCTTCAGGATTTAAAGAATGTTAACTAAAAGAATAATTCCGTGTCTCGATGTAAAAAATGGTCAAGTGGTTAAAGGAATTAAATTTAAGGATCACGAGGTTGTTGGTTCAATTATTGAATTAGCAAAAAAATATAATGATGAGGGAGCTGATGAATTAGTTTTTTATGATATTGGTGCTAGCACATATGATGGAATTGTTTCAAAAGATTGGGTAAAAATCATAGCTGAAATTATAAATATACCTTTTTGTGTAGCTGGAGGTATAAAAAGTATAAGTGATGCAAAGCAGATATTAAATAATGGGGCCGATAAAGTTTCTATTAATACGCCAGCTCTTGAGAATCCTGATCTAATAAAAGAACTTGCAAATGAATTTGGCAGTCAGTGTGTTGTAATTGGAATTGATTCTATGATTGAAAATAATAAATATATCGTTTATTCAAATACCGGAGATGAAAAAACAATCAAAAATACTCATATAGAAACCAATGAATGGATTGATAGAGTTCAAAGTTTGGGCGCTGGTGAAATTGTTTTAAATTGTATGAATCAAGATGGCGTTCGAAATGGATATGATCTTGTTCAATTAAATGAGATGTTAAAAAATTGTGATGTGCCATTGATTGCATCTGGTGGTGCAGGTCGTATAGAAGATTTTCAAGATGTTTTCACTAAGACAAAGTCCAGCGGCGCACTTGCAGCAAGTGTATTTCATAAAAATTTAATTATCATTAATGAGCTTAAAGAATTTTTACTAAATCAATCAATAAATATAAGGGTATAAAATAATGGATACTACAAATATAAAATGGGATGATAAAGGTCTTATACCAGCAATAATTCAAGACTCAATATCATTCAATATTTTGATGCTTGGTTATATGAATAAAGAATCTCTTGATCATACTTTAAGTTCAAAGGAGGTAACTTTTTTCAGCAGATCTAGACAAAAACTATGGACTAAAGGTGAAACCTCTGGCAATAAATTAATTATGCAATCAATTGAAATAGATTGTGATAATGATACTTTGTTGATTAAAGCAAGTCCGTTAGGTCCAACATGTCATTTAGAAAATTACTCTTGTTTTAAAGCTGAGTCTAAAAATGTATTTTCAATAATCACTGAACTTGAAGATACTATTGATAAAAGAAAGAGAGAAAATTTAAATAATTCTTATGTTGCATCTTTATTAAAAAAAGGTGTTAAGGAAATAGCAAAAAAATTAACTGAAGAAGCTGGTGAAACATCCATAGCAGCCGTAACTGATGATGGAAGAATTATTGATGAATCAGCAGATTTACTATTTCACCTATTGGTTCTTCTTAAATCTCAAAACTATTCATTAAATGATGTAATGACTGAATTAAAAAAAAGAAGAATTAGTCAATAGATTTTATTTCAATATAATCTATTACAAACCTTCCTTTATCTTTGTCAGCTAAATTAGAGCACACTGAATCATGGCAGTATTTTGAGGTATTAGGAGTGCCTCCATTATTACCACCAGTTGCAACATTTAGTATTAAATAAAAGTCTTCATTGAATGGCCATGCAGCTGAATTGAATTCAGATCTTATATTCTTATCTATCGATAAATAGGGCTCTGTCTGAGTATCAAGAAAATATTCTATTTTATCGGTCTGCCATTTCATGGTTATAGAATGAAATTTATCAAAAAAATTAACGTTACTTGGAACAGATTCTATATGCCAAATATTATTTGAATTATTTGATGTACCAAAATGAATAGTTGATTGCGTATCTGCAGCACCATGATTATACATATGTTCAGCAAGATCATTCTCACCGTCATCAGGCCAAGTTTTTGATCCTTCAACAAAGCCCTCAGGGAGCATCCAGATTGCTGGCCAGTGACCCATTGCTTCAGGGTATTTAAAACATACAGTGACTTCAGAACCTGGAGATATTAGTTTTTTACTTGAAGTCATAATTCTTGCAGAAGTATAGTCCCATGTTCCTCCCCATGAACACGTGTTAGTTGCACAATATGGATCATCAAAAGGATCAGTGTTATTAAATATAGGCTGTATTTTTAAATATCCATCTTCAATAAATAGGTTTTCAGTTGTGTTTGTTTCAGAATTACAGTTTTTTGAATAACCATCTCTACAGCTTGTATAGTATTGCTTTTCATTATTGCCCCAGCCAGTAACAAAATCTGAATCTCCATTTGGACATCCTGGAACTTTACAAAATCCATTTGATTCTTGGTAGGTAAAAATTTGATCGTCTAAAACGTTTGAAGAAAAATCTTCAATCCAATATGAAGATGAGTTATTTGATGGTAAAGCACAATAAGAGCTTTTATCTTCACCATAAATGCCTGAAGATGAATTGCCTTCACTAGAGACAATAACTTCGATAGTTTTAAATACCGTATTTGAAGGGTCTTCTCCTCGACATGTTAATGTAAATACATAAGTTTTAACTTCATTTAGAGTTATATTAAAAGGTGAATCTGAATTTGATTTATCTCCACTCCAATCTCCACTCGCAGTACAAGCAATTGCATTGGTAGTTGACCATGTTAAGTTAATAGAACCTCCGACTGTTAATGAATAAGATGAGCTTGAAAAAGAATCAATGGATGGATTAAAAGCTGATACATCACCAGGACTTGAAGTGCCACCCCCTCCACCGCCGCATGAGCTAATAATGATTAATATTAGAATATTTATAAATGGATTTGATTTCACTTTGTGTTACAACATTAAGAAATAATTATGATACATAATTACAAAATATTTTCATTATTTATTTTTGAAATCAGTCAATTGATTTATATTCAATATAATCTATTAGAAATCTTCCTCTATCTGGAATAGACAAATTAGTGCAATCAGCATTTTGACAGAAAGAATTTGTATCTGTCTGAAAAGAACTGTCAAAATTACCACCTGAAGCAACATTTAATATTAAATAAAATGGCTCATTAAATGGATAATATGTATTTACTAGAGAACTTGCATCAGAGTTTTCATCAAAAAAAGGAGTATCTTCGTTGTCTAAAAACATTTTTATAGAATTTTCTCTCCATTCAAATGTAATTGAATGAAAAGTATCTTGAAAATTTTCGGCCATTGAAACATGAACATCTTTTGAAATAAAAGTATGACTACCCCAGTTTGCTTTAAAGTGCATTGCAGAACCAACAACCTGAGACAATCTTCCTCTAGCTTCCATTAGATCTATCTCTCCATCATCAGGCCATACTTTATTATTATTCATAAAGCCCTGAGGAAGCATCCATATAGCTGGCCAAAAACCAGTTCCATCAGGCACTTTAAAACAAACTGTAATTTTTGCAGGAAGTTGAAAA
>CACJBC010000006.1 GCA_902591565.1 uncultured SAR86 cluster bacterium | reverse complement strand
GGTACTTCTGGTGTTGAACCACAGTCTGAAACAGTATGGAGACAGGCTAATAGATATGAAGTTCCAAGAGTAGTATTTGTTAATAAAATGGATAGAGCAGGAGCAAACTTTGAAAAGGTTGTAGAGCAAATTAAAACAAGACTTCAAGCGAATATTGTTCCAATTCAATATAATATCGGCACTGAAGAAGATTTCAAAGGGGTTGTTGACCTTATAAATAATAGAGGAATCTACTGGAATGAAGATGATCAGGGTCTTACTTTTGATTCAAAAGAAATTCCGGCTGAACTAGTTGATAAATGTTCTCAACTAAGAGAAGAAATGGTTGAAGCAGCAGCTGAGGCAAATGAAGAGCTAATGGATGCTTACTTAGAATCTGGTGAGCTTTCAGTAGAACAAATAAAAGAAGGTTTAAGAATAAGATCGTTAGCAAATGAGTTAATCGTTGGTTTGTGTGGCTCAGCGTTCAAGAATAAAGGTGTCCAAGCAATGCTTGACGCTATAATTGATTTCTTACCAGCTCCTGATGAAGTTAAAGCAATAAAAGGTGTTATTCCAAATAACTCACAAGAAGATGAAGTTGAGGACTCTAGAAAATCATCAGACGAAGAGCCATTTTCTGCGCTTGCATTTAAAATTGCTACTGATCCATTTGTTGGAACCCTTACATTCATAAGAGTATATTCTGGTGTCTTATCAGTTGGTGATGCAGTTATTAATTCAACAAAGTCAAAAAAAGAAAGAGTTGGAAGAATGGTGCAAATGCATTCAAATAATAGAGAAGAAATTAAAGAAGTTAGAGCTGGTGATATTGCAGCTTGTATTGGTTTAAAAGATATAACAACTGGTGATACATTGTCTGATGCAGATAAGCCAATTGTATTAGAAAGAATGGATTTCCCTGAACCAGTCATTTCAGTAGCAGTCGAACCAAAATCAAAACCAGATCAAGAAAAGATGTCGTTAGCACTAGGTAAGCTTGCTCAAGAGGATCCATCATTTAGAGTAGCTAGTGATGAGGAATCCGGACAAACCATAATTTCTGGTATGGGTGAGTTGCATTTAGATGTGCTTGTTGATCGAATGAAAAGAGAATTCTCAGTTGAAGCAAATATTGGCAAACCTCAAGTAGCTTATAGAGAGACAATCAAAGAGACGGTTGAGGTTGAAGGAAAGTTTGTAAGACAATCAGGTGGTAAAGGTCAGTACGGACATGTGTGGTTAAAACTTGAGCCTTTAGGACTTGATGATGAATATGAATTTGTAGATAAAATTGTTGGTGGTGTAATACCTAAAGAATATATACCTGCAGTTAACAAGGGAATTCAAGAACAAATGCAAAATGGTGTGATTGCTGGATATCCTTTATTAGCTTTAAGAGCAACATTGTATGATGGATCATTCCACGATGTTGATTCAAATGAAATGGCTTTTAAAATTGCTGGTTCAATGGCACTTAAAGAAGGCGCTAACAAAGCTAAACCTGCAATATTAGAGCCTATTATGAAGGTTGTTGTAGTAACTCCTGAGGAACATATGGGTGACGTTGTTGGTGATTTAAACAGAAGAAGAGGAATTATATTAGGAATGGAAGATATTACCTCAGGCAAAGAAGTTTCATCAGAAGTGCCTTTAGCTGAAATGTTTGGATATGCAACTGATCTTAGATCTGCAACCCAGGGTAGGGCTACATTTACTATGGAATTTACTAAGTATGGTGAAGTTCCAAGCAACATTGCAGAGGGTTTAAAAACCTCATAAATAAGGGGTTAATAAACTTTCTAATATTGTTGACAGTATAGCCATAAGGGGCTTAGAATACGCCACATTTTGCAATTAGCGAAATTAATTTTTTAAAGAAATAATAGGATAAATAAAGGAAAAAATGGAGAATCAATCAATCAGAATTAGGCTTAAGGCTTTTGATTATAGACTGATAGATGCTTCAGCCAAATTAATTGTAGAGACTGTTAAGAAGACAGGCGCAGTAATTAATGGACCTATTCCTCTTCCTGTTAAAAAAGAGAGAACAACTATATTGAAATCACCGCATAAAGATAAAGATGCAAGAGATCAATATGAGATAGTTACATATAAAAGACTAATGGATATAGTCAAGCCAACTGATAAAACAGTTGATGCTTTAATGAAGTTAGATCTATCCTCTGGGGTAGATGTTCAGATAAGCCTGGGCTAGTCCAAATTTTAACGCGATAGCGGCCATAGAGGGTGATTAGCCCCGTAAAAGGAGAATAAATTGAGCATAGGCTTAATAGGAAAAAAATCTGGAATGTCTCGTCTTTTTCTTGAAGACGGTGAATCTGTACCAGTTACTGCAGTTTCTGTTTGTGGTAATTTCATTGCCGATATAAAGACATCTGAAAGAGATGGTTACAATGCATTTGTTGTATCAAAAACCACCAAATCAAATAATATCAACAAAGCTAAGAGTGAGTTTTATAAAAAAATTAACTTAGAGCCAGGAATACTTGCCGAGTTTAGATCATCCGAAGAAATATCAGAAGAATATGAAGTAGGCAAACATTTAACAGCTGATATTTTTGAAGTTGGACAGTATGTCGATGTTACTGGAACATCTAAAGGTAAGGGTTATGCAGGTGTAATTAAACGACATAATTTCTCAATGCAAGATGCAACGCATGGTAATTCACTATCGCACAGAGCACATGGTTCAATTGGTCAATGTCAAACTCCAGGAAGAGTTTGGAAAGGAAAAAAGATGTCTGGTCACATGGGTAATGTCCAGAAGACAGTTCAAAGTTTAAAAATAGTTGATTTAGATGTAGAAAATAACGTCATTTATCTCAAAGGTGCAGTTCCAGGTTTCAATGGATCTGATTTAAAAATCAAACCAGCCCTGAAAAAATCATGAAAATAGAATTACTCTCATCAACAAAAAATCAAGATATAAATATATCTGAAAATGCTTTTAGCAAAGATTTTAATGAAGCACTAGTACATCAAGCTGTTGTAAGCTTTCTTGCTGGGTCAAGACAGGGCACTTCAAAACAAAAGACAAGATCTGAAGTTCGCGGCGGAGGAAAAAAACCTTACAGACAAAAAGGAACTGGTAGAGCCCGTGCAGGTACTATCAGAAGCCCTCTTTGGAGAGGTGGTGGTATAGCATTTGCAGCCACACCTAGAGATTACAGTAAGAAAATTAATAAAAAGATGTATAGAGCTGCCATAAGATCTATATTTTCTGAACTTCTTAGGCAAGGAAGATTGGTTGCAATAGAAAAACCTGTTTTAGAAAAACCTAAAACAAAAGAGATAGCTAATTTCTTAAAAGAGTTTTCTTTAAGCAAGGTTCTAATAATTACTGATGAATTAGATGTTAATTTATATTTGTCAGCTAGAAATATTCCAAATGTTGACATTATTACAGTAAGAGAAATCAATCCTGTAAATCTATTAAAAGCTCAAAAGGTTGCTGTTACTGCTGATGCTTTTAAGAAAATTGAGGAGTGGATAGATGCATAACGAAAAACTATACACATTAATTAAATCTCCTATTGTTACTGAAAAATCAGCAAGAATTGGCGAGTCTTTAAAGCAGATAGTCTTTAAAGTTGATCTTGATTCAAATAAAAGAGAGATAAAGAAGGCTGTTGAGGAACTATTTAAAGTTGAAGTTTTAAAAGTCACTACTTCTATTGTTAAAGGCAAAAGGAAGCGTAACAGATTTGGTATGTATAAAAGATCAGACTATAAAAAAGCATTTGTTTCGATAAGCAAAGATTCTGAAATACAGTTTGAGGGAATTAATTAATCATGGCAGTCATAAAAGCAAAACCTACTAGTCCTGGAAGACGGGGTGTAATAGCAGTAAAGGCTGACTTGTATAAAGGCAAGCCTTTAAAGTCACTCACTCGAGTCAAATCGAAGAATGGTGGAAGAAATAATAACGGAAGAATAACAGTTAGACATCAAGGCGGAGGCCACAAACAGCATTACAGAGTCATTGACTTTAAGCGTAATAAGTTTGATATCCCTGCAGTTGTTGAGAGAATTGAATATGACCCTAATAGATCTGCTCACATAGCACTATTGTTATATAAAGATGGTGAAAGAAGATATATTATCGCCCCTTCAAAATTAAAAGTTGGTGACGAGGTTATATCAGCTGACAATTGTGAGATTAAAGTTGGCAATTCAATGAAGCTAAAAGATATACCATTAGGTACTAACGTTCATTGTGTTGAGCTAAAACCCTTAAAAGGTGCACAACTTGCAAGAAGTGCTGGAACTTCTGCAAGATTGGTAGCTAAAGAGGGGATATATGCAACATTAAGACTTCAGTCTGGCGAAACCAGAAAAGTTTTATGGGAATGCAGAGCAACTTTAGGAACTGTATCAAATCAAGAAAATAATCTTAAGTCTTTAGGTAAAGCCGGCGCTAAAAGATGGAGAGGTGTTAGACCTACAGTAAGAGGTGTGGCTATGAACCCAGTTGACCATCCACACGGTGGTGGTGAAGGAAGAACGTCAGGAGGAAGACATCCATCTACTCCATGGGGTGTTCCGACTAAAGGTTACAAGACAAGAAAAAATCAAAGAACTGATGACCTAATTATTAGAAGAAGAGGAAGTAGGAAGTAAATAATATGCCAAGATCATTAAAAAAAGGACCATTCATAGACTTATCTCTTGAGAAAAAAGTAGAGGCTGCTTTGGCGTCTAATGATAAAAGACCTATAAAAACATGGTCCAGAAGATCAATGATTAATCCGTCTATGGTCGGTTTAACTATTGCAGTTCACAACGGTAGACAACATGTACCTGTTTATATTAATGAAGATATGGTCGGTCATAAGCTTGGTGAATTTGCTATAACAAGAACTTTTAAAATGCACTCTGGCGATAGGAAGGCTAAATAATGGAAACAAGAGCTTATTTGAAAGGTACTAGATTATCACCACAAAAGGCTGGTCTAGTTGCCAATGCTATAAGAGGAAAGTCTGTTCAAGATGCTATGGACTTCTTAAATTTTAATAAGCAAAAAGGATCTGCAGTCATCAAAAAGTTGCTGGAATCAGCAATTGCAAATGCTGAACATAATAATAAGGCAGACGTAGATTTATTATCAGTTAAATCAATAATTGTTAATCAAGGAATGAGATTAAAAAGAATGAAACCAAGAGCTAGAGGTAGAGCCGATAGAATTATCAAGCCTACATGCCATATAGAAATAATATTAGCTGAGGGAAGTAAGTAATGGGACAAAAAGTAAATCCAACAGGTTTTAGATTAGGAACGTCTAAAAAGCAAAACGCTAATTGGTATGCTAAAGGCAAAGACTTTTCTACAAATTTAATTCAAGATTTAAAAGTTAGGGAATACTTCAAGAAAAAACTGAAAAATTCTTCAATTAGCAGAATTGAACTTGAGAGATCTGCAGAAAATTTTGTAGTGTCTATTTACACATCAAGACCTGGAATTATTATTGGTAAACGTGGTGAGGAAATAGATAATCTTAAAAAAGCAGTAGAGAAAATCGTTCAAAGACCTGCTCAAATCAATATTAAGGAAGTTAAAAAACCAGATTTAGATGCTCAAATCTTAGCTGAGGGAGTAGCTCAACAATTAGAAAAAAGAGTTATGTTTAGAAGGGCTATGAAAAGAACAGTACAAAGCGCTCTAAGACAAAGTGCTAAAGGTGTAAGAATTGAAGTTTCTGGAAGATTAAATGGTGCTGAGATTGCAAGAACTGAATGGTATAGGGAAGGGCGAGTTCCTTTGCATACATTAAGAGCTGATATTGACTATGCTACTGCAGAAGCACTAACTACATACGGAATTATTGGTGTAAAAGTTTGGGTATTTAAAGGTGAAATTACTGAAGATCCATTTAAAACAGAAGTTGGAGTTAATTAAAAATGTTACAACCAAAGCAAACAAAATTTAGAAAAATGCACAAAGGTCGTAACAGAGGCCTTGCTCAAAATGGTAACACTGTGGCATTTGGAAGATTTGGTCTTGTTGCATCAGACAGAGGAAGAATAACTGCTCGTCAGATCGAAGCCGCAAGAAGAGCTATGACAAGACATATTAAAAGAGGTGGAAATATCTGGATAAGAATATTTCCTGACAAACCAATAACGAAAAAACCTTTAGAAGTTCGTATGGGTAAAGGTAAGGGTAATGTTGAATATTGGGTTGCGCTTGTTCAGCCTGGAAAGGTGATGTTTGAAATGGCTGGTGTTGAAGAAGAATTAGCAAGAGAGGCTTTTAAATTAGCATCTGCAAAACTTCCTATAAAAACACATTTTATAAGTAAGGATGTCTAAATGAATAAAGATTTAGTAGAGCTTAGAAAGAAAAATTTAGAGCAACTTAATTCTGAACTTATTGCTACAAGGCAAGAGCAATTTAATCTCAGAATAAAGCACAAAACAGGTCAGCTGAATGAGACTAATCAGTTGAATGCTGCTAGAAAAAAAATTGCTAGGATAAAAACTTTAATGAATGAATTAAAAATACAGGATAGTAAATAATGAATACAACTAATCCAAGAGTTCTATCAGGTGTTGTTACAAGCGATAAAGCTGACAAAACAATAACTGTAAGAATTGAGAGAAAAGTTAAGCATCCTCTTTATGGGAAAGTTATGAAAAGGGCTACAAAAGTTCATGCTCACGATGAAAACAATTCTGCATCAATAGGCGATATTGTAACTGTAAAAGAGTGTAGACCAATTTCAAAAAGCAAGACTTGGGTGCTTGTAGAAAACAATCCGTCAATTGAAGAAACAAAATCTGAGGAGAGTGAGTAATGATTCAGATGCAATCGCTTTTAAAAATTGCTGATAACAGCGGAGCAAGAAGTGTTATGTGTATTAAGGTCCTGGGTGGATCAAAGAGAAGGTATGCAAATATTGGCGATATTATTAAAGTTGCTGTCAGAGAGGCTATACCAACTGGAAAAGTTAAAAAAGGACAAGTAGTTGATGCATTAATTGTAAGAACAAAAAAAGGTGTAAGACGAAGAGATGGATCTTTGATTAAATTTGATGAAAATGCAGCTGTGCTAATTAACAATCAAAAAGCTCCCATAGGAACTCGTGTATTTGGGCCAGTAACTAGAGAGCTTAGAGATGGAAAACACATGAAAATATTATCTTTAGCACCGGAGGTTCTCTAAAAATGATTACTCCAACTAAATTGAGAACTGGTGATGAGGTTATTGTTGTTGCTGGTAAAGACCTTGGAAAAAAAGGTACTTTAAGAAAAATTATAAAGTCCAAGAATAAGGGGATTGTAACTGGAATTAATATGGTTAAAAAACATACTAAACCTAATCCTGAAATGGGTGTTACAGGTGGCGTGGTTGAACAGGAGGCTGCTATTGCACTTTCTAACTTAGCTATATGGAATCCTAGTAAAAAGTCAAAAGATAAGATTTCTTATTCAACTAACAAAGATGGAAAGAAAATAAGATTATTTAAATCTGATAGTAAAGAGATAAAGTAAATGTCAAATTTAAGAGAAAAATACAATACTGAGCTTAAGGCTGTACTTCAAGAGAAGTTAGGAATTAAGAATGTTATGGCTGTTCCAAAGTTAACAAAAGTTGTGATCAACATGGGTGTTGGAGAGGCTGCTAATGATAAGAAGCATCTAGAATCAGCTGTTCAAAACTTAACAGCTATAGCTGGTCAAAAACCAGTCATTACAAAGGCTAGGAAATCAGTAGCTAGCTTTAAGATCAGAGAAGGTTGGCCTCTTGGATGTAAAGTTACATTACGTGGCGAAAAAATGTATGAATTTATGGAAAGATTAATAAATATTGCAATTCCTAGAGAAAGAGATTTTAGAGGTATGAATCCTAAATCTTTTGATGGACAGGGCAACTATAATTTTGGAATTAAAGAACAAATAATTTTCCCAGAAATTAAGTTTGATAATGTTGACACTATTAGAGGTATGGATGTATGTATTAACACCTCTGCATCAGATAAAGAGGGCGCTAAAGCTTTATTAGAGGTTTTAGAGTTTCCATTTAAAAAGTAGGTAAAAAAGTATGGCAAAGAAATCAATGATAGCTAGAGAGCACAAGAGAATAAAAATGGTTGCAAAGTATGCTGAAAAAAGAGCTGCGTTAAAGGCAATTATGAATGATCAAAATGCTAGCAGCGAAGAAAGATATGAAGCTTCTATAAAGTTTCAAAAACTTCCAAGAAATTCTAGTCCATCGAGAGTTGTAAGAAGATGTCAGGTCACTGGTAGGCCTCATGCTGTTTATAGAAAATTTGGTTTGAGCAGAATCAAATTAAGAGAAGCTGCAATGAGAGGCGATATTCCAGGTTTAGTTAAATCAAGTTGGTAATAATATGAGTTTTCAAGATCCTATAGCAGATTGTTTAACAAGAATTCGTAATGGTTTAATGCGAGGTAAGGTTGATGTGGATGTTCCATATTCAAAATTAAAGCATGAACTTGTTAATGTTTTAGTTACAGAAGGATATATTAAAAGCTGTAGCAAAGATGAGATTGATGGTAAACCATCTTTAAAAGTAGTTCTTAAATATCACAACTCCTCTCCAGTCATTAAAACTTTAAAAAGAATAAGCAAGCCAAGTTTACGCAAGTATTCTGCTTCTAATGAACTTAAATCTGTAAAAAATGGTTTAGGTTCATATATTGTTTCAACCAACCAAGGTCTTATGACTGATGCAGATGCCAAGTCCAAGAACGTTGGTGGTGAAATTCTTTGTGAGGTATTTTAATAATGTCTAGAGTAGCAAAAAACCCAATTGAAATTGCAGATGGCGTAACTGTTAATTTTAATGATGGTTGTTTAGATGTTAAAGGAAAGGTCGGCGAATTAAAATTTGATCTTCCTGAAACTGTTTCATTAGATATAGCAGATAATGTAATAACTGTTAAATATGATGAAAACAATCAACAGTCAGTAGCACTAGCAGGAACCACCAGAGCACTGGTTAATAATATGATTATTGGTGTATCTCAAGGTTTTGAAAAGAAACTTGAATTAAAAGGCGTTGGTTACAGAGCAAAGGCATCTGGAAAATTGCTTGAGCTGACTCTCGGCTTTTCACATCCTGTTAAATATCAACTTCCTGATGAGGTACAAGTTGAAACACCGTCTCAAACAGAAGTTGTTTTAAAGAGCCATAACAAACAAATACTAGGTCAAGCTGCTGCTGAAATTAGAGCCTTTAGACCACCTGAGCCATACAAAGGTAAGGGAGTTAGATACTCTGATGAAAATGTAAGAAGAAAAGAAGCTAAAAAAGCTGCTGGAGCATAAAAAAATGAGTATTAAAAATACATCTAGATTAAGACGAGCTAAAAAAACTCGAATGAACATTAAGAGTCAAGAGACTCCAAGATTAAGTGTTTACAGATCATCAAAGCATTTCTATGCACAAGTCTTTGATAGCCTAGGCACAACTGTTATTGCATCTGCATCAACAGCTGAAAAAGATATGGATAAGCAAGCAAATAACGTTGCTGGTGCTGAAGCTGTTGGTAAGAAGGTTGCTGAAAGAGCAATTGAAAATGGGGTTAAAAAAGTTGTTTTTGATAGATCTGGATATAAATATCATGGCCGAATAAAAGCTTTAGCTGATTCTGCAAGACAAGCTGGACTGGAGTTTTAATTAAATTATGAAAGATAACAATGTAGCAAATAATCAACAAGTTGATGCTCTTGAAGAAAAGTTAGTTCAAGTTAATAGAGTAGCAAAAGTTGTTAAAGGTGGAAGAATTTTTGGCTTTACAGCTCTTACTGTTGTTGGTGATGGAAACGGAAGAGTTGGTTTTGGAAGAGGTAAGGCTAAAGAGGTACCAATTGCAATTCAAAAGGCTATGGAAAATGCTAGAAGAAGCATGGTTGAAGTTGAATTAAATAATACAACTTTGTGGTATCCAGTTAAAGCCAAGCATGGTTCTGCGAATGTATATATGCAACCAGCATCTGAAGGAACGGGAATCATCGCTGGTGGAGCCATGAGAGCGGTTTTAGAATTAGCTGGAGTCCAAAATGTTCTTGCTAAATGTTATGGATCAACTAATCCAGTAAATGTTGTTAGAGCTACCATTAACGCACTAAGTGCAATGGAGTCTCCTGATACAGTTTCTGCAAGAAGAGGCAAAAAAGTAGAGCAAGCATCATGAGTAAAGAAAAAACAATGACTATTAAACTTGTAAAGAGCGGAATAGGCCGAATGAAGAAGCATAAATTATGTATTAAAGGCTTAGGTTTTAAAAAACTAAACCAAACCGTAACAGTTTTAGATACTCCAAGTAATCGTGGGTTGGTTAATAAGATAGCTGACATGATTGAAATTCAGGAAAGTTAAAATGAGTGAAAGTGAAGCAAATACAATGTCCTTAAACTCTTTGTCTAACAAAGGCACTGCTCAGAATAGAAAAAGAGTAGGGCGAGGCATGGGTTCAGGAAATGGTAAGACAGCAGGCAGAGGACATAAAGGTCAAAAGTCAAGATCTGGTGGAGGTGTAAGACTTGGTTTTGAAGGTGGGCAAATGCCTTTACAGATGAGACTGCCAAAATTTGGTTTTTCATCAAGAAAAAATAATTATTTGAAAGAAGTTAATATTAAAAATTTAAATGGCATGGGTGTTGTTAGTTTAGCAACTCTTAAAGAAAGCAAAATAATCCCTAATTCTGTAAAGAAGGTAAAAATATTTGGTACTTTCGATCTTGAATCAAAATTAACAGTTGAGGGTATCAAGGTTACCAAGGGAGCTAAAGCGTCTATAGAAAAAGCTGGCGGCACTGTTGTTGAAGTCGAAAAGAATATTGACTCAAATAATGTAAAAAAGGAGTCTGAAAAGTAAATGAGTGATCAGGGCAAAGGAATGAGCGATCTTTGGAAAAGACTTCGCTTTGTATTTGTTGCAATTCTAGTCTACAGAATTGGAACTCATATACCTATTCCTGGCATAGATCCTGATAGATTAGCCGCTTTATTTGATCAAAACCAAGGCACAATCATCGAGATGTTTAATCTTTTCTCTGGTGGTGCTCTAGAAAGAATGAGTATTTTTGCACTAAATGTTGTGCCATATATATCTTCTGCAATTATTATGCAGTTATTTTCCAATTCTATCCCCTATTTACAAGAACTTAAAAAAGATGGTCAGGCTGGAAGAAATACCATAACTCAGTACACAAGATATGGAACAGCAGTATTAGCATTTATTCAAGCTTCAGCATTAGCCGTAACCCTTTCAGCTAGTGGTTTAGCATATACACCAGGCCCATCATTTTTTGTATCAGCAGTATTTTCTGTTGTAGCTGGAACCATGTTCTTAATGTGGCTTGGAGAGCAAGTTTCTGAAAGAGGCATAGGTAACGGTATTTCTATAATTATTGCAACAAGTATATTAACGGGTATACCTGGTGCAATAGGACAAGCACTTGAGCAGTCAAGACAGGGTGACATTAGTGTATTACTGCTAATTGCTATAGGTTTGTTATCAATGGCTGTTATTGCAGTTGTTGTATTTATTGAAAGAGGACAGAGAAGAATAACTGTAAATTATGCTCAACGACAACAGGGTAGAAAGCTTATGCAAGCCCAGACAAGTCATCTACCTTTTAAAGTAAACATGGCAGGAGTTATTCCTGCAATTTTTGCAAGCACCTTTCTGTTATTCCCAGCTTCTTTATCAACATGGTTTGGACAAAGTGAATCATTTGGATTTCTTCAGAGTTTTTCACTAGCATTAAATCCAGGACAGCCACTATATATTCTTGTTTTTGCTGGATTAATTATAAGTTTCTGTTTTATATGGCTTGCTCTTACATTTAATACCAGAGAAGTTTCAGATAATTTAAAACGTTCAGGTGCTTACATAGCAGGAATTAGACCTGGTGAACAGACTGCAAGCTATATAGATTCTGTTCTAGCAAGATTGACTGTTTTTGGGGCAATTTACTTAACGTTAATATGTTTGCTTCCTTTAGCATTAATTAATTTTGCAGGAATATCACCAACAATTTCTGTTGGCGGAACATCTGTTTTGATTATTGTAGTTGTGTTAATGGACTTTATGGCACAAGTTCAGTCTCATATGATGTCATCGCAATATGCGTCATTAATGAAAAAAGCTAATTTAAAAAATTATAAAAGGTAATATGAAAGTTAAAGCATCAGTAAAAAAAATATGCAGAAATTGCAAAATTGTAAGACGTAATGGTGTCTTATTTGTAATCTGTAAAACAGATCAAAAACATAAGCAGAGGCAAGGTTAATTTATGGCTAGAATCGCAGGAGTAAACGTTCCAGAAAATAAGCATGTTGAAATATCGCTTACACATATTTTTGGAATTGGCAGGAAGACAGCGCAAAATATTTGTACTGAATTAAAAATTGATTACACAAGAAAAATTTCTGATTTATCTGAAGAAGAAATAGAAAGCTTAAGATCTGCTATAGGAAGCATAGTTGTTGAGGGTGATTTAAGAAGAAATATAAGTACTAATATTAAAAGATTAATGGATCTTGGAAGTTATAGAGGTATTAGACATAGAAGAAAGTTGCCTACAAGAGGCCAAAATACTAAAAATAATGCAAGAACAAGAAAAGGCCCTAAAAAGCCGATGAGAGGATAGATAAATGGCAGTAAAAGGAAAAAAAGGTAAAAAAATTGTTACTGATGGAGTGGCTCATGTTCACTCTTCATTTAACAATACAATTATCACGATTACTGATAAACAAGGTAATGCTGTATGTTGGGCTACCTCAGGTGGATCTGGTTTTAAGGGTTCAAGAAAAAGCACACCTTTCGCCGCTCAAATTGCAGCAGATAAAGCTGGAAATGCTGCAAAAGAATTTGGAATGATTAATTTAGATGTCAAAGTGAAAGGGCCTGGCGGTGGAAGAGAGTCTGCTATAAGAGCTTTAAATGCATGTGGATTGAAAATTAAAAGCATCACCGATGTAACACCGCTTCCGCATAACGGATGTCGTCCATCGAAGAAAAGAAGAGTTTAACGGAGTATTAAATGGCTAGATATACAGGACCAAGATTAAGGCTTTCTAGAAGAGAGGGAACAGATTTATATTTAAAAAGTGGCATTAGGGCTATTGAATCAAAATGTAATATGGATTCTCCTCCAGGTGCTGCAGGTGGAGTAAGAAGAGGTAGGCTTTCAGATTATGGTTTACAGTTAAGAGAGAAGCAGAAAGTAAGACGTATGTACGGAGTCTTAGAGAAGCAGTTCAGAAATTATTATAAAAAAGCTGCGTCATCAAAAGGTAATACAGGAGAGAACTTATTAAGTCTGCTTGAATCCAGAATGGATAACGTTGTTTACCGAATGGGTTTTGGATCAACAAGAGCGGAAGCAAGACAAATGGTTTCTCATAAAGCCTTCAAAGTAAATGGTTCTGTTGTAAATATTCCTTCTTATCAAATTCAACCTGGTGATGAGATTCAAGTTAGAGATAGAAAAAAGGGTCAATTAAGAATTGCTTCTGCTTTAAAAATTGCTGCAACTCGTGAAGATTGCGATTGGATTGAAGTAGATGAGTCGAATCTTAAAGGCGTATATAAATCAGTACCAGATAGAACTGACTTAAGTACAGAAATTAACGAAAATCTTATTGTTGAGCTTTACTCAAAATAAAATATTAAAGACGGAGAAAATTATGCAAATATCAGTTATAGATCTTTTAGTCCCAACTGAAATTCAAGTTGATGACGTAACACCAAATCTGTCAAAGATTACTTTAGAGCCTCTGGAAAGAGGTTTTGGACATACTCTAGGTAATGCTCTTAGAAGAATTTTATTATCTTCAATGCCAGGTGCTGCAGTTACAGACGTGGCTATTGATGGTATTTCTCATGAATACAGCACAATCGAGGGCGTTAGAGAGGATGTTATAGATATTTTGTTGAATATCAAAGATATGCCAGTTAACGTAATTGAGGGCAATCATGCAGAGATAACATTAGATGTTACTGGGCCATGTGATGTGCTTGCATCTTCATTTGAGGTTCCTGGAACAGTCGAATTAGTAAATCCAGATTTTCATATTGCTACTATAGTAGATAAGGTTAATTTGAAGATGACTCTTTCAGTAAGAACAGGAAGAGGGTATGAGCCAGCAGATTTAAGAGATGATGAAGATAGAGTTGTTGGAGCTTTAAAAGTAGATGCCTCATACAGTCCAGTAAGAAGAGTTTCTTATACTGTTGATAATGCTAGGTTTGAAAAAAGAACTGACTTAGATAAATTAGTTATAGAGTTAGAAACTGATGGAACTCTTGATCCAAAACTAGCAATAGAGCATTCTGCTACTATTCTTCAGCAACAACTAAGCGCTTTTGTTGATTTAGATGCTATTGCCGAACAAGAAGCTAAAAAAGATCAAAATGACTTTGATCCTATATTATTAAGATCTATTGAAGAACTTGAGTTAACAGTGCGATCAACAAATTGTCTTAAAGCTGAGAGTATTTTCTTAATCGGAGACTTAATACACAGATCAGAGTTTGACTTATTAAAGACACCAAATCTTGGTAAAAAATCCTTAAATGAGATTAAAGATGTATTGGCATCTAAAGATCTTTCATTGGGTATGAATGTAGAAAATTGGCCACCAGTAGGATAAAAAATGAGACATAGAAAAGCAGGAAGAAAGTTAAATAGAAATTCTTCACATAGAAAAGCTCTATTAAAAAATCTAGCTATAGCTTTGATAGAACAAGATATTATTAAAACTACTTTGCCTAAAGCAAAAGAGTTAAGAAAGGTTATCGAGCCTCTTATTACTCTTGGAAAAGAAGATACAGTTGCTAACCGAAGGTTGGCTTTTAATAAGCTCAGGTCTGATGCAGCTGTGGCAAAGCTTTTTACAGAAATTGCAATTAATGCAAAAGAAAGAAACGGTGGTTATACAAGAATAATTAAGGCCGGATTTAGACCAGGTGATAAAGCTGATATGGCATATATAGAATTAGTTGACAGAAACCTTGATGATACTGAGCCAACAGAAGCTCCAGAATTAAAAGAAGACTCGGCTGCCTAATTCATAACATTTTCTTTAAAAATTGTCCCGTAAAGGATTGATTAACCTTTGCAATTTCTTCTGGTGTTCCAGAGGCGACAATATTACCTCCGTCGCTTCCACCTTCTGGGCCTAGATCTATAATCCAATCAGCAGTTTTTACAACATCTAAATTATGTTCAATCACTACAATAGTATTGCCTTGATCTTTTAAGCGATTTAAAACATTGAGTAGCAATTCAATATCAGCAAAATGTAATCCTGTTGTTGGCTCATCAAGAACAAATAGAGTTTTTCCTGTACTTCTTTTTGATAACTCTTTAGCAAGCTTAATTCTTTGTGCCTCACCACCAGAGAGGGTGGTAGCTGATTGCCCTAAAGTTATATATCCAAGTCCTACATCATTCAAAGTTATTAATTTCTTCTTTATCGATGGGATAGCTTCGAAAAATATTAATGCTTCTTCAACCGTCATATTTAGTATGTCGCTAATATTTTTTTCTTTGTATTTAACCTCCAACGTTTGTTCGTTGTATCTATTACCGTCACATACATCACATTTAACATATACATCAGCAAGGAAATGCATTTCCACTTTTATCATTCCATCGCCCTGGCAAGCCTCACATCTTCCACCTTTAACATTAAAACTAAATCTTCCGGGTTTATAGCCTCTGGATTTAGCTTCTATAGTTTCTGAAAGTAAATCTCTTATATAAGAAAATAAACCAGTATAAGTAGCGGGATTAGATCTTGGAGTCCTTCCAATTGGAGATTGATCAATGCTAATAACTTTGTCAAGATTTTCCAGACCCTCAATTTTTTCACATTTAATTTCTTTTGATAATTTTGATTTATTCAAAATAAAAGAGCTTAGTGGCAAAAGCGTTTGATTTATCAAGGAAGATTTACCTGATCCTGAAACACCAGTAATACAGGTAAATAAACCCACAGGTATTTCAGTAGAGATATTTTTTAAATTATTTTCATGTGCATTAATTATTCTTATCTTATTTTCATTTGGCGTAAGTCTTTTTTTAGGTGCCTTAATTTCTTTTTTTCCAGATAAATACTTTGCAGTGATTGATTTCTTATTTTTTAATATATCTTCTAGAGAACCTTTGGCACATATTTCACCTCCATGTACACCAGCACCAGGACCAATATCAATTATAAAATCAGCACACCTAATAGCTTCTTCATCATGCTCAACTACAATCACTGTATTGCCAAGATTTTTAAGGTTTTTAAGTGTTTTTATAAGTTTTTCATTATCCCGCTGATGAAGACCGATAGATGGTTCATCAAGAACATATGTCACTCCAACTAGACCTGAGCCTATTTGACTTGCCAATCTAATTCTTTGCGCTTCACCGCCGGATAATGTTTCAGCACTTCTATCAAGTGTAAGATAATTTAATCCTACATCTTCTAAAAAAGTAAGACGCTCTCTGATTTCTTTTAAAATCTTTTCGGCAATTTTTTCTTTTGCACCATCGAGCTTCATAGTTTTTATAAAGCTTAAAGCTTCATTAATTCTCATACTTGTTATTGCATGTATTGGCGTACTATTGATGAAAACATTTCTTGATTGAGTATTTAATCTTGATCCGTCACACTCGTCACAAGTACTTTTCGACATTAATTTAGACAATTCGTCTCTTATAAAATCAGAATCAGTTTCTTTAAATCGCCTCTCAGTGCTAGGAATAATACCTTCAAATTTATGTTTTCTAACTATTCTGCTGCCACTTCGAAATCTATGGGAAAAATCAACTTTATCTTTTGATCCCCAAAGAATAATATCTTTTATCTCCTGACTATAATCTTTCCATTTAGTTGTCAGACTAAAATCATAATGAGCAGCCAGACATTTTAGTTGATAAAAATAGAACCTGTTCCTTCTTGTCCAACCTTTAATAGCACCATTTGATATTGAAACATCTTCATCTTGGATTAATCTTTTTTCATTAAAATATTGAATAACGCCAAGACCATCACATTTAGTGCATGCTCCGTACGGATTATTAAAAGAAAACATTCTAGGCTCTAGCTCGGCAACTGCATAACCGCATTTTGAACAAGAAAAATTAGATGAATATAGTGCTGTAACTTTTTCATCAATTTCTTCAACTTCAACCAATCCATTAGAAAGGTATAATGAACTTTCAATCGATTCTGCCAACCTAGATCTATCTTCTTCTGAGCTTTTAATTACTAAACGATCAACTACAGCGGAGATATCATGTTTTTTATTTTTATCTAACTCAGGAAACTCTTCTATAGGATATACAACATCATTTACTTTTACTCTGACGTAACCACTTTTTCTTAAGTCTTCATAAACAGCTAAATGTTCACCTTTTTTACCTCTAATAATTGGAGATAAAATCATAATTTTTGAATTATCTTTCAATTTATATATTTCGTCACATATTTCCGACACCGTCTTCGCTCTTAACTCTTCATTATGATCTGGGCATATAGGAGTACCAATTCTTGAATAAAGCAATCTTAAATAGTCATATATTTCAGTAACTGTTCCAACAGTTGATCTTGGGTTGTGCGACGTTGCCTTTTGTTCAATAGAGATCGCTGGTGAAAGACCTTCAATTTGATCGACATCTGGCTTTTCCATCATAGATAAAAACTGTCTAGCATAGGCAGATAGGGACTCAACATATCTCCTTTGACCTTCAGCATAGAGTGTATCGAATGCTAATGAAGACTTACCTGAACCAGAAAGACCTGTGATTACGATAATTTTATTTCTTGGTATTTCAATGCTGATGTTTTTAAGATTATGAGTGCGAGCTCCTTTGATAAAAATACTATCCATTTAAAATAAAATACCGTGATGAAAAAATTAATTTAGGTTAAACTTCTAAGATTATTATAAGAGGTAATTATGAGTAGAGGCGTAAATAAAGTAATTTTAGTAGGTAATTTAGGTCAAAAGCCTGAAATGAGATATACAGCTACCCAGTCTGCAGTAGCTAATCTTTCAGTTGCAACCACAGAATCATGGAAAGACAAAGAAAGTGGTGAGATGAGAGATAAAACAGAGTGGCACAGAGTTGTATATTTTGGAAAACTTGCTGAAATTGTTGAGAAATATCTTGATAAGGGATCCAGTGTTTACATTGAAGGCAAACTGCAAACAAGAAAGTGGCAAGATAAAAATGGTGCTGATAGATGGACAACTGAAATTGTTGGAAGTGAATTAACTATGCTTGGTTCAAGATCCTCAGGCTCAAATAGCTCTATGGCATCTGATCAGTCTGAATCACCTTTTCCTGAGGATGATTCAGGACAAGGTTTAACAGACGACGATATACCTTTTTAAAAAACTTATTGATTAATATTTTGATAAAACAAGACTGGCATTCGTTCCACCAAAGCCAAAAGAATTACTAAGAACAGAATTAATATCTTTCTCTAATGTTTGTGTGGCAATGTTTAATCCAAGAGCTTCATCACATAATTCATCAATATTAATTGATGGAGCAATAAATTTTTCCCTCATCATCATTATTGAATAAATCGCTTCTTGAACTCCTGTTGCTCCAAGAGAGTGACCAGTCATTGATTTTGTGGAGCTTATGACTGGTATGTCATTCTTAAAAAGCTCTTTTATTGCTTTTAACTCAGCTACGTCTCCAACTGGAGTGCTGGTACCATGAGTATTAATATAATCAACCTCAGACCCATGATTATGCATGGCGCCTTTCATACATCTCAATGCTCCTTCACCAGATGGTGCAACCATGTCATAACCGTCAGAGGTAGCATAATAGCCTGTCAATTTTGCTAGAATATTAGCATTCCTTTTTAACGCGTGCTCCTCATCTTCTAGAATCACCATTCCAGAACCTCCAGAAATAACAAACCCATCTCTATTTTTATCATAAGCTCTGGAAGCTATAGATGGATTATCATTAAAATTAGATGATAGAGCTCCCATAGCATCAAATAGACTTGAAGAACTCCAATGAAGGTCTTCACCACCACCAGCTATTACTATGTCTTGTTGACCAGATTTAATTAAATCTGCACCATGACCAATGCAATGAGCGCTTGTTGCACAAGCAGAAGAAATTGAATAATTTATACCTTTAAGTTTGTATGCAGTACCCAAAATAGCAGAAATAGAACTTCCCATTGACTTAGTAACAGCATACGGTCCAATTCTTTTTGGGCCTTTTTCTCTTGTAATATCTGATGTTGAGACCATTACTCTTGTTGATGCTCCACCAGAACCAGCGACTATTCCAGTTCTATCTGAATTCAAATGCAATTCAGAAATGCCAGCCATTTCAATAGCGTCCTGGGCAGCTAAATATGCATATGAAGCTGATTCACCCATAAATCTGTAGAGCTTTCGATCAATTAATTCTGAAAAATTTAGATCAACAGAACCAGATACTTGGCTTCGAAAACCCATTTCTTTGTGCGTTTCATCTGCTGTAATACCTGACTTACCATTTTTAAGACTATCTAAAACCTCATCATATGTATTACCTATACATGATTTAATACCAACACCAGTTATAACTACATTTCTCATTTTTTAAAAATTGCTTGGATCATCAAATAAGCCTACTTTAAGTTTTTCAGCACTGTAAATTTGTTTATCATCAACATACATTTTACCATTTGCTAAGCCTAAAACAGCACCTCTATTTATAACTCTTTTAATATCTAACTCATATCGAACTATTCTAGCAGTTGGAAGAACCTGTCCAAAAAACTTAACTTTTTCCGCACCCAAGGCTCTACCAATGCCTGGCATGCCAGACCATAAGAGATAAAAGCCAAGCAATTGCCACATAGCATCTAATCCAAGGCATCCTGGCATAACAGGGTCTTCTTTGAAATGACAATTAAAAAACCATAGATTTGGATTAATACTTAGGTTTGCAACAACACTCCCTTTGCCAAATTCTCCACCAGTACTATTGATATTTTGAATTTCATCAAACATTAGCATATTGTCTGATGGCAATCTTCCATCTCCAGCTTTGGTGAAGAGTTTTCCATTAGAGCAGTCTATTAGTTCAGTTTTACTGTAACTAGACTTGGGTATAAAGCTCATTTTTTCCTATAAAATGCAGAGTCAATTAATTTTAACATTTCTGCTTTGATATGTTTATGATTTATTGAATTTGCATGTTTTATTGCTTTATTTTGATATTTAGTAGCTAGCAATTCTGTTTTTTTTATGCCATTTAAATTATGAATTAAGTTATAAATAGATTTTATATTTAGTCTTTTTTTTCCTAGATAGGATAATAGTTTTTCTTTATTCTTCTTGTCTGCATTAGTGTAGGCAAAATAAAATGGATAAGTTAGTTTGCCTTCTTTAATATCTTGAAACACAGGCTTGCCAATAGCTTTTTCATCTAAAGAGTAATCTAAAAGATCATCTTTTATTTGAAATAAAACTCCAAGGTTTTTAGCACATCTGGAAACATTGTTTACAAAATTTCTGTCACCACCAGAAAGTATTGCACCTGTTTTTGCAGAAGCTTCAAAAAGTCTGCCTGTTTTATAATAACTGATGGCTTCAAGTTTTTTTAAATCAACTGAAACATTATTTAGTGCATCAAGTTGTATTAATTCACCTTTTGATATGTCATTAGTTGCATTTGCAAGTTCATGAAGAATTTTAGGCTCTGCAATTTCTACCATTAAAATAAAAGCTTTAGAATATATATAGTCTCCGATTAAAACACCGTGAGCATTCGACCAAAGCGTATTTACAGATTTAACTCCTCTTCTTGTTTGAGACTCATCAACCACATCATCATGAACTAGAGTTGCTGTATGAAGAAGCTCAATAACTGCAGCCAACTTGAGCCTTTTTTTATTTTTTCTTTTATTTAACGAAGATGTTATTAGGCTTAATTTTGCTCTTAGCCTTTTACCATCTGATTTAAAAATATATTTATAGAGGTCTGAAATAGTTTTTTCTGCAATGACCTCATCTTTAATGAGCCTTTTTACAATATTTAATTCTTTTTGTAATGAATGAGTGTTTTTCATAAAAGCCTAATATTTTATGCAAAATTATACATAACTATTGATAAATTCCTCATTAAAGCGTATATTTTGCCACCTTTAGGAATATTAATATGTATGCAGTAATTGAATCAGGTGGAAAACAACATAAAGTTGAAAAAGGCATGACTTTGCCTGTAGATTTATTAAAAGATGAGCCTGGAACAAAAATAACTTTTGATAACGTTCTGTTGTATGTTGATGATAATAATGTTGAAATTGGTCAACCATATTTATCTAATGTGAAAGTTACCGCTGAGATAGTTGATATAGTTAAATCAGATAAAATTTCTATATTACGTTTTAGAAGAAGAAAACACAGTATGACAAAAACTGGTCATAGAGCTAGACATTCACAGGTTGAGATTAAAGATATTAAATTAGAGAGTAAATAATGGCACATAAGAAAGCAGGTGGTTCTAGTAAGAACGGTAGAGATTCGAATGCTAAGAGACTTGGCGTAAAAAGATTTGGTGGCCAGGTTGTAAAAGCTGGTGAAATTTTAATACGACAAAGAGGTACAAATACTCATCCTGGTATTAATGTTGGTATTGGTAAAGATGATACTCTTTTTGCAAAAGCAGCTGGTGTTGTTCAATTCACATACAAAGGACCAAAAAGTAGAAAAACTGCAAACGTTATTCCACAATAACATTTCCTTTATCTCATGAATTTTATTGACGAGGCCTTTCTCGAAGTTAGGGCAGGGAACGGTGGTGCCGGTGCCTCAAGTTTCAGAAGAGAAAAGTATATTCCATTTGGAGGCCCTGATGGCGGAGATGGAGGTAAAGGCGGCGATATCATTTTTAAAGTGAATTCAAATAAAAATACCTTAATTGATTTTCAAAATAAAAAAGTTTTCATTGCAAAAAATGGAAAACCTGGAGCAGGTAAAAATAAATCTGGACCAGCAGCTGAAGATTTAATAATAGATATCCCGAAAGGTACTGTAGTTTATGATGATATTTCTAATGATGAGCTGCTAGATTGTTGTGATGATAACGCTTCATATGTTATTGCAAAAGGTGGTGATGGAGGTCAAGGCAATGCTCGTTTTAAATCAAGTACTAATCAAGCTCCAAGAAAGTATACATTAGGCTTTGAAGGTGAAGTTAGATTCATAAGATTAGAGTTAAAATCGCTAGCTGATGTTGGTTTAGTAGGTTTTCCAAATGCAGGTAAATCAACTTTCTTAAATAAAGTATCATCTGCAAAGCCTAAAATTGGTAGCTATCCTTTTACCACGCTAAGGCCTCATCTAGGTACAATAAAAGGAAACGATTCTAGTTTCGTAATTGCAGACATACCTGGTCTTATAGAAGGCGCATCAGAGGGTGCAGGACTTGGAATAAAATTTTTACAACATATTTCAAGGACCGGTCTTTTATTAATTTTTGTTGATTTGTTTTCATCAGAGCAGCTTATGCCAGTTGAGCAGATAAAACTTTTGAAAAATGAACTAGCAGCATATAAAGATGACTTAACACAAAAAGTTTCATGGGTTGTTTGCAATAAGATAGATTTACTTGAATCTGAAGATTTATCTGTATATACCAAATCAATTCAGAATGAACTAAATATACCAAATGGAGATATCTTTTTTATATCCGCTGCTACAGGACAGGGTACGAAAGAGCTTTTGAATGCTCTAGAAGAATCTGTATCAAAAAATAAATTAGATCTAATTTAAAGCTTTTACAGCTTTAGAAAGTCTGCTTTTGGTTCTTGCAGCTGCATTTTTGTGTATTACTTTTTTTGAAGCGGAGGAGTCTAAAACCTTTTCAGCATTAGTCAGCAGCTCTTTTGCTTTAACAGCATCATTAGCTTCAATACTAGCGCGAACAGCTTTTACAGCAGTTCTTACCTTTGATCTTTGTGCATGCTTTAACTTATATGTTTCAGCATTTTGTTTTGCTCTTTTTATTGCTTGTTTAGAGTTTGCCATAATTGTTTTTAAAAAATAGGTGCGTAGTTTAATAATGAAATCAGGATATGTCTATATTGATGCAAAATTATTTAATTAATCTTTTAGCCCTTTTGACGCAATCAGCTGATGGATTCCAGAACCATCCATTTGGATCCCAAGCTCTGCCATAATCCAAATAAATGCATTTTGAATATGCATCCATAGCCATATCAATTTCACCAATTTTTTCCGCTGCAACAGCTTTAGTCCATAAAGCCATTGAAACATCATTTACTGCATAATTTGCAAAGACTTTTTCTTTTTCTCTAAAATCAACTCTTCCAATTGGTGGAGATGGTATTTTTGCTTTTTTTAATTGACTTTGCTGATATATAGCGTCTTCTGCATAATATTCAAAACAATTATCAACAACACTAATTGCCTTTTCATGCTGGCCTGAATTATAAAAATTAATTGCAGCAGATGCCCAATATGCTGAATCACCTAATTCAGGATCTGTTGAAAAACAATAACTTTGTTCGTCATCACTTAATGCATAAATATTTGTTGAAGTTAATAAGATTGTAAATAATGTGAATATTTTTATATTTTTCATAAAATTTATATTAATTGCAATTTAAATAATACTTATTATATCAAATGGTGGAGGCGGCGGGAATTGAACCCGCGTCCGCTAATCCTTCAGCCTAACTTCTACATGCATAGCTCATTCTATTAGCTTTTAACTTTTATGACCCGAAGAGCAGGGTATAAAAGCGAGCTTGATTAATTTTAACCAAACTGCGTCCAAGCAACACAGCTTGGCTAGACTATGTGATTTGCCGATGCTTCAAACCATAGTCAATTTTTGCATCGGTTAGCATTAAGCTGCTAAAGCGTAGTTGTCGTTATTTGCAACTAAATTTTTTGTAGTATGTTTTACAAGAGTTACCACAATCTTGGCATGCGCTTCGGAGTCCAGTAGAAACGTCGAACCCTGTTCGCCCCCATGGGGTGCAGAATTATACATTATTAATGTCATTTTCTTGAATTTTTAAGAATTCTTCCCTGATCTCGTTCCCAATCCCTTTTTTTAATATCTTGTCTCTGGTCATAAAGCTTCTTACCTTTACCAGTTGCTATATCACATTTGATATGATTTTCTTTCCAATATATTGAAGTAAGAACAACTGTTAAACCTTTTTCTCCTTTCAATTTTTGCAGCTGAGATATTTCTTTTTTGTGTAATAGAAGCTTTCTTGATCTAGTGGGATCTGTATCAAAATTCTTTAGTGAAGCTGGTGGATCTATCTTAGTTCCAATTAGCCACGCTTCATTATTTTTAAAAGTTACATATGAATCTTTAATATCTACTTTTCCGTTTCTTAAAGATTTGACTTCCCAACCTTCTAAAACTATTCCTGCCTGAAAAGATTCTCCAAGTTTATAGTTTCTTGTTGCTGTTTTATTTCTTACAATTAATGGAGGCTTATCTTTGGACATGTCTTTATTATGTCCTTAGATGCGCCCAGTGCAAGAAAAACTTATAAATAACATTGAACATTAATACTATTAAATCAACTTATGGCTACATTGGGTTTACCCCATTTGCTTTATTTTCAATTACTCCATGGATAACAGGTGGCTATATTGGTGAAATAGCTATTATTTTTCAAATAGCCTATGGTTCAATAATTTTAACTTTTTTAGGGGGTATTTCGTGGGGCTGGCGTGACGATCAGCCGCAGCAAAAGAAAAATCTTTCAATTGGTATTATTTACAGTCTTATTTCCTGTTCAATGTTGATATTAATTTATTTAAATTTGATTCTGTTTGCACTATTAATATCAGTTATAAGTTTTCAATCTTTTTATTACTTTGAAAAATCAACATATGATTTTAAATACAAAAATGAAGACTATCAGAAATTCAGAAGAATGCTTTCTTTACTAGTAGCGATAAGTTTTTTAATATCAACAGCTTATTGGATTAATCCTTATAGTAACCCTCTAAATTAATAATTATATGGAAATACAAAAACAACTTAAATCTCATGGTGCATGGATTGGAAAATGGACTTTTATTTTAGCAGCAACTGGATCTGCGGTGGGTCTTGGTAATATTTGGGGATTTCCATATAAAGCAGGCACAAATGGCGGAGGAGCTTTTGTATTAATCTATTTGGGATGCATATTAATTATAGGGCTGCCGATTATGATAAGTGAGATTATCATTGGAAGAAAAGCTGGTAATAGCCCCATTAATGCTATGAAAAATGTTGCTTTAGAATCTAAAAAGAGCAGTATGTGGCAAGTTGTAGGCTGGAGTGGCATATTTGCTGGAATTCTGATTCTATCTTTTTACAGTGTTATTGCTGGAATATGTTTGAACTATATTTTCATTTCAGCAACTTCAAGCGGAACTATTAGCTCTCCTGAGCAATTTTCAAGTGTAATTTCATCACCAGTCAATTTAATTATATGGCATACAATTTTTATGATGATGACGGCACTTATAGTATCTGCAGGAATTAAAGATGGTATTGGAAGAATGGTGAAAATCTTGATGCCTATGCTTGGTTTTTTAATGATATTTATGGTTATTTACTCTATGATTAACGGAGACTTTACCAAAGCTTTGTCATTCTTATTTGCTCCTGATTTTTCTAACGTTACATCTGCTACTTTATTACAAGCAATGGGACAAGCATTTTTTAGTTTAAGTCTTGGGATGGGTTCAATTATGGCTTACGGAGCATACATGCCAAAAGATCAAAAAGTAGTAAGCTCATCTTTTACGGTTGCTTCATTAGATACTTTAATAGCAATGTTGGCTGGTTTAGCAATTTTTCCTATCATTTTTGCATTTAACCTAGAGCCTAACAGTGGCCCAGGATTGGTTTTTGTTTCAATGCTGTCTGCTTTCAACCAGATGCAATTTGGACAATTAATTGGTCCATTATTTTTTATTCTATTATCGGTTGCTGCTCTGAGTTCTTCAATTTCTTTACTTGAACCTGGAGTAGCCTATCTTTCAGAAGAAGGAATTTTATCCAGAAAAAGATCAGCTGAAATCATTTCATTTTTTATATGGGTGTTAGGTATTGGTTCTGCACTAAGTTTCAATATTTGGTCAGATGTAGAAATAGTCTTAGGCAAAAACTTTTTGGATTCTATGGATTTTATTGCAAACCAAATATTGCTTCCTTTAGGAGGTATGTTGATTGCTATTTTCGTTGGTTGGTTTATGAAGAAATCTTTAATCAAGGATGAAATAGGCCAGATAAATAATGGTTTATATCTACTTTGGAGGCTTTTTGTAAAGTTTGTTGCTCCTTTGTGTGTTGGATATATTTTTTATAGTCAAATTTTTTAATATTCCATGACAAGAAAAATATATTTTCGAAAAGTTTTAAACGCTGATCCAAAAAAAGTTTTAAAAGTTGTTACTGATTTTAATGACTATGCGAACTTTATACCTGGATGCACTGGTGCAATATTGCTGTCAAGAGAATTTCCAAAAGAAATTGGTAGGCTTGAATTTAATTTACTAGGTAAAGATTATTTTATTGAATCTGAAAATATTATTAATGAAAGTTCTATTATTATTAAACAACTAAAAGGCCCTTTTAAAAAATTTGAGGGCGAATGGACTGTAGAGAGCATAAATGAAAGCTCATGCCAAATAAATTTTAATGCAACTTATGAATTACCATTTTTATTAGATGCTATTACACCAAAACAACTGGTTGATAATTTTTCCAAGAATATCATTGAATCATTCATTAAAAGAGTTTCATGAAAGTTTTTTTTACTTATCAAGGAGTTAATAAAAAGTATTTCTATGAATTTGATGTTTCTTCAAGTATAACTGTAAGCGAGCTTATTGAGTTCGATGAGATCAATCAGATCATATCAAATTTAGATCATGACTTAATAATTGCTGTTAATAGTGAGTTACTTGACGGAAACTTTAAAGCTCTTCCTAATAAATATCGGCTTAAAGAAGGTGAAAGGGTTGAATTACTTAGACCACTAAATCAAGATCCTAAACAAAGAAGGCTTAATAAGATTTAATCCTTATTATCAGATTTTTCAACAACCCAACTTTCAACTAAATCATTTTCATCAAAAAAGATTGTTAGTTTGTTCTCAGCAATTATTTTTTCACCAACCTTAATTGAATTGAAATAGTCCCATCTTGATTCTCTAAAAGGGTCCTGAATAAGTGCTGTACCAAATATAAATTTAACTTGTTCTTTTGTTAGGCCCTCAGATAATTTTTCAAGATCTTCATCTGCAAATATATTTCCTTGCAGTACTGGAACCTTATAAGGACTTAAAGATGAGCAGGAACTCATAGAAATGATAAAAATTGTTATAAAGAATATTGAAGCAAGTTGTTTCATAATTATTTTGGATTATACTTTGTTATAAGTTTAAAGTCTGTTCACTTAATTGAATATGACAATAAAATATTTTAAAAATTTCATAGCATGCCGAATCAAAACGAAGAATTAAAGAAAGCTGGTTTAAAAGCTACTCTGCCTAGAATAAAGATAATGGAAGTTCTTGCCTCCACAGCAATTCAAGAAGAAGCGCATTTTAGCGCTGAAGATATTTATAAAGAATTAATTTCTAAAAATGAGGATATAGGCTTAGCAACTATATACAGGGTTCTTACACAGTTCGAAGCTGCTGGAATGGTAACAAAACATCATTTTGAAAATAGTAAAGCAGTATATGAAATTAACTCTGACGAACATCATGATCATATGGTAGATGTTGATACAGGAAAAGTTATGGAGTTTCATGATGAAGAGTTAGAGAAATTACAACATGAAATAGCTAATAAAAAAGGATATGAGTTAGTTGATCACAGCATGATTCTTCATGTAAGAAAAATAGAATCATAAATCAAGTTCTGCACTTGAACTGAAAATTTAAATCCCAATATATGAATCAAATAGGATTTAAATATGCCAAAAGAAAAAAAAGTCAAAGAAACTGATGCTGAAAATGACATCATAAATACTGATGAATCAGCAGTTGATCCTGATGATTCTAAAAAAGAAAATCTTGGTTCTCCAACTTATGAGGAGCTAGTTGATATTAATGAAGAATTAGAAAAATCAGTTTTAAGAGCTAATGCTGACTTAGATAATGCTTTAAAAAGAACTGTAAATGAGGTAGAAAAAGCCCATAAATATGGGGTTGAAAAGCTTCTTATTGAATTAATGCCAGTAATTGATAATTTAGAACACGCATTAAATAATTTATCCAAAGATGCTACCAAAGAAGATAAAGAAGGCATTGAATTAACTTTAAAGTCTTTTGAGTCTGCCCTTGATAAATTTGGAATGATACCCATTTATCCTGTTAATGAAGAATTTAATCCAGAAAAACATGAAGCTGTAACAATGGAGCAGAATAAGGATAAAGAGAATGGTTCTATTGGAAATGTGTTTCAAAGAGGTTGGGAATTGCACTCAAGGGTAGTAAGACCAGCAAGAGTTACAGTAATAAAAAATTAGAGGAAAAATATTATGTCAAAAATAATAGGAATTGATTTAGGTACCACAAATAGCTGTGTTGCTGTGATAGAAGGACAACAACAAAAAGTTATTGAAAATGCTGAGGGTGGGAGAACCACCCCATCAGTTATTGCTTACACAGATAATGATGAGGTACTTGTTGGATTACCAGCAAAAAGACAAGCTGTAACCAATCCTGAAAATACTTTATATGCAATTAAAAGGCTCATTGGTAGAACTTTTGATGATGAGGTTGTAAGCAAAGATGCTGATATGGTGCCATATAAAATTATTAAAGCAGATAACGGAGATGCTTGGGTGGAAGCATCTAATAAAAAACTAGCACCACCTCAAGTAGCTGCTGAGGTTTTAAAGAAAATGAAAAAAACTGCAGAAGACTATCTTGGACATGAAGTAAAGGAGGCAGTTATTACTGTGCCTGCTTACTTTAATGATTCACAAAGACAGGCAACTAAAGACGCTGGAAAGATAGCAGGTTTGGACGTAAAAAGAATTATAAACGAACCAACAGCTGCTGCACTTGCATACGGACTTGATAAGCATAAAGGCGACTCGACTGTTGCTGTGTATGATCTTGGTGGAGGAACATTTGATATCTCAATTATTGAAATATCCGATGTCGATGGAGAGCATCAGTTTGAAGTTTTATCTACAAATGGAGATACATTCTTAGGTGGTGAAGATTTTGACTTAAGATTAATTGATTATTTTGTAGAACAATTCAAGAATGAATCAGGCTTTGACTTGAAAAGCGATCCTCTTGCTTTGCAAAGACTTAAAGAGGCTGCTGAAAAAGCTAAAATTGAATTATCTTCTTCAGAACAAACAGAGGTTAATCTTCCATATATAACTGCTGACAGCTCAGGACCAAAACATTTTGTTCATAAAATTACTAGAGCAAAATTAGAATCATTGGTTGAGGATTTAGTTGATAAAAGTTTAGAACCATTAAAACTTGCACTTAAAGATGCAAAGATTTCTAAAGATGAGATATCTGAAATTCTTCTTGTTGGTGGACAGACAAGAATGCCACTAGTACAAAAGAAGGTTTCTGAGTTTTTTGGTAAAGATCCAAGAAAAGACCTCAATCCAGATGAAGCTGTAGCCGTCGGTGCTGCAATACAAGGTTCTGTTCTCTCTGGAGACACTACTGATGTTCTATTATTAGATGTTACGCCTTTAACTCTCGGTATAGAGACACTGGGTGGCGTTGCAACACCGCTAATTGAGAAGAATACTACTATTCCAACTCAAAAATCACAGGTATTCTCAACTGCTGAGGATAATCAGACTGCCGTTACCGTGCATGTTATCCAAGGTGAAAGAACTCAGGCAGCCCAAAATAAGTCACTAGGGCAGTTCAATCTTACAGATATTCCTCCTGCAACAAGAGGTGTTCCACAAATTGAGGTATCGTTTGATCTAGATGCTAATGGTATTTTAAATGTATCAGCAAAAGATAAGAATACTGGCAAAGAGCAATCAATTGTTATTAAGGCATCAAGCGGACTTTCAGATGAAGATATTGAAAAGATGGTTAAAGATGCAGAAGCTAACGCAGAGGATGATAAAAAATTCGAAGAGCTAGTAAAAACAAAAAATAATGCTGATATGCTAGTGCACGCTACAAGAAAAACTATTGAAGAGTCAGGTGACAAGTTAACTGATGATGAAAAATCACAAGTAGAAGATGCTGTTGTAGAGTTGGAGAAAGCTATAACTTCAGAAAATATCGAGTCTATTGAAGTTGCAACTAAGGGTGTAAATGATGTTCTGACTCCCTTGACGCAAAAGCTATATACACCAGAAGGAGATGCTCAACCTCAAGACGAGAGTTCTGCTGAAAACTCTGACAATACGGTTGATGCTGAATTTGAAGAAGTAAAAGAAGAAAATAAATAGATCAAAAATGTCTAAGAGAGACTATTATGAAACTTTAGAAGTCTCTCGAGACGCTTCTGCCGCTGAGTTAAAAAAAGCCTTCAAAAAGAAGGCAATGAAATTTCATCCAGATAGAAACCCAGATAATCCTGAAGCTGCTGAAAAATTTAAAGAAGCAGCAGAGGCATATGATGTTCTATCAGACCCTCAAAAAAAATCAGCTTATGATCAGTTTGGTCATCAAGGAGTGCAGGGCATGGGTGGCGGAGGCCCTAATTTTAACGATATAAATATCAATGATATTTTTGGTGACATATTTGGAGATGTTTTTGGAACCAGATCATCATCAAGAAGGCAAAGAAGAGGATCTGATCTTCAATACAATTTAGATCTCTCCCTTAAAGAAGCAGTTCTTGGTACCCAAAAGAAAATAAAGATACCATCTCACAAAGAGTGTCATGATTGTAATGGAAGTGGTGCTGCAAAAGGAACAAGTCCTGTAACTTGTTCGAATTGCAATGGAGCAGGCCAAGTTAGAATGCAACAGGGATTTTTTTCAGTTCAACAAACATGTTCAGTTTGCTCTGGTACAGGCCAAGTAATTAAAGATAAGTGCAGAACTTGTGGAGGTATAGGTGCTATCAAAGAGAATAAAACTTTATCAGTTAACATTCCAGCAGGGGTTGATAATGGGGATAAAGTTAGACTAAGTGGGGAGGGTGAATGGCAAAAAGGTGGTCAATCAGGAGATCTATACGTTGCAATAAGAGTTTTAGAAAACCCCTTATTTGAAAGAGATGGTAAAGATTTATATATTGAATCTCCAATCCCGTTTGAAGTGTCAATTATAGGTGGATCAATACAAATACCAACTTTAGAGGGCCCAATTTCATTAAAAATTCCAGCACAAACACAAACAGGAAAGGTATTTAGAATAAGAGGGAAAGGTGCCACAGTAGTAAGAAATAGCAGACGAGGTGACATTCTTTGCAGAGTTGTAGTTGAAACTCCATCAAATTTAGACAGAAAACAGTTAAAACTTTTAAAGTCCTTTACTGATTCCTTATCTCAGCATAAAAACTTTCCTGGCACAGACGCCTTTAATCAAGCTTGTAACGAAATTAAGGATTAATTAATGAAAAATATTTTTGTTAATGGTTTATCTGGAAAGATGGGCATAGCTATAAAGGATATAGTTCTTGATGATCCTGATCTTAAGATTGTAAAAACAGTCAGCGATTCAGATATAGTGATTGATTTTTCAAGACCTGAATCAACAATATCTCTTGTTCAAGAGGCTAAGGAGTATAAAAAGCCATTAATTATTGGTACAACAGGTTTTACGGATATTGAACTCAAACAAATAGAAGAAGCTTCAAATGAAATTCCTATCATGCTCTCCTTTAATATGAGTAAGGGCATCTTTTATTTTAAAAAAAACATTAAACAATTTTTAAAAGATAACTCAGATTCTATGAAATGTTTAATTTCTGAAACACATCATACTCAAAAGGTTGATGCACCATCTGGAACTGCTATCGAGCTAAAAAAGTTTATTGAGTTAAATAATAATAAGAAATATATAACCTCAGTTGAAATAGAATCTAAAAGAATATTAGATGTTTTTGGAATCCATGAAGTAACCTTCTTTAATAATGCTAATCATATAAGTTTTAAACACGAAGCTTTATCAAGAAAAATATTTGCAGACGGTGCTATATCAATTGCAAAATCAATGACTGGTATTTCTCCAGGAATGTACACAACTCAAGACTTTTTTATGTAGAAATTACTTTAAATTTATCTACTTTGCCTATAGAATACAACAACTTTTTAACACGAAAATCCTAGTTATTTAAAGTTGGGGTGCTCAATATAGAGTCAGCTTTATAAGGATTGGAGAATAACCCCAAGGAGAATTAAATTGAGTATAGTTTCTGTTAAAGACCTGTTACATGCAGGCGTTCATTTTGGTCATCAACAAAGATTCTGGAATCCTAAAATGGAGAAGTTTATTTTTGATACCAGAAAACAAATAAGCATAATAAATTTAGACATGACTCAGGAGCATCTTAGTGCTGCTGCATCAAAAGTTGAAGATATTTGTTCAAAAGGTAACAAAGTTCTATTTGTAGGTACAAAAAGATCAGCTAGTAAAACGATTAAAGAAGAAGCATCAGCAATTGGCCTTCCTTATGTAAATAAAAGATGGTTGGGCGGAACGCTAACTAATTGGAAAACAATAAGAGGCTCAATTAGAAGACTTCAAGATATTGAAGAAATGATATCTTCTGGAAGAATTGAAAAACTTATTAAAAAAGAAGCAGTAGAAATTCAAAAGGAATACACAAAGCTTGAAGCAAGTGTTGGTGGCATTAAAGACATGAAAGGCTTACCCGATGCAATATTTGTTATTGATGTTAAATATGAAAAAATTGCAGTCTTAGAAGCAAAAAAAATGGGAATACCTGTAATCGCACTTGTAGATACTAACTCTGATCCAGATGGAATTGATATGGTCATTCCTGGAAATGACGATGCAATTAGATCAATAAGGCTTATAACAAAAATAATTGCTGACTCTTGTGCAAGAGGCCTAGAGTCTTCAAAAGGCTATATGCCCAAAACAGACTCTGAGACACCAGTTATTGAAACCATTAAAAAGGAAGAGCCAGTTGAAGCAGAAGTAGATAAGAATGAAGAAGTTAAAGAAGAGCCAGCGGCTGATGAATTAAAACAAGAAACATCTGAAGATGAAAATCAATCTGAAATGTCTGAATCAATAGAAAAAGTTTCAGATGAAGGGCAAGTTGATAATGATGATTCTAAAGAGGAAGAAAAGTAAAAATGGAAATTAAGGCATCTCAAGTAAAACAATTAAGAGACATGACAGGTGTTGCAATGATGGAGTGCAAAAAAGCACTTGTCGAGTGCAGTGGAGATATTGAAAAGGCTCTTGATTTGTTAAGATCAAATAGCGCATTAAAAGCAGAGAAGAAAGCGGCTAGAGTTGCCGCTGATGGTGTGCTGAGAGTTCATGTTGGAGATGACTACTCAACATTAATTGAAATTAATTCAGAAACAGATTTTGCAGCAAAGGATGAAAACTTCACTAAATTTGCTGATGATGTCCAAAAATTTATTTCAGAAAATAAATTAACCGATATTGCTGATATTCAAGCATCTGAGGTTGAAGATAAAAGAAAAGCACTTGTTCAAACAATTGGAGAAAACATCCAATTAAGAAGACTGGAGACAATTGAATATAGCTCCGAAATGAATACTAGTTCTTATGTCCACTCAGACTCAAAGCTTGGTTCTATTGTGGTTATTTCCGGTGGAGATGAAACTTTGGCAAAAGATATCGCAATGCATGTTGCTGCATTCAATCCCTTATGTTTGTCAGAAGCTGATATCGACCCACAAATTCTTGAAAGAGAAAAGGCAATTTATATGGTTCAAGCTGAAGAATCAGGAAAGCCTAAAGAGATTATGGAAAAAATGATAGAAGGTAAGCTGAAAAGATTTCTTTCAGAGGTTTCTTTATTGTCACAAAATTTTGTTAAAGATCCTGAAGTTACAATTCAAAATCTTTTAGATTCAAATAATGCAAAAATTGAATCTTATACAAGATTAAAAGTTGGTGAAGGCATTGAAGTTGAAACTAAAAACTTTGCTGATGAGGTTGCTGAGCAGTTAAAATAAATTTATGTCAAATCTAAAACATCAGCGTATTCTCGTTAAATTTAGTGGAGAGTCTGTTGCTGGTGATGATGAGCATGGTATAGATCCCAAAATTCTAGATCAAATGGCATCTTCAGTTGCATCATGCAAAGAATTAGGTGCTCAAATAGGAATTGTCATAGGTGGCGGTAATCTTTTTAGAGGTGAGAAGCTAAATAAAGCAGGAATGGATAGAGTTGCAGGCGATCATATGGGCATGTTGGCTACTGTTATGAATGGAATTGCATTTAGAGATGCCCTGGAAAGAGCTGGTATTAAGACTAGGGTAATGTCTGCTATCTCAATGTCAGGAATAGTCGAGCATTACGATAGAAGACTTGCAATTCAACTATTAGATGATGGATATGTTGTAATCTTTACAGCAGGAACCGGTAACCCATTTTTTACGACTGATACCGCCGGATGCCTTAGAGCAATAGAAACTCAATCAGATTTAATGTTAAAAGCTACACGAGTTGATGGAGTTTACGATTCAGATCCTGAGATTAATGAAAGTGCAGAATTTTTTCCAGAACTATCTTTTAATGATGCAATTACAAAAAATTTAAAAGTAATGGATGCTACAGCACTGACCTTAGCTAGAGACCACAATCTTCCAATAACAGTTTTTAATGTAAATACTCAAAATGCATTAAAAGATATTATTTGCGGTGAAAAAATAGGTACGTTAATATCATAAAATGAACGAAATACTAAATTATGCAACCTCAAGAATGGACAAATCTATTGCATCCTTGGGTCAGGCGTTTAATAAGATTAGAACTGGAAGGGCAAATCCTGCTATTTTAGATGATATCAAAGTTGACTATTATGGCAATCTTACAGTCTTAAATCAGACTGCAAGTATAAGCGTTGAAGATGGGAGATCTTTGGTTATTTCTCCTTGGGATAAAAGCCTCATACCTGAAATAGAAAAAGCAATATCTAATTCAAATTTGGGATTAAATCCAAGTACGTCATCTGATTTAATTAGAATTACAATGCCTGCATTAACTGAAGAAACAAGGCAAGATTATATTAAACAGGCTAGAGCTGAAGCTGAGAATTCAAGGGTATCTATAAGAAATATTAGAAGAGATGCAAACCAATCATGCAAAGAGCTTCAGTCATCTGGAGAAATATCAGAAGATGATTTAAGAAGAGTGGAAGATTTAATTCAAAAAGAAACGGACAAGTATATTGGGCTTGTTGACTCAGAATTAAAAGCAAAAGAATCTGATCTTTTAGAAATTTAAAATAAGCCTAATGGCTAACTCATCAAAAGATAAGCAGAAAAACATCGCCAAACATATTGCTATTATTATGGATGGCAATGGTAGATGGGCGATCTCAAACTCTCTAAATATTAGCAAAGGTCACAGCAAAGGTGTTGAAGTTGTCAAAGAAATAGTTGAAGAATCAGTAAAACAAAATGTATCTTCTTTAACTTTATATGCTTTTAGTTCAGAAAATTGGTCCAGACCAAAATCTGAGATAGATGCAATAAAGAAGCTTGTAGTAAAAGCTATTAACGAACAAGTGCCAGATTTAAAAAAACAAAAAGTTAAACTAAAGTTTTTTGGTGAAATAGAAGATTTTGGCTCAAAAATTTTATCTAAAATTTATGAAGCAGAAACTGCAACTAGCGAATATGAATCAGTACTGAATTTAAATGTTGCTCTTGGGTATGGAGGCAGACAAGATATAGTTAACTTGACCAAAAAAATTTCATCAAAAGTGAAAGATGATCTAATAACATTAGACCAAATAGATGAGAAAATGATTTCTGAGTTTTCCTCTTCTCCTGTTGAAGATATAGATTTACTAATTAGAACTGGAGGAGATAGAAGAATAAGTAATTTCTTACTCTATCAAATAGCCTATACTGAAATATCATTTGTAAATAAATACTGGCCAGATTTTACAAAAGAAGATTTTGTAGAATGCATAGATAACTTTAAGACAGTGAGTAGAAGATTTGGCAAAAGAATATAAATCAAATTTATTAAGGCGAACTATTTCAGGGTTGATAATTGCTTTACCTTTAATCTTTATAATAATTGCAGAAAACTATTGGATTTTTCTGTCTTTAATTTCAATTTTTTCAATAGCAGGATTTTATGAGTGGATTAAAAATAGTTTTAGACAACCAGTTTTATGGGGTTTTAACTTAATTTTTATATATTTTTGGTTTTCAATCTGCTTCTTGGTTGGACTTTTGTCTGAACCTTCTTTTGCTCTAAAAGAATTTTATGATTTACATGAACTAAATGTAGTCTCTGTTTATCACATTATTCTTATAATAATAATAAATACAGCTCTTTTTGATATTCTTGCTTATTTTGTCGGATCAAACTTTGGAAAACTTCATATTTCTCCAAATATAAGTCCAAACAAAACTCTAGAGGGTCTAATAGGGGGTTTAATTGGGAATATACTGTTTGGCTTTTTGATAAGTTATCTGCTTAATATTAGTTATTGGTCTGTTTTAATATGTTTTTTTGGTGGAATATTAGCTTTTTATGGAGATTTACTTATAAGTTTTCTCAAGAGAGATAAGTCAATAAAAGACACTGGCAATATTCTTCCCGGACATGGTGGAATCTTAGATAGAATAGACTCTCATTTACTAGCAACACCCGTAATGCTTTTACTTTTTATTTTGATAGTTATCTTATGAAAAATATTATTTTATTGGGTGCTACTGGTAGTATTGGAGATAGCGTTCTTAGCGTAATCAAACAAAATAAAAATAAATTAAATCTTTTAGGGATATCTTTTAACTCAAATATACCTAAAGCAAAATATATTATTAATGAATTTAGATTAAAAAATGTTTATTCAGAATCTGATGAAAGTCATAAATCTCTTAAGCATGCATTTAAAAATAATTATGAATTAAATATCCTGAAAGATAAATCTGAATTAGAGGAATTGCTTAATGAAGATGATGTAGACATCATAGTATCTGCAATTTCTGGTTTTGCTGGTCTTGAAAGCACGATAATGGCAGCAAAAACTGGAAAAACAATTTTGCTGGCTAACAAAGAGAGCATTGTAGCTGCAGGAGATGTCATCCTTCCTTTAGCAAAAAAACATAGTACTGAGATAGTACCTATTGATAGCGAACATAACGCTATTTTTCAATGTTTAGGCTTTGATAAAAAAACAGACGATGTATCAAAAATTGTAATTACTGCTTCTGGAGGCCCTTTCTTAAATAAAAAGATTTCTCAACTCTCAAAGGTTACAAAAAAAGAAGCACTAAGTCATCCAAACTGGGAAATGGGTGCGAAAATATCAATTGACTCTGCATCTTTAGTTAATAAATGCCTTGAATTGATTGAGGCGAGATATTTATTTGATTTGGACGAGAAATTTTTTGAAATAGTAGTTCATCCCCAGAGCATAATACATTCAATTGTTACTTATAAAGACGGGTCAAGTATTTGTCAGATGAGTAATCCGGATATGAGGGTTCCCATTGCCCACGCATTATCAGTTAATGATAGTAGGCTAAATCTTGATTTCTCTAAAATAGATTTTTCATCATTAAGTCTTACATTTCAAAAAATTCCTGAAGATAGAGTTCAAATATTTAATATAGCAAGATATATATGTAACAATAGAGGATCTTCTGGAATCATTTTTAATGCAGCAAATGAAATTGCTGTCCAAAGTTTTTTAAACGAACAGATCACTTTTGATAAAATTTATGAGGTAATTTATAGAACTTTTGATACTGTTTCTTTGTCTAAAAGTATTGACTTAGAAACGATTTATGAAATAGATAATCAAACACGCATAGAGGCCAAGAAGGTGGTAAAATCCATTTCTTAAAATTATGACAACATCAATTATATACATTGTCTCTTTTATAGCATTGCTTGGTGTATTAGTGACTATACATGAATATGGGCATTTCAAATTTGCTAGAATCTTTAATGTTCATGTGCAAAGATTTTCTATAGGCATGGGTCCGGTAATCTATAAGAGACTTGATAAACATGGCACTGAGTTTGCTATATCTGCTCTTCCACTTGGTGGATATGTCTCAATGATCACTGACAAACTAATAGAACTAGAACCCGAAACTAAAGAGCAATTAACTGAAGACCAAATAAAGAATACATTTGATTCTAAGCCAAAATGGCAAAGAGCAATAATCATGTTTGCCGGACCTCTTGCAAACTTTCTATTATCAATATTAATTTTTTCACTTATATTCTTTAACACACCAGACCCACAAACAACAGCAGTTATTAAAGGCATTGATGGCTCTCTAAGTTTTGAATCATCTAATGACTTTCTTTTGCCTGGAGATGAAATAGTTGCTATTAACTCTTCAAATATATCTGATCCAAAAGATATTAGCCTTGAGTTATTATCCTATGCTGGATACTCAGGCACAATTCACCTTGTTATAAAAAGAGTAGATATTGATAGCAACATAAATATTGGTATCAATGTTGAGAACTTTTTACCAACTTCAGAATCCCAAGCTAATCCTATAAAACATCTTGGGCTAGATTTAGAGTATAAAATGAAACCAATAATAGGCTCTGTAATTAGTAATGGTCCCGCAGATAATGCAAACCTGAAAGCAAATGATGTCATCTCAAGGATTAATAATATTGAAATTGAATATGCCAGCGATATAAGAAAGGTCGTCTCGAAGCTACCCAATGAAACGGCATTTTTTGATATATATCGAGATGATAGGTTAATTCAGCTACCTGTAGAAATTGGTTCATCTATACAAGACGATAGTAAAGAGTATGGAATCATAGGAGTTTCTTTTGGTACAAGCAGATCTATATTTGAATCTTTTTCTAAAGCAATTTATGAAACATATAACCTCAGCCTTAAGACTCTTCAGTTTATTGGAAAAATGATTACAGGAAATATGGGCACAGAAAATTTAAGTGGTCCAATTGGAATCGCACAAATGGCAGGGAATACTGCACAAGCTGGATTTATACCTTTTATGTATTTAATGGCTTTGCTTAGTATAAGTTTAGGGGTGTTGAACTTACTTCCAATTCCAGTTTTAGATGGAGGACAATTAGTGCTTTTAAGCATAGAGGCAATTCGAGGCAAACCTTTAGAAGAAAAAATAGAAAATTTTATATATACAAGCGGAGCACTACTTGTAGGCGCATTAATAATATTTGCAATTTTTAATGATATATCTCGATTTTTTTAGGAAGTTAATTGAAAAAGTTTAAAATCTATTTGTTATGTCTGATCATGTCAGTTCAAGCATATTCTTTTGATGAATTTATAGTCAGTGATATAAGAGTTGTTGGACTACAAAGAGTCTCAACTGGAAGTATTTTTAATATTATTCCAATTACAGTTGGCGACAAGATAGATATAAGAAAATCTAAAGAAATTACAAAATCTTTATTTAATACTGAACAATTTGATGACATAACAATTGCAAGAGATGAGAGTACATTAATTATAGGTGTTGTAGAAAGGCCTTCAGTTTCTAAAATTGATATTTCAGGAAATAAAGCTCTTGAAACAGAGCAGTTATTAGAAAGCCTTGACGGAGTTGGTATTAAAGAAGGAAGTGTTTATAAAAGATCTACTTTGGAGAAGGTAAAATATGAATTGGTTAGGTCTTATTCATCAAATGGAAGATATGGAGCAAATGTAGAGATTGAAGAAATTAATCAGCCCAGAAATACAATTGAAATTAATATTATTGTTGACGAAGGAACTGGAGCAAAAATTAAGAAAATTAATATCATTGGCAACGAAATATTCTCAGATGATGATCTTAAAGATTCATTTGAGTTATCTGAAGGATCATTTTTTTCATTTCTTAGGAATGATAATGCATATTCCAAAGAAAAATTAACAGGAGACATAGAGTCTTTAGAATCTTTCTATAAAAACAGAGGCTATATAAAGTTCTCTGTTGAATCTGCTCAAGTTAGCCTATCGAAAGATTATAAAGATATTTTTATTAACTATAATCTATTTGAGGGTGAAAAACATAAGATATCTGATGTCAAAGTAACTGGTGATATTCCTGTAGAATTATCTGCATATGAAAATGTAGTTACCGCTCTCAAGGGACAGACATACTCACAACAACAAATTACATCAATAGAAGATTTTTTTATAAACATCCTTGGGAATCAAGGGTATGCTTTTGCAGAAGTTAATCCCTCAACAGAAATAGATGACGGAACCAGCGAAGTAAAAATTACTTTTAATGTTAATGCTGGAAATAGAACATATACAAGAAAAATATTATTTTCAGGCAACGAGACCACTCAAGATCATGTACTAAGACGAGAAATGCGACAGTTTGAAGGAGCTTGGTCATCTGATAATCAGATTGAAACTGGAAAAGTTAGGCTTGAGCGATTGGGATATTTTAAACAAGTTGAGGTCGAAACAGTTCCAGTAGCGTCATCAGACGATCAAGTAGATGTTATATATACCGTTGAAGAAGAAACGACAGGTTCAATAGGTGGCAATATTGGATATAGTGATTTTGGATTAATGTTAGGCTTCAATTTACAAGAACAAAATTTTCTTGGATCTGGAAATACTGTTGGTATTGGAATCAACAAGAATATATATTCAGAAAGTTACAATTTTTCATTTGTAGATCCTTACTTTACAAAAGATGGTGTTAGCAGAGGTTACAACCTTTATTTTAGAGAAACAGATTATGGTGAGTTTAACGTTGCTAACTATTTAACAAATTCACAAGGCACAGGAATACAATTTGGTTATCCTATTTCTGATGTTCAAAGACTAAATTTTGGATTTACATACGACAAAACTGATATTGATATTGGTAGTAGGCCAGCCAGAGAAATATGGGATTTTGTTAATTCAGAGGGTAGTATTTTTGAGACTCTAACAGCTCAAATTTCATATCAGAAAGTTACATTAAACAGAGGGCTATTTCCAACTAATGGATCTTCAACAGTTTTTAGCATCTCTTCAACAATTCCAGTTGGTGATATTGATTATGCAAGAGCTAATTATATTTATAAATTTTATAGACCATTATCTAGGAATTATGTATTTGGTTTTAATATTGATCTTGGTTACACAAAAGCTTTTGGTGATACTGAAGAAACACCCTTTTTTAGAAATTTTTATGCAGGCGGCCCGAGGTCTTTGAGGGGTTTTGAGTCAAATACATTAGGTCCACGAAGCACTAATCCACCATGTTATGAATTTAATTATGCTGAAGGCACTTGTCCAAATCTAATAGATACAGATGGGGATGATATTCCTGATACACCTTACTATAATCCGTATGCAAATACTGAATATACAAATAGAGTATCCATCGGTGGAAATATTAAGGTAGAAGGAAGCCTCCAACTCATATTTAAACTACCTTTTATTGAAGATCAACGCTCGCTAAGATCAGCATTCTTTTTTGATTTCGGTAATGTATTTTCGGATAACTGCAAAGACTATCAAATTAATTGTTACAAGCCTGCAATTGATGATTTAAGGTATTCTTTCGGAGTAGGTGTAACATGGATTACCGGTTTTGGACCTATGAGTTTTGCTTTTGCAAGTCCACAGAATGCAGGTCAATTCGAGAGAACTAAGGAATTCCAATTCACAGTAGGAAATGTATTCTAATTAATATAAAATATCATCACCAATTAAGGGGTAACTATGAAAAATATTTTAAAACTTAACTTTTTAGCAATCTTTTTAATGTCGATACAGCATGCTAATGCTGATGAGATAGCAGTCATTGATATGAGAGCTGCAGTTCTTTCAACTCAAGCAGCTAGTGATGCCTTTAAAGCTCTTGAAGAAGATCCTGATTACGCAAGTAATCTTGAAGAAGCGCAAGCACTACAATCTGAAAGACAGGAGTTAGCTGAAAAATTACAAAAAGAACTTGAAACTTTATCAAATGAAGATATTGCTAAAATGCAAAAAGATATTCAAGAACTTGGAAAAGATATAGAATTTCTAGCAGGAAAATTACAACAGGCTCAAGAAGAAACAGCTCAAAAAGTATTCGTTAGCAGTGGTGCTGCAATGCAAAAAATCATTGGTGAGTTAATTCAGGCAAAGCAAATTAAAATGTTACTGCAAAAAAATGAAACAATTCTTTTCAGTGATCAGGCGCTTGATTTAACAGATGATGTTACGTCAATGCTTGATGTAGCTGCTTCTGAAAATGGTGCAAAAACGGATTAGTGCCAAAAGACAAGAGCTATTCATTAGGTTACATAGCTGATTTAACAAATTCAAATATTGTCGGCAATAAAGATTTTATTGTCGACAATTTATCAACCCTAGAAAACGCTTCAAATTCTTCAATAACATTTATAGCTAACACAAAATATAGGAAGCATCTTAAAAATTCAAAATCTCTTGCAATTATTACTAATCAAGAAAATCTTGAAGAAGATCATAGGAATTATATTGTTAATGAAAATCCCTATGAGGTTTATGCTCATGTTAGCAAGCTTTTTAAAAGTGGAAATATCGAACTAGAAAATAAATCTATTCATCCGTCAGCAGTCATTTCAAATGATGCAATTCTTGGTAAGAATGTATCTATTGGAGCAAATGTTGTTATTGGGCCTAATTGTTCTATTGGTAATAATGTAATTATTAAATCTAATTGTTCAATTGTTCAGGATGTTCAGATATCAGAAAGTACTATTATCCATAATGGTTCTGTTCTTGGATCTGATGGATTTGGTTATGCACCAACAAAAAATGGCTATATAAAGATAGAGCAGATTGGAGGATTAATTATAGGCTCAAACGTAGAAATTGGTGCATGTTGTTCAATTGATCGTGGGGCTATTTCAGATACTGAGATACATGATGGAGTTAAATTAGACAATCAAATACAAATAGCGCATAACGTAATTATTGGTAAAAATTCAGCCATAGCGGCCTCATGTGCAATCGCTGGGTCTACAGTTATTGGTAAAAATTTTAGGATGGGAGGTTTGTCGGGAGTCATTGGACATTTAAAAATTTGTGATGATGTGACAGTCGGCGCACATACGCTCATTACTAAAGATATTAAAGAACCAGGAAATTATGTTGGTACAATGCCAGCTCAAGATAAAAAAAGTTGGGCAAAATCATCTGTATTTATTAAAAAAAGAGGCTAACATGCTAGAACAATTTAATGAAATTAAAAATTTTTTACCTCATAGAGAACCTTTTTTATTCATTGATGAAATAGTAGATATTGAAATAGGTAAAAAAATTCATTGCATATTAAAGAATTCTCCAGAAGAAGATTTTTATAGAGGCCATTTTCCTAATAATCCAATCTTTCCAGGGGTTCTAATTGTAGAAGCACTTGCACAAGCATCGGGAATTTTAGGTTTTAAAACTATGAATAAAACACCAGAGCAAGGATCTATTTATGTTTTTGCAGGAATTGATAAAGCAAGATTTAAATCTCGTATTGGTCCGAATGATAAAGTTCACCTTTTTAGTAAAGTTGTTAGTGAAAAAAAAGGTATATGGAAATTTGATACAGAAGCTAAAGTTGATGAAAAAATTGTTTGCACAGCTTCTATTCTTTGCGCTGACAGGAAAGCCTAATGAATATTCACTCCTCATCAATCATTAGCTCTAAAGCAAATATTGATTCATCTGTTGAGATAGGCCCATTTTGTATTATTGGTGATAATGTTCAGATTGACGAAGGCACAAAAATTTTGAGTCATGTCATAATTAAAGGACCAACAAGAATTGGAAAAAATAATATTATTTATCAGTTTTCATCAATAGGTGAGGATACTCCTGATAAGAAATATAAAGGTGAGGAAACAAGATTAATTGTTGGTGATAATAATATTTTCAGAGAAGGTGTAACGATTCATAGAGGAACAATTCAGGATAAAGGCATTACGAAGATTGGTAGTAAAAATCTCATGATGGCATATACCCATGTTGCTCATGATTGTTTTGTTGGCAATAGCAATATATTTGCAAATTATGCTGCAATTGCTGGCCATGTTCGTATCAGCAACAATGTAGTGCTTGGTGGCTACTCTGCAGTTCATCAGTTTTGTACTTTAGGAGACTATTGTTTTGCTGGTATGAATACTTCTATAACTATGGACATTCCTGCGTATACTAAAGTTGCCTCAAATCCAGCTAGAGTCATTGGGTTAAATACAACTGGAATGACCAGAGATGGCATACCGGAAGAATCATTAAAAATTATCAAAAAAGCACATAGATTAATTTACAGAAAAGGCCTTAAATTAGATAGCGCATTAGAAGAGTTAGAAAAAATGCATTCAAATAAAAATGATAGTTATTTAAAAATTTATATTAACTCTATAAAAGAATCGAAACGTGGTATTTTAAGATAAGTGAGCTCTCAAAAACCAATTATCAAAGTTGGAGTTGTCTGTGGTGAACATTCTGGTGACAGACTAGGTGCAAAAATTATATCAAGTTTAAAAAAGACGCATAAAGTAGAATTATTTGGAGTAGGTGGACCCAAAATAATTAATGAAGGATTAAACCCTATATTCAATTTTGAAAAACTTCATGTAATGGGTTTAATCGAGCCTTTACTAAATTATAGTGAACTAAAGTATTTACGCAGGAAGATCATAAACTTATTTCTAAAAGAGGAAATAGATTATTTTTTTGGCATTGACTCACCTGACTTTAATATTGGAATTCATAAAGCGTTAAAAAATATTGGTAAAACAAAAAATATTCAAGTAGTAAGCCCTTCAGTTTGGGGGTGGAGAGAAGGAAGGATAAAGCATATTAAAAAATATATCGATTTAACAATGTGCTTGTTCAATTTTGAAGATAACTTTTATAAAAAGAAAAAGCTACCAAGTATACACATAGGCCATCCCTTTTGTGATTTATTCAATTCTAATAAAGAAAAGGTATTTCAAGAATATTCTTTAGATTTACAAGATCAATTTGTTTCCATTCTTCCAGGTAGCAGGAAATCTGAAATAAGAGACTTATTACCAACTTATATAGATTTTATTAAGATTCATTCAAAAGAAAATGAAAATTATAAATATTTAATTCCAGCATCAGATCAAGAAATTTTAGAATTGATAGCTTCATATATACCCTCATCACTTCCAATTAGAGTAGAAACTGAATCTGCTAAAGATTTTTTATCGATTTCTAAGTTTTCAATTGTTACATCGGGAACCGCAACATTGGAGTCAGCAATTTTGGGAGTTTTTCCTATTATCTGCTATAAAACCAACCCAATAAATTATTTTATAATTTCTAGAATGCTTAAAGTTGATAATATTGGTTTGCCAAATCTTTTATTGGGAGTGCGCAAGTTTCCTGAATTAATTCAAAGAAACTGTAATCCAATATCAATTAATGCTGCCTCAAAAGAGATTCAAGATATGCAATCTGTATCTGCACAATTAAGAGAACTACTAATTGGTAAAACAGAAGAAGAATATATAAACGCAATTTTAAAGCTTTGAAACTTATTGCTGGAGTTGATGAAGTTGGGAGAGGTTGCTTAGCAGGGCCTGTGATCGCAGCAGCTGTAATTTTCAAAAATAACATACCTGGTTTAAAGGATTCAAAAAAGCTCTCAATAAAAAAAAGACAGGAATTGTCTTTAATGATAATGGAAAATTCTTATTTTTCTTTTGGGTCTGCGAGTGTAAAGGAAATTGATAAAATAAATATTCTTCAAGCTTCTTTATTGGCGATGAAAAGAGCTATACTAAACCTATCTGTAAAGCCAGTAAAAATACTTGTAGATGGAGTTCATAAACCTGATTTAGATATAGATACACAAACAATAATAAAGGGTGATTCTTATATAGATGAGATAAGCGCAGCTTCAATTATTGCAAAAGTTTATAGAGACAATTTGATGATGCAATTTGATAAAAAATATCCAAATTTTTATTTTTCCAGTCATAAGGGGTATGGAACTAAACTACATAAAGCTGCCATAAATAAATATGGCATTACCCCAGTTCATAGGAAAACTTTTAAGGGCGTCATTAATTAATAGCATGAATAAAACATTCTCTCATTTAAGAGTTTCATCAGAGTACAGCATTACCCAAGGGTTATTAACTATTAATCAACTGGTTGAATGTGCTAAGAAGCATTCTGTTCCATCTCTTGCTCTTACTGATAAGTCGAATATGTTTGCAATGGTAAAATTTTTTAGTAAGTGTGAAGCACAAGGAATAAAACCTATCTCTGGCTCATCAATAAAAGTTATATTCGATGAGGACGATAATTCCCATGAACTTCTTTTATTAGCTAAAAATAATAATGGCCACAAAAACTTAATGAAAGTGATCTCAAATGCTCATAATAATTTTACATATCAAAATCCAATTATAAATTTTAAAGATCTTCTAGAGTTTAAAGATGATGTAATAGCAATATCAGGTGGAAAAGATAGCCACCTTTTTGAATTAATTAAAAGAAAGAAAAATAATGAATTAGTAAATCGGGTTGATAAGTTTTTAAAGGTTTTCAAAGATGATTTTTTTATTGAAGTCCAAAAAACAAATAGATCTGATGAGCATGAATATTTCTCAAATATTCTTCCTTTGGCTTGTTCTAAAGGTGTTCCATTAATAGCAACAAATGATGTTTTATTTTCAGAACCTGATGACTATGAAGTACATGAAACTAAGGTCTGTATTAATACCGGAAGAACGCTAAATGATCCAAATAGAGAAAAAATATTTTCTATTGAACAATACTTTAAAAGCCCAAAAGAAATGCAAGATTTATTTATTGGCTTTGATGAATTAATAGATAATACAAATGAAATTGCAAAAAAATGCAATGTATCTCTTCATACTAAAGAATATTTTCTTCCAGAGTATCCTGTTCCAAAAGAACATAATTTTGATTCATATATCTTTGAGCTTTCTCATGAAAAACTAAGTCAATTAATAATAAATTTTGATACCAAAAAAAAAGAAATCTATAAACAAAGACTTGATTATGAATTAAATCAAATAAAGAAAATGGGTTTCTCAAGTTACTTTTTGATTGTTTATGATTTCATACAATGGTCTAAGGATAACGACGTACCAGTGGGACCAGGTCGGGGTTCAGGGGCTGGTTCTTTGGTTGCTTATTCGCTGGGTATAACAACGCTTGATCCAATAGATCATGGGTTATTATTTGAACGCTTTCTTAATCCAGAAAGAATATCTATGCCTGACTTTGATATAGATTTTTGCATGGAAAAAAGAGATACCGTTATTGAGTATGTGAGTAAAAAATATGGCGTTGAAGCTGTTTCGCAAATTGCTACTTTTGGAACGATGGCTGCTAGAGCTGTTGTAAGAGATGTTGCTAGAGTAATGGGAAAACCCTATGCGTTGGGAGATAGAATTTCAAAAATGATTCCATTTGCACCAGGAATGACTCTTGATAGAGCAAAAGAAGAACAACCAGTCTTTGCTCAGGCTGCTAAAAATGATGCTGAAGTTAGAGAAGTTGTAGATTTAGCTTATAAATTAGAAGGCATTGCAAGAAATGTGGGTAAGCACGCAGGCGGTGTTGTTATTGCTCCTGGTAGTTTGTCAGATTTTTGCCCAATTTATAATGATAGACAATCATCCTCAATCATGACTCAGTATGATAAAGATGATGTAGAGAAAATTGGATTAGTAAAATTTGATTTTCTCGGGTTGAGGACATTAACAGTTATAGATAAGGCTTTAAAATCAATCAATAAATCTCTTCAAAAAGGCGAAGTAAAATTAAACTTAGATAATATTCCTTTAAATGATCCTAAGGTCTTTGAATTATTATCATCTGGTAATACTATGGCTGTATTCCAATTGGAATCTGCTGGAATGAGAGATTTAATTAAAAAACTCAAACCCACAAAATTTGAAGAAATAACAGCTCTTTTAGCACTTTATAGACCTGGACCCCTTAATTCAGGAATGCATACAACTTTCGTAGATAGAAAACATGGAAGAAGCCAAGTTACTTATCCACATGAATTGCTTGAACCCGTTCTTTCTGAAACTTATGGAGTTATTGTTTACCAAGAACAAGTGATGGAAGCAGCTCGAGTTCTTGCTGGCTATTCTATGGGGCAAGCAGATATCCTCCGAAGAGTTATGGGTAAGAAAAAAGTTGAAGAAATGGAAGAGCAAAGAGAAATCTTCATTAAGGGTTGTGATAAAAAATCTATTCCAGCAAAAACAGCAGAAAAAATATTCGAGCTAATTGAACAATTTGCAGAATATGGTTTTAATAAATCTCATTCAGCTGCCTATGCTGTAATTTCCTATCAAACAGCGTTTCTTAAAACTTATTATCCTGAGCATTTTATGGCTGCTGTGCTTTCAACTGAGTTAGGAAATACAGATAAAATTTACTCATTAATTAAAGAGTGTGAACGAATGAACATTAATGTATTAAAGCCAAATATTTTATCTAGCAACAAAATGTTCTTAGTAAATGATAAGGGAGACATTGAATATGGCCTTGGGGCTGTAAAAGGTGTGGCTGATTCTTTTATTAAACATGTTTGTGAAATTAGAAAAAGTAAATCATTTAATGATTTATGGGATTTTTCAAAAAAAGTTGATATAAAACTTGGAGGAAAAAAATCCTTGGAAGCATTATCTCAGTCTGGTGCATTTGATAGCATTACCCCTTCAAGAAGTATAGCAATTTCATGTATCGAAGATATGCTGAAAGACGGTTCAAAAAATATGTCCAAGCAAGCTGGGATGTCTGGAGATTTGTTTTCTTCATTAAATGATAGTTTTGATCCATATGAGAAGTATAAAAATATCCAAGATATTAATTTAAGTGAGTTACTATCACTTGAAAAAAAATCACTGGGGTATTATTTATCTGGTCATCCTGTGAATGCAATTGAAACAAAAGTTAATAGTCTTAGATCAATAAAAATAAACAAACTCAATTACGATACAAAGAAAGCTTCACTAGTAGTCTTAATAAATAGTGTTAGACAAATTAAAGACAAAAAAGGAAAGCCTTTAACGTTTATAAACTTTGATGATGGAAGTGGTGTTATGGACGGAATAGTTCCAAGTGAAGTTCTTGAAGACTGTCATGAAATTTTAAAAGATGGAAAAATTCTTGTTGTCAAAGGTGCAGTTGAAATTGATGATTACAGATCCAAAGAAATTGGCGATGCAATGTTCAGGATGAGAGTAAAAGAAGTTAAATCATTAGATGAAGAGTTATTAAGAAAGATTCAGGAAGTTACTTTGAATCTTGAAAAATCTGATCTTTTTTCACTTGAAGAATTATCTGATAAGTTAGAAAAATTAAATAAAGAGTTCTGGAAATCATCAGGATGTATTTTAAATGTAAAAGTAATAACAAATGATTCAGAGGCTATAATAGATCTAGGAGACAAATTTAAATTTGAACCAACCTTATCAAATTTAAGCTTGTTAGATGAGGCTTTTGGAAAAAATGCTCTAGAAATTTAATTTTTTTTAACAAAATAAAAATGATAAATAAAAAAATTGATCCCATGAATATTCCTGAGATTTCAGAAGATTATAAATTTTTAGATTTTGAGAAAACTATTCAGGATATATCTGAAAAAATCACTGCTTTAAAAAATTCAGCTATAGATTCATCAGACTTAAATAATCAAATGAATACTCTACGAAAAGAAAGAGATGTTGAAACAAAAAAAATCTACTCAAAGCTTTCTATTTGGCAGACAGTTCAAGTTGCTAGACATCCACAAAGACCTCACACATTAGATTTTATAGATAGAATTTTTGATGATTTTGATGAATTGCATGGTGATAGACAATTTGGTGATGATGCATCAATCATTGGAGGTATTGCGTATCTTGAAAATATGCCGGTTATGATTATTGGTCATGAAAAAGGTAGAGATACAGAAGAAAAAGTCAGAAGGAATTTTGGTATGCCACAACCTGAAGGATATAGAAAAGCTAAAAGATTAATGGAGTTAGCTGAACAATTTTCTATGCCAGTAATAACTTTTATTGATACAGCTGGAGCATATCCTGGCATTGAGGGTGAAGAAAGGGGACAAAGTGAAGCTATTGCTAGAAATTTAGCTGTAATGTCGGAATTAAAAACCCCAATTTTAGTTGTAGTTACGGGCGAGGGTGGTTCTGGAGGAGCACTGGCAATAAGTGTTGGTGATAATATTGCAATGCTTCAATATGCAACTTATTCTGTTGCTTCACCAGAGGCATGTGCTTCTATAATATGGAGAACTGCTGAAAAGGCACCGGATGCTGCTGAAGCTATGAAAGTTTCAGCAAAGGAACTTAAAAATTTAAAAATTATTGACGAAATTATCGAAGAGCCTCTAGGCGGTGCTCATAGAGACTATGATTTAATTTCATCTAGAATAAAAGATTCATTAATTAAAAATTTATCCACTTTAAATAATATGTCTATGGAACAATTATTAGATAGAAGATATAAAAGATTAGTTGAAGTTGGCATTTAGATTTTGATTAGTTTTGATGATTTAATTTGTAACTTAGATTTAGGTAAGAAAATCTATGTTGGTTACAGTGGGGGACCAGATTCTACTGCTTTATTGCATCTACTTCATGCAAATGATATAAAAAAAATTGAAGCAATTCATATTAATCATAATCTTTCAAGTAATTCAGAAAAATGGAAAAATCATTGCAAACAAGTATGTAAAAATTTAGGTATTAGATGCAATGTTGAGTCTGTTCAAATTAAGGTTGATGGAGATGGTCTTGAATCAGCTGCAAGAAAAGCTAGATATAATTTATTTAAAAAATATCTAAAAGAGGGCGATCAGATTTTACTTGGACATCATTCTGATGATGTGGCTGAAACATTTTTATTAAGACTTTTTAGAGGCACTGGGGTAGATGGATTAGAATCTCTTGCTGTAAAACGAAGTGTTGGAGATGGATATCTCGTAAGACCTTTGATAAACCTTTCTAAGAAAGATATTTTAACTTATCTCGAAGATAATGAGATAAGTTATATCAATGATGAGTCTAATTATGAGGTTGACCAAGATAGGAATTACATTAGAAACACTATTATTCCCTCTATTGAAGAAAGATGGAATAAAGCATCATCAAGAATTTCTAATTCATCAAATTTTATTAAGACTAAAAATCAATCCTATGAAATTCTTTTTAAAGAAAAATTCCATCATTTAATTGGTAAAAAAATTAAAATAAAAGACCTCAAAGAAATTCAAGAATCATTTGTAGTTGATATTATAAGATTTTCAATTAAGGAAGAGAATATAGCTATGCCAAGTAAAAAAGTAATTGAAGAAATTATAAAAACTTTTTTACATTCAAACCCTGGGCCTAAGTCAGAAGTTTCATGGTCAAGAGCAGATAAAGAAGAATCAGGTGGAAAAATATCATATAGAGATAAGTGTATGTATATAGCAAAGAAATAACTACAACAAAGGTATATAATCAGTGTGGGGTAAAAAGCAATGAATTTTAAAACGATTAATCTTAATATAGAAAATAAAATTGCATCGGTTGAAATAAATAGACCTGAAGTATTGAATGCGTTCAACACTGAATTAACATTAGAGTTACAACAGGCAACTCAAATCGTTAAAGATGATGATGATGTAAGGGTTGTAATTCTCTCTGGAGCTGGAAGAGCTTTTTCATCAGGCGCTGATTTAGCAGAGCGAGAACCTAAATGGGATAATGCTAAAGATGGTTTGCTTAAGGGTTATAAGCCATCATTTGATAATATCATATCAATGCCTAAACCGGTAATTGCATCAATTCAAGGACCTGCTGCTGGTATTGGAGCAGCATTTGCTATGTCATGTGATCTTAGAATAATGTCAGAAGATGCATATATTTTATCTGTTTTCAGCAATATAGCTTTAGTTCCTGATGGAGGATTATCTTGGCTATTACCAAAATACCTTGGTTATGGAAAAGCATTTGAGTATGCTATAGAAGCTAAAAAAATTGAAGCAAAAGAATGTTTACAATTCAGCATAGCAAACAAAGTTAGTTCAGTTGAAAATCTTCAGAAAGATACTATGGAATGGGCACTAAAACTTGCAAAAAGATCACCTCAAGCCTTAGCTAATACCAAAAAATTAATGAGAGACTCTTTATCTAATTCATACTTAGATACATATAATAACGAAGCTGAAATTCAAAATAATTTAGTTAGAAGTCCACAAAATATAGAGGCAGTAACTGCTTTTTTTGAAAAACGCGAACCTAATTTCGATTAATTTTTATAAGATTTTACTTAGGCCGACAATAATAGCTTCAAAAGAAGCTCTCGTAGTATTTGGATTTATTCCAACCCCCCATCTTGTCTTTCCATCTTTTTCTAGCTCAATATATGCTGCAGCCTGAGCATCAGAACCAGATGATATTGCCGATTGGTGATAATCAGAAATCTTTATATTTATGCCCAGTTTTTTAGAAAGACCGTTAACAAATGAATCTATTGGACCATTACCTATTCCAGATATAGTAACCTCTTGTGAGTTCATAATCATTTTTACATCTAATTTATTAACATCATCTTTAGTTGATGATGTATGGCTTTTATAAGCAAAATTATTTTTTGGTTTCAGAAAGTTTGTTTCAAATATATCCCATATTTCAGTACTACTAATCTCTTTTCCTGTTTCATCAGCAAGTTTTTGAATTTTTTGACTCATACTGATTTGTAGTCTTCTTGGCAGAGATACGCCATGATCTTTTTCTAAAAGAAATGCAACGCCCCCCTTACCAGATTGAGAGTTAATACGCACAACAGCTTCATAACTTCTACCCAAGTCAGCTGGATCAATTGGTAAATATGGTACTGCCCATTCTGGATCATTGCTTTGTTTCATGGCTTGGAATCCCTTTTTGATTGCGTCTTGATGAGACCCAGAAAAAGCTGTGAAAACTAAGTCTCCTGCATAGGGATGTCTTGGATGAACTGGCAGTTGATTGCAATATTCAACTTCTCTCATAATTGAATTTATGTTGGAAAAATCTAGCTGCGGATCAATTCCTTGAGTCAGCATATTTAAAGCTATTGTAACTATGTCAACATTTCCAGTTCTTTCTCCGTTTCCAAATAAAGTACCTTCAACTCTGTCTGCACCAGCCATAAGGCCAAATTCAGATGCGGCGACAGCTGTTCCCCTATCATTGTGAGGATGAATACTAAGTGAGATATTTTTGCGATTTTTTAAATTCTTATTCATCCACTCAATCTGATCACCATATATATTTGGTGTAGACATTTCTACAGTTGCTGGAAGATTAATTATTATCTTATGTTTCGAAACTTCTTTAAGGATATCAACAACTGAATCACAGACTTCTGCTGCGTAATCAAGTTCAGTACCAGTAAAGCTTTCGGGCGAGTATTCAAAACTCCAGTCAGTCTCTGGATTTGCTAAAGCCAGTTCTTTAATTTTTAATGCTCCATTAATTGCTATTTCCTTAATGCCTTGTTTGTCTTGATTAAAAACAACTTTTCTCTGCAGAGTTGATGTTGAATTATAAAAATGAACAATAGCTCTAGGAATATCTTTAAGAGACTCAAAAGTCTTTTCAATTAATTCGTTTCTGGCTTGAGTTAAAACTTGTATATTTACATCAGAAGGAATTTTTTTGTCATTTATTAATGATCTGACAAAGTCATAATCAGTTTGTGATGCAGAAGGGAACCCGACTTCAATTTCTTTAAATCCTAGTTTGCATAATAAAGCAAACATTCTATATTTTCTCTCAGAACCCATTGGCTCAATCAATGCTTGATTGCCATCCCTAAGATCAACTGAACACCATGTAGGTGCTTGATTTATTACCTTTGAAGGCCATTCCCTATCTTTAAGGTTAATGGGCTGAAAAGCTTTATATTTATTTACTGGATTATCCATTTTTTATTTGTAAATGTTAATATTTAATTTCTATGATAACTCCAAGTGTTAAAACAAATTTAATTCTTAAAGAGATGGGTATTACCAGATATGAACTTCGTTCAAAACAGGAACCAGAGCCTTCAAAAATAATCTTTAGTTATCAAAAAGGAAATATTTTAACATTACTTGGGCAATCATATGATGATTTGGATGAAGATGAGGCAAAGCTTCTTATTGCTATTGTGGATGCAGTTAAACCTGTTGATAAAAACATAGTTCAAAATAAATATAATCTTGACGATATAAAAGAAAATATTTCAGTTATTAAAGACATTAAAGGCATAATTTGTTTTATACCTGATATAAGCTCTCTTGAGCTACCCGTACCATTCGTTCAAGCACCCTCACTTAAGAAAATGATTTCTGATAAAGAATCAAAGATGGTTTTATGGAAAAAGCTTAAAGAGATTTTTTTAAAGTAAAAAATGTATAAGATTTCCTTGATGGGTTTGAAGGATTTAGAAGAAGCCTACAAGATAGAGCTCGAGGTTAATCCCAGTCCGTGGAAATACGAAACTTTTTTATCATCTTTTGAAGTTGGCCATAAAGGCCTGATTTGTATGCATGATAGCAAGATTATAGGATTTCTTATCTTTTCTCCAGTCAATCCAGAAGCTCATATATTAAGTATATCTGTAAGAACACAAATGCAATCAAAAGGTATAGGAACTTTGTTGCTTCAAAGCATGCTGAAACAATGCAAGGCCATGAATTACAAAAAGATATTCCTTGAAGTAAGGGTTAGTAATACCCAGGCCATAAATTTTTATGAAAAATTTGGTTTCAGTAAAGATGCTATTAGGGACAATTACTATAAAGACAATTCTGAAGATGCTTTGCTAATGTCTCTTCCAATTTAGTAACTTCTTTTTTTTAACCAAATAATTTGATTTGTTGTGATTATTAAATATGAGATAAAAAATGTTATGTAAAAGCTTATAAGAATCGGATGATCTATATTTGAATCGAGAACTATTGGGTTGTCTCTTGGAAATCTTCTTAAAACCTCTGTTATACCGGGTACCATATGAAAAAGAAAAAGAGCAGAATAGCTTATTGTTTGAAGGTAGGGTGTAAGGAATCCAAAAAACAGACCCCTTTCATTAATGTATCCAAATATTACAGCCAAAAGGGTGACTATTGCTAGCAAGTGCCCCACACCAAAACCACGCTTATATATCAATAGTGCAGTTATAGCAGCAACAATAGTTGCGAAAACAAATATTTTGGCTGAAAGGTTTTTTGTTTCAATAATAGTATACTTTTTTAAAGAATACGCTCCAGATCCTATTGCTAGAAGTGCTATTAATGTATGAATCCAGCCAATAAAAGAAATATCCATTAGTAATTAACTTAGCAGACTTTTAATATCTGATTCGATGTCTTCTGGCAATGTGGTAGGTGAGTATCTTTTAATAACTTCTCCGTTCTTGTTTACTAAAAATTTTTGAAAATTCCATTTGATATTCTTGGTACCAAGAATTCCGGGCTGCTGATTTTTAAGAAAACTATAAAATGGATCAGCGTTTGGGCCATTTACATCAATTTTATTAAAAATTTTAAAACTAACATTATATTTTTCAGTGCAAAAGAATTGTATTTCTTCATTAGTGCCTGGCTCTTGACCTTTAAATTGATTGCATGGAAATCCAAGTATCTCTAAACCATTGGAGTTATATTTTTCATATAATTCCTGAAGGCCTTTATACTGTGGTGTGAGCCCACACTGGCTGGCAACATTAACTACTAAGAGAACTTTATCTTGATATTCACCAAGAGATACTTCATTCAAATCTGCATCTTTAACATTGAAGTCATAAACTGTTTTCATTTTTGGATTCCTTTTTTTTGATCAAAAATATGATTTTTAAAAAAATGATTATATACAAAAAAGAGATACAAATCTTAAAAATGACCTAACCTTAAAGCATCTATATAATCATTTAATTAAGAAAAGTTATGAGTAATATAATAATTAAATACATATGGAAAACATTTGCAGAGCTATCTTCAGATGAATTGTATGCAATGATTCATTTGAGACAAAAAGTTTTTATTGTTGAACAAGATTGTCCATACATAGATGCAGATTATGCTGATCAAGATGCATTTCATTTGTTGGCATATAACGACAAAGACTTGATTGGGTACCTAAGAGCTTTTAGACCGGGGATTAAATACGATGGTTCCTCACTTGGGAGAATCGTCACAGAAATAAATTCAAGAGGCCTTGGTATTGGAAAAGAAATTACAAAAGAAGGAGTAAACTTTTTATCAAAAGAATATCCTGAGCATGAAATTGTTATTTCAGCTCAACACAGGTTAATGCATTTTTATGTTGAGCTTGGATTTGAAGCTAGGGGTGAGGTTTATCTAGAAGATGACATTGATCATATTCAAATGTATCTTTCTGCAAAAGAAAATTAGACTCTATCTGCATTTAGTTTAATAACTATTTCGTCATATAGAGAAGATGAAAACTTGAAATCATCTATAAAACCACAATGCCCACCATATTGCTGGGGCATAAATTTTACATAATCAGTTTGATTTAGTTTTAGGAGAGGTTCAATAGGTATACAAGGATCATCAATAGATGAATATATAAGTGTATTATGTTTTATATGATCAATGATATTCTGAGTTATTGCATATCCAGAAAATAACTCTTCAATACTATTATGTGGAGTGAAATTTTTTGCAAAAAATTTAGTCATTTCTTGAAGATTTTTGTATTTTAAAACTTCTTCCAAATTAGCAATTTTATGAAATTTAATTTTTCTTTTAAGAGATTTATGCCATTTATTTGTGAAATATTTTCTTAGAATCCATGAAGTATTATCCATAGCTTGCATCGAGATTTTAGGATCAATTACTGGAGATAGGACAATAGTACTTTTCAAAAAGTTAATTGAATCAGAAGCTGATATTCTCAATGAGATATTGCCTCCAAGAGAAAAACCAATTAAGTGTATTTCACTTTCTATATATTTTTTACCAATAAATTCAACTACTTCGATCAGCGTTTGAATATCAGTAGCTCTAAAAAAATCTTTATTTAAATATTCAGTATCACCATGATCAACAGGATGTATTCTTATAATATCAAAATTATTAGTATGCAAAAGATGAGCTAAAGGAATTAAATATTTAGAATCTTTGTGACCCAGCCATCCTGGAAAAAAAATTACCTTCTTTTTATATAAATCTGTTTCGAATATTTCAATTGACTGTGAATTGGATGATGTAAAAATCTTTTTTGAAGATTTTGTATTTAGCTCTTTGCGTATGGTTTTTTGTTGTTTTTCTCTTAAAGGACTTGATGCCAAAAGGGTATTAAATAAACCATTCTTAAGCAAGTTCATTATTAATTAAATAATTGAACTTTCAAATAATAAGCTATGAATTTCTTCGGTTATGAATGGAGCGAAAGGATGCATCATAACTAGTATTTGTTTTAAAAGGGGCCTAAGGTTATTTGTTTCTCCGCTTTTTTTACATTCTTCTATATAGACATCACAAAACTTACTCCAGAAAAACTCATAAACTTCGTTGATAGCATAATCCAATCTGTAATCTTTAATATTTCTCTCGATCTGTTTTTTTGATTTTTCAAATTCTTCATATATCCACTCATCAGTTTTATTAGCCGATTGAAATGAATCGTTTCCAACAGGGTAGCCATTGATAAATCTTGCTGCATTCCAAACCTTAGTACAGAAGTTTCTATATCCTTTAAGCCTGCCCATTTCAAAGCTTATATCTTTGGTATGTGTTGCTAGTGAGTAGAATGTCATTCTCAGAGCATCTGTTCCATATGAATCAATACCTTTTGGAAATTGGTTTCTCGTCTTTCTTTCAATCTTTTGTGCTATACCTTCTTGCATGAGATTTGAAGTCCTTTTTTCAACCAAATCGTCTTGAGAGATACCATAAATTAGATCTAGTGGATCAATAACATTCCCTTTAGATTTAGACATCTTTTGCCCATTTTCATCTCTTATAAGACCAGTAACATAAACATCTTTAAAAGGGATTTGATCAGTAAACTCAAGGCTCATCATCATCATTCTGGCAACCCAAAAAAATATAATATCGAACCCAGTAACCAATAAAGAGGTTGGAAAATGCTTTTCAAAATCTTTAGTTTTTTCTGGCCATCCCAAAGATGCAAAAGGCCATAAACTTGAGGAAAACCAGGTATCCAAAACGTCTTCATCTTGTGAAAGTTTTCTATCGTCGAGTTTATAAAATTGCCTAACTTCTTTTTCACTATGACCAACGTAAATATTATTTTCTGAGTCGTACCATGCTGGAATTCTATGACCCCACCATATTTGTCTGCTTATGCACCAGTCCTCAATATTATTCATCCAATTAAAATACGTTTTAACCCAATTGCCAGGATGAAATTTTATCTCTCCTTTATTGACAGCCTCATTAGCTCTTGCCGCCATTTCTTCAGTTTTTACATACCATTGATGACTTAATCTAGGTTCAATAACAATATTAGATCTTTCGCCTCTGGGTACGCTTATATGATGTTTTTCTTCTTTTTCTAAAAGATTGAGTTCTTTAAGCTTCTCTAATACAGCCTTTCTAACTTTAAAACGATCGAGATTTGAAAATGGCTCAGGTACATTTTCATTTGACCATGCATCTTCATTAAATATATTGATAGGTTCAAAATCACTTGAGTCATTCGAAGTCTTTACCTGACCATCTACTTCGTGAAGTGAATATTTTTTTCCTATTTCATAGTCGTTAAAGTCATGGCCTGGAGTAATCTTTAGACAACCAGTTCCAAATTCCATATCAACATATTCATCAGCTAATATAGGTATCTTTCTTCCAACAAAGGGCAGAACTATATTTTTACCAATAAGACTTTTATACCTATCATCATTTGGATTTACAGCAACAGCCATGTCTCCAAACATAGTTTCAGGTCTTGTTGTTGCTACTATTACATACTCTTCTGAATCTTCAATTGGATATTTGATATGCCAAAGGAGGCCATCTTTTTCCTGCCTTACTACCTCAAGGTCTGAAACAGCAGTTTTAAGAGATGGATCCCAATTAACTAATCTATAACCCCTATATATTTTATTTTTTCTGTGCAACTCAACGAATGCTTTTATAACTGCTTCGTTGCATCCATCATCTAAGGTAAACCTATATTTATTCCAATCTACTGAGCATCCCAGTCTTTTAATTTGGGACGTAATTTTTTCTTCTGAATAATCTTTCCATGACCAAACTTCATCAAGAAATTTTTCTCTTCCAAGTTCATTTCTAGTTATATCTTTTTTTGCAAGATTATTTTCTACAACCATCTGAGTAGCTATACCAGCATGATCAGCTCCAACTTGCCAGTGAGCATCTTTTCCAGCCATATGATTATATCTTGTATAGAAATCCATAATGGCATATTGAAAACTATGACCCATATGAAGAGTGCCAGTGACATTTGGAGGCGGTATTACCTGAGAAAAAGAATCTTTTGAGTCCTTATTAGAAATAACTCTCTCAGCCCAAATCTTAGACCATTTTTCTTCGATTTCTACAGGGTAATACTGTTTATCCATGAGGAAGTTTAATTTAAATTACTTTAATTTCTTACTAAGCAGTAATTGACTTATAAGAGGAACTGGTCTGCCAGTTCCAGCTTTTACTGGGGTGCTATAGGAAGCTGTAGCAGCAATATCGATATGTGCCCACTTATAATCATTAGTAAATTTTGAAAGGAAAGCTGCGGCATGAATTGTTCCAGCTTCTCTTCCACCGCCAATATTCGCTAAATCTGCATATTTAGTTTTAGTACATGACTGATGTTCATCCCATAATGGAAGTTGCCAAGCTCTATCACCTGACTCTTCACCAGATTCAATTATTTTATCTGCAAGATGCTGATCATTTGCCATAACTCCACTTGCATGCCTGCCAAGAGCAATGACAACAGCTCCAGTTAGTGTTGCCATATCGATAACATATGAAGGTTTGTACTTTCCAACGTATGTTAAACAATCTGCAAGTATTAATCTTCCTTCAGCGTCAGTATTGAGTATTTCAATAGTTTGACCAGACATTGAAGTTACAACATCTCCAGGTTTTGTGGCTTTGGATGAGCACATATTTTCAGCACAACCCATAACACCAACTACGTTAACATCCGCAT